>DASUPL010000120.1:0-3097 GCA_036281155.1 Solirubrobacteraceae bacterium | reverse complement strand
TCGAAGTCGCCGAAGGCGTGCGGCGTCAGCTCCACACACGCTTGAAAGCGAGCGAACTGCTCGAACAGGTCGATGTGGAAGCCGAGCCGAACGCCAACGTCCTGAACATCATCGCCTCCTCTGGCGTGCCGTCGGTCGCGGCGCGCCTGGCGAACGCCTTCGCCGAGCAGTACATCGCGTTCAGGGCGAGGTCCGAGCTGACCGAGATCGGCACCGTGCAGAGCCGCCTGCAGCAGGAGCTCTCGGCGCTGCCCGACGGATCGATCGAACGCACCAACCTGCAGCAGTCGCTGCAGCGACTCGCGGAGCTGCGCGCGGTCGCGGGCGGCGGCGCGAGCATCATCGGCACGGCGAGCGCGCCGACGAAGCCCACCGGCTCGAGCCTGACGACGGCCGTCGTCATCGGACTGCTGATCGGCATCGCGGTGGCGTTCGCGGCCGTGTTCACGGTCGAGTCGCTCGACCGGCGCATCAAGACGGTCGCGGAGTTCGAACAGGAGTACCGCGTGCCGGCGCTCACGGAAGTGACGCAGGCCGCGTTTCGCCCGCGGCGCGCCACCGACCGTGGCGATTCGCTCGAGCCCTACCGCATCCTGCGCAGCGCCCTCGACTTCGCCGCGGTCACACGCCAGATCGACACGCTGATGGTCACCAGCGCGATCCTCGGCGAGGGCAAGACCACCGTCGCGGTGGACCTCGCCCACGCGATCGCCCTCACCGGACGCCGCGTCGTGCTGATCGAGCTGGACCTGCGCCGCCCCTCGTTCACCGAGCACTTCAGCTTCGACACGAACGACGGCCTGACGAACGCGCTCACGCAGGGCACGCCCGTGAGCGAGCTGCTCGTGGAGCCGTTCGCGGACATCCCCAACCTCTCGGTCCTGCCCGCCGGTCGGCTCCCGCACAACCCATCGGAGCTGTTGGGCTCCGAGCGCATCGCGGACATGATCACGGGGCTCCTCGACGGCGACGGCATGGTGATCGTGGACGCCCCGCCGCTGAACCCGATCGCGGATGCGCAGGTGCTGCTCAACAGCCCCGCGATCCACGCCTCGATCGTGGTCGCGCGCGCGAACAAGACCAGCCGCGAGGACGCGCGCCGCGCGCGCGGGATCCTCGACCGCCAGATGGTCGAACCGCTGGGCATCGTGGTCACGGGCCTGCCCGAATCCGGACGCTATGGCTATGGCTACGGCTACGGTCAGGTCGTGAGCGAGGACCCCGTGCTCGACGTGAAAGTGGACGAGCTCTCGAGACCCGCGCGCGCCAAGAGCCGGGACCTGTCCCGCTAAGGGGATCCTGCTGGCGATGGTCGCGCGGAGGCTGCGGCTACTGGGGCTCGAGCGGGGGGAGTACCTGCTCGCGGCGCTCGCGATGGGGAGCACCGGCGTGCTGGTGCTCGCGGGCGCGCACAAGTTCGGCACGGAGGGACTGCTGCTGCCGCTGGCGCTGCTGCTGCTCGTCGTGCTCCTATCCAGGCCGCTGCTGTCGATCGGCCTCGTGGTGGGCCTCACGATCCTCTGCGAGGGCCCCACGTTCGGGATCCTGACGTTCACGTCGCAGCTCTACACGCAGCTGTACAAGTACGTGACGCTGCTGGACGTGTTGTTCGTCGTCGCGATCGCGGCGCTCGCCCTGGACCTGATGCGCACGCGCCGAACGCTGTGGCTGCCGCAAGCGCTGAAGCCGCCGCTGCTGCTGCTCGGACTGGCGATGCTCGCCGGGGCGGTCGTCGGGCACGCGAACGGCACGGGCATCCGCTACGTACTGGTCTCAGAGCACGTGCTCGCCTACCTGCTGCTGCTGCCGATCGCCGTGGCGAACCTGCGCCTGAACCGCGCCCAGCTCACGCGGCTGCTCGGTGGCCTGGCGGTCCTCGCGATCGTCAAGGCGGCGCTGGGGGTGGCCGAGGTGCTCGGCGGCTTCGGCCTCTCCGTCGAAGGCACGGCGACGTTGAGCTACTACGAACCGGCCGCCAACTGGCTGATCATGGTCGCGTCGCTGACCGTCCTCGCGGCGCTGCTGGCGCGCGCGAAGCCGCCGCTGTGGCTGTCGCTGCCGAGCGTCCTGCTCGTCGCGTGCCTGCTGCTCTCCTACAGGCGCTCGTTCTGGATCGCCTCGCTGCTGGGACTGGCGCTCGTGCTCGTGCTCGGCACCTCGCCGGCGGGTCGTCGCGTGCTGGTGCAGGCGATCGCCGCCGTCGCCGTGGCGGTCTGGCTGCTGGGCACGATCAGCTTCCAGTCCTCCCAGCTCCCGATCGCCAAGCGCGCCGCCACGCTGAACCCGACGAAGCTGGAAGCCAACCTCGAGGATCGCTACCGCCTGGACGAGCGCGCGAACGTGCTCGGCGAGATTCGCGCGCACCCGCTCAGCGGCTTGGGCATGACGATTCCCTGGGCCGCCACGGTCCGGCCGCTGCCCGTCGAACACGAAGAAGGACGCCAGTACGTGCACTTCGCCGCGCTGTGGTACTGGCTGAAGCTCGGCATCCTCGGTCTGTGTGCGTACTTGGGCGTGATGCTCGGCAGCGCGGCGCTCGCGTGGCAGGCGTGGCGCAGAGGCCTCGAGCCGCTCGCACGCGCGTTCGCGCTCGGCTCGCTCGCCGGGATGGGAGGGCTCGTCGCGATCGACACGACGGCGAGCTTCACCGGTGTGGACGCGCGCTTCACGGTGCTGTTCGCGGCGCAGATCGGCCTGCTGGCGCTGATCGTGCGGCACGCGGAGGAGGAGCGTTAGGCGCCCGACTGGGCCACGACTTCGGCCTGCGGTTCGCTCGAGCGCCGCACGCGCGCGAGCGTGACAACGGTGGCGCGGGGCGCGAGGAACCGCGACACGGCGTACGTGGAGGTCTGACGGGCGCCGGCGAAGCGGAAGCCCGGCGGCGGCGTTCTCGGCGGCGTCGGGGGCAGCGGCGAGCGCCCGGTGCGCCGGGTGCGCAGCACGACGAAGTCCAGCTCGCGCGTGCGGATATCGGCGCCCGCGAGCGCTCGTGTGCGCGGGAGGTAGACCGACAGCGGCACGGACCCGTAGCGTTCGACCACGATCGCGCGCCCGCGCGCGGACGGGCTCGCGAGCGCGCGCGCCGCGCCGCGCCAGT
>DASUPL010000119.1:0-4585 GCA_036281155.1 Solirubrobacteraceae bacterium | reverse complement strand
CTCCATCTCGCGCATGCGGAAGATCGAGATCGACTGCAGCAGCGATCGCACGCCTGAGCGAATGACGTCGTCGCGGATCTGCGCGGAGTATTGCCACGCGAACACTGCCTCGAGACCGGCGGATCGGCCCTCTGCGAGCATTTTGGCGACCGACGGGGTGAGCACGTTGTGGGCCTCGTCGATGAGCAGCGACACTGGGCGCCTGCGCTGCTGCGCCAGGTCCTGCTGAGCCTGGATCGCTCGGTGGAGAAGCTGTAGCAGCAGGTGCGCGACCAGGATCGTGTTGTCCTCGCCGACCGCCGCCTTGGCGCCGGCGACGATCAGTACCTCGCCGCGCTCGATGATGCCTTCGAGGTCCAGCGGCATCGGGTGGCGTAGGAGAGTGTCGATCTCGCGCGTGGAGATGAGTCGCTCGATCTTGTTGCGTGGTGGGTTGAGCGCTTGGGCGGCGTAGCCACGATCCTTGATCAGGGCAGGGAACTCGCGCTGCCAGTAGCGCCTGGCGAACTCGGCGCCCGTGATCTGGCTGAGCTGCGCGACGACCTTCCTGCGGTACTGCGACGCGCCGAAGTCGAGCATCCGGTAGACGTGCCAGAGGGTCGGCGTGCGTTCGACGGTGCAGACTGCCGATACGGCTTGGCGGAGGAACGAGTCCGACGCAGCCTGGATCGAACCCGGCGGATTGGCCTCGGTGAGGGCCTGCAGGAACACGGCCGCTCGCGCACCGGGCGCCGCGTCGATGCTCAGCGGGTTCAGCCCGACCTCGGGCCGCCCGAGGTCGAGGTAGTGCACCGTCCGATCAGCCGGTACAAGCCCGAGACACAGCTCGGCGAGCGGTCCCGTTGGATCGAGCAGGATGATTGCGCGCCCGCGATCGCGCGTGTCGTTGGCGAAGTGGCGCGCCATCACCGAGCTCTTGCCACCGCCCTGCCCACCGATGAGGGCATGGCCGTACTTGCGGTCCTCGGGGGCGATGGCGACCGGGCCGCGCTCGTCGTGCAGCAGGACGCGCGCGCTGACCCGGTCGATCTCAGGCGGCGCCATCGCGCGGCGCACGGTCGCGCGCGGCAGCCGCGCGTGCTTGACGCGAGCCCGAGGGAGCTGCCACAGCGTCGCCAGCTCAGACGTCGAGAACACGCCCGTCCGCCATCCCGGGAGCGGATTGGGGATGGCGAGCCGCGCACGTCTTGCGTACAGGCGCCGGCGCAGGTGGATGTGACGGGCGCCGAGTTCGTTCTCGGATCGCAGCTGGGCGAAGAGCCCGGCGACGCGCCGCACCGTCGTCGGGTCGGCGCCGACGACGCGCAGATCGAAGCTCAGCAGTGAGCGGTGCTGCAGTTCCAGCGCGCCCTTGAGCTCCTTGGCCTCAAGGACGGAGTCGATGCCGAGCTCGCCGGGGTCGCGATGGTCGGCGTGCTGCAGCGACCGTTCGCGGCCCTTGAGCAGCCGCCGCGCGCGCCGGTACACCAAGCCGGGTGCCGGGACGAGCACGAGCTGCACCGTCGTCTCAGCCTCGTGCGCGGAGAGCAGCGCGACGAGCGACTCGGTGAACGCGTGCTCGTAGTTGCGGTTGGTCTGGATCGACAGGACGAACGCGCGCGTTTTCTTCAGGCGGGTGACGGCGTGTCCCCACGTCGGCTCGCCCGCGACCTCCTGCAGCTCGACATCCGGGTAGAGATCCTCCAGCGGGCCGCGGATCGCGCGGGCGAGGTAGTTGGGCGCCGCGACGGTGAAGCGGATGGATTGGTCGGGGAGCCAGTGGGCCTCCATCGCGAAGCTGTCGCATCCCCGCCAGACCCGTTCATACCAGCGCGGCGCGATCGCGCCGGCGATGCCCTCAAACGCCTCCTGGACGCGGTAGGGGTTGGCGAGGTCGTCGCGTCCGAGGCGCAGTTGCCAGCGGGTCATCGCCCGCGCGCGGCGGCTGCGATGCCGTGTCCGGGTTATGAGGATGAGCACCGCGATCACCCCGACGCCGAGCGCGGCGATCGTTGCCAGGTGCACGAGCGTGCCGAGCAGGCGCTCCGTCGCGTCAACCGCGGCGGGCTTGGGCCCGGGCTTGGCGCGTGGCGGCCACGTGACGTGGTGGCCCAGCGCGACTTGGCGCCGGGTATGCGCGAAGTCGCGTGTGCAGACGTACACCCCGACGCCGAGGATGGTGGGCAGCCAGACGAGGGGGATCGCCAGCAGCCGCGTCCGTCGTGATCGCGTCATCGGGCAGCTCCCAGAGGGGTGTAGGTCTCCAGTGCCGCCGCGAACGCGAGGAGAGCCAGGCATCCTGCGGCGATCACCGCGAGCGTCGACACTCGCGTGCCACAGGCGCGCGCGTGCGCGTAGGTGCCGCCGGCGAGCGAGAACGCCCCAAGCTCAAGTGGCGCGTGCGGCGCCAGCGCGGTCAGTACTCGGGGGCCATAGGCGCCCAGCGCGACCCCGATGGCACCGGCGTTCAGCGTGAGGACTGCGATCACGACGACATCGAGAAACGCGCGGCTGCGCAGTCCGGCGTGGGGCCAAACGCCGGCGGCGAGCACGATCCCAAATGCGATTCCCGCGTTGTGCGCGGTGATCCGTGCCGTCTCGACCGCAGAGCGCTCGACGCCCCCGAAGCCGAACCGCAGCGCGGCCCGCGCGTGACCGGCGCTCGTTGCCGCCACACCGAGGCCCACGAGGCACACCACGGCGGCGGTGAGCAGCAGACACACCAGCGTCCTGGCCGCGAGGTCGCTCGGGCAGCGATCAGCGGGCATCCCGTCTCCGGGCCAGGAACGGCGCGAGGCCGGTGCATGCGCGCAGCCACGCGTCGTTCAACTCCGTGGACGCCAGCGTGTGCAGCCGATCGTGCGCGATGAGAACGATGCGCTCGCAGCGCTCGCGGGCAAGCCGACGCAGCGCGCGGATGCGCACCGATCCGTCTCGTCGATGCCCGACCGCCGCGAGCGCTTCGGGCGTCACGCCCGCCGGAGGGACGGCGTCGCTGGCGAAGAGCATCTGCGCTCTGGCCAGGCCTGTCGCGGTGGCGGGCATCGTCCACAGCACGTGCGTGGCGCGCCGCAGCACCGGGTCATCCCGATCCCAGCCGATGCCACAGTCGATGACCACGAGCCCGTGAGCGTCGCGGGCTTGCGCGAGCAACGTGTCCAACGCGCCGGCGGCTGACGCCTGGTGGCGAGTCGGCGTGGCGGCGATCAGCCGCAGCCCAGGCGCGAGCTCGACGAACGCGCCAGGCAGCGGCTGGCTGGCGTCGAGATGCCCGCTGAGCGCAGCGAGTCCGAGCGGGCTGGCCTGCCCGGCCGCCGCCGCGAGGCCACCGCACAGATTGCCGTGCTCGGCGATCAGGACGGGGACACGGCTCTCCAGGGCTGACTGGCGCGCGAGGGCGAGCGCGACGGTAGTGGATCCGGCGCCGCCCGTTAGGCCACACACCGCGACGAGCGGACCCCCCAGGTCGTCGAAGGCCAGGCCGCAGGTCGTGCGGTCGCGCACGGGCTTCGTTCTTGGGGTCGCGAGGCGTGTGGCTAGGGCTGCGGTGCCCACGTGGTCACCTCCCACGTCCGGTCTGCGGCGGCTAAGCGGACGCGGTAGACGCGGTAGTGCGCGCCGCCGAGGTCGGCGTGACCGTCGGTGTAGCTGTGCTCGCGGGTGACGACGATGCCGGCGGACCGCGGCCCGTGGGAGGTGAGGTCGACGGCGGCGATGGCGCCGCGGGAGCCGGGTCTGTCGCGGGCGAGGCTCGCGTCGATCCTGGCGCTGTTGGCGTTAGCGCGCAGTTGGTCGGCGAGCGGGCCGCTGGCCAACTGGGCGAGGTGGCGCTGCTGCGTCGCGGCCGACCGCCAGTCCCAATTGATCCACTCCTTCGCGAACGCGCGTGCGGCCACAGCAGCGGACGCGGAAGCGACCGGGGTCCGCGGTGGGCGAGCCGCAGACGCGGGCTGCTGCAGCTGCGGTTTGTGGTGGGCGTACGGGTCCCCGCAACCCGCGAGAACGAGCGCGGCCAGGCCAGCAGTTACCGCTAGCTTGGCGGTCATGCGCCCGGCGCTCCCGGGGCGCACATCGTGCTCGCAGCGACGCTGAGGTAGGGCGCGGGGCAGACGACGTGGCCGTCGAGGCGGACTTCGAAGTGCAGGTGCGGTCCGAAGCAGCGACCGGTGCAGTCGGAGATGCCGATCGGTTGGCCGCGGTCGACGCTCTGGCCGGCGCGGACGAGGATGCGCTGCTGGTGGGCGTAGCACGTGGTCAGCGCACTGGTGTGCTGCAGGCAGGTGAAGTTGCCATAGCCGCCGGAGGCGGAGGTGGACTGCACGAGCGCGACGCGTCCAGCTGCGGCGGCGAGGATCGTGGTGCCGCTAGGGACGCCGATGTCGACGCCGGGATGGCAGGTCTCCCATGCCCGGTGCTGGCAGAACGGGGAGGTGACCGGCCCGTGCACGGGCCAGAGGAGCGGCGCGGTCGATCCGAGAGCGGGGATCGTCGGTGACGCCGTCGCAGCGGACTGGCGCTGCCAGGTCTTCGCCCGGGCGAGGACGTCGGCCGCGTAGTTGCCCGCGATGCCGTCCGAGCAGGCACCGTAGTACCCGCACAGCGCGCG
>DASUPL010000118.1:0-3354 GCA_036281155.1 Solirubrobacteraceae bacterium | reverse complement strand
CGGAGAAGCTCGCGCTGCAGGTGCGCTACCTGGAGGCCAATCCGGACGTGGCGATCGTGCTCACGCACATGCAGCTGGCGCTCGTCGAGGGCACGCCGCGCCCGCCGTGGTTTCGACCGAACTGGCTGACCGAGCCGCAGCAGGGATTCACCCCGAGCGTGTGGCTGGTGCGGCGTGAGGCGTTCGAGCTCCTCGGCGCGTTCGACACGGGCTTCGAGGTCGCGTGCGACTCGGACTGGCTGGCGCGCGCGAAGGACGCGGGGCTGCGTCAGGCGATGCTCGCGGACGTGCTCGTGCGCTGGCGGGTGCACGGCGCGAACGGCACGTACGACCAGGACACGATGCGCCGCGAGATGCTGAGGATGGTGCATGCGAGCGCGGTGCGTCAGCGCCGCGCGGCGCGTGAGCGGGAGACGTCACGTGTCGGCTGAGCCGCGGCAGGACATCGGCCTGGTGGTCCCCGCGTACAACGCGGAGCGCTTCCTCGCGCAGGCGCTCGAGAGCGCGCTCGCGCAGAGCCGTCCGCCGACGGACATCGTGGTGGTGGACGACGGATCGAGCGACCGCACGACGGCGGTGGCGAAGCGCTTCGGCTCGCCCGTGCGCGTCGTGAGCCAGCCCAACGGCGGCATCGGCGCGGCGCGCAATCACGGCATGGCGCTCGTCGGCGGCGAGCTGGTGGCGTTCCTGGACGCGGACGACCTGCTCTCGGATGGCAGCCTCGTCTGTCGCGCGCACGTGCTGGAGCGCCGGTCGGACGTCGACATGGTCTTCGGCGCGGTGCGCCGCTTCTCGGAGATCCTCGACGGGGCGCCGCTCGCGCTGAACGAGCCGCAGCCTGGCCAGCTCCCGGCCGCGATGCTGATCCGCCGCACGGCGCTCGATCGGGTGGGCGCGTTCCTGACGGACACGCACGTGGCGGAGGGCCTGGACTGGATGCTGCGCGCGCGGGAGCTGGGTCTCGGTGAGCTGACCCTCGAGGAGCAGGTCATCTGGCGGCGGGTGCACGGCGAGAACAACTCGCTGCGCCATCGCGGCGAGATCGGCGAGTTCGCACGCGCGCTGAAGGCATCGCTGGATCGGCGCAGGTCAACGGGGCGGATCGCGGCGGAGGAGCAGCGGTGACGCCCGCCACGGCCACCGCGACCGCCCCACCGCCGTACGCGCCCGAGCAACCGTGGGGCGCCGTTCCGGGTCACAGCGACGTGTGGCCGACGCCCGCGCAGGAGCTGCTGCTGCGCGCCGCGCTGATCTCCGACGAGCGGGCTTTGGGCGCGTGGCGGCAGGTGCGCTCGCTGGTGGAGGTCGCGACCCTCGACCACGCGACGCAGGCGCTGCTGCCGGTGCTGCGCAAGAACCTGCTCGCGCTCGGCGAGCAGGACGAGCTGCTGAGCCTGTTCAAGGGAGTCCACCGCTACAGCTGGGCGCGCAACCAGATGCTGCTCGCGCCGATGATCCCGATCGTGCAGGCGCTCGAGCGCGCGGGCACGCCGACGCTGCTGCTGAAGGGCGCGGCGTTCGTCGCCGACAGCCGCCTGGACGCGGGGATGCGCCCGATGAACGACGTCGACGTGCTGGTGCCGTATGAGCGCAGGCGCGAGGCGATCGACGCGCTGCTCGAGGCGGGGCTCGTGCCGGTCGGCGGGACACCGGCGTGGTACGTGGCCGACTACGCCCCGCGGTTCGTCCCCAGCCACGGCTTCCGCGACGAGCTCGACCGCCAGCTCGACCTGCACTGGCACGTCCTGCACGCCTCCTGCCAGCGCGACGCCGACGAGGACTTCTGGTCGGCGGCGATCTCGATCGAGCTGCTGGGCGCGCGGACGCGCGCGCTGTGTCCCGCGGATGAGCTGTTGCTGGTGGTACTGCACGGGCTGCGCTGGAACGCGATCCCCACCTACCGCTGGGTGGTGGACGCGGCGCTGCTGTGCGGCGGCGAGATCGGCGAGATCGACTACGAGCGGCTGGTCGCTCAGGCGCGTAAGCGCCGCGTGACGGTGGCGCTGCGCGCGGGGCTCGACTATCTCCGGCGAGTGGTCGGCGCGCCCGTGCCGGCGGAGACGATCCGCGCGCTCAGGCCGCTGCGTCCGGCGCTGCTCGAGCGCGTGGAGCTTCGCGCGCAGATGACCCAGCCGCGGGCTCGTAGCGCGATTCAGCGCGAGGTGGTCTACCACCAGCAGTACGCGCGTCGCGAGCTGGCGCTGGGCGCGCGCTCTACGCTCGCCCGCAACGTCGCGCTCGCGCGCCGGCGCCTGGGGATCGAGCGCCTCGCGGACCTTCGTGGGGCGTTCGGCGGCGGGACGCCCGGACCGGGACGGCCCTCCTCGGAGGTGGCCGCGGCGATCGGTCGCGGCGAGGCGCGCCCGACACCGCTCGGCCTGGGCGAGCCGCTCGACTTCGGCCGGGCTGAGGTCGCGAGGGACCACACGCGCTACGGCACCTGGCTGGCGGAGGGCGGGGGCTGCTGGACCGCTGGCAGGCGGGCGCGGCTGGCGCTGCGCCTGCGCGAGCCGGCGAGTACGTCGCTCGCTTTGGAGATCGCGGCCGACGCGCTGCTGGCGGGCGGCTGCGAGCGCCAGCGGCTGAACGTCGCGGTCAACGGCGCGAACGTGGCGGCGATGACGCTCGTGGACGCCAACCTGCACGGGGGCGTGCTGCTTCCCCGCGAGCTGGTCGCCGGATGCGACACGCTCGACGTGGTGCTGGAGACGCCCGACGCGACCTCGCACGTCGAGCTGGGCGTAGGCGACGACGACCGCCGCGTGGGCGTGTTCCTGCGCACCGTCACCGTGCGAGCGCCGCGGAGCTGCGAGCTGGGCGAGACGCTGCTCCTCGGCGCGGGCTGCGGAGAGGAGAGCATGCTCGTCGGCGGGTGGGGGCGAGCGGAGTTGACGGGGCGCTGGACTATCGGCCCGCGGGCCCTACTGCTGCTGCGGCTGGACGGGTGCGCGCGGCCGGCGGAGCTGGAGTTCGACGCGACCCCGTTTCTGGGGCAGCCCGGCCGCACGCTCGAGGTGGACGTGCTCGTCAACGGACACCTGGCGAGGACGATCGACTACGACCGCGCGAGCGACGAGCCGATGCCGATGCGCGCGACGATCCCGGCGGCGAGCGTCGAGGGAGCTTGCGAGGAGGTCGTGATCTCGTGGCGGATACGCGACCCACCCTCACCCCAATCGCTTGGGCTCTCGGCGGATCGCCGGGCCCTCGGCCTGTTCGTGCGGCGGCTCGTGCTGCGTTAGGCGGTCGATCTCGCCATCCGGGTTCCATCCGTCGATTTGACCGGCGCGCGGCTCAAGTAGCCGTCGGTAGCTTCCGAGGTCAACGCCATGACCGCTCTATCGGAAGACACAC
>DASUPL010000117.1:0-3829 GCA_036281155.1 Solirubrobacteraceae bacterium | reverse complement strand
CGGATCGCCTCGAGGAACGGCAGGCTCTCGATGTCCCCCACCGTGCCGCCGATCTCGGTGATGACGACGTCGACGTCCGACGCCTCGGCCATCAGGCGCACGCGCTGCTTGATCTCGTCGACGCCAGGGGGCACGACCTGGACGGTGCCGCCGAGGTAGTCGCCGCGGCGCTCGCGGCGGATGACCGTGTCGTAGATGCCGCCCGCGGTGACGTTCGACGCTTTGCTCGTGTTCGCGTCGGTGAAGCGCTCGTAGTGGCCGAGGTCGAGGTCGGTCTCCGCGCCGTCCTCCGTCACGAACACCTCGCCATGCTGATACGGCGACATCGTGCCCGGGTCGACGTTGATGTAGGGGTCGAACTTCTGCAGGCCGACCGTGAGTCCGCGCGAGACGAGCAGCCGTCCGATCGACGCGGCGGCGATGCCCTTGCCGAGAGAGGAGACGACTCCGCCGGTCACGAAGATGAACCGGGTCTTGCTTGGCGCTTGCGCGTGGCGGTCGGAGTGGTGCAAGGTCATTGGTGCAAGGTCATGAGGGCCTGCCCCAAGAGTCTAGTGCCCGTAGCCCCGGAGTCTTTTCGACGAGCGTCGAGATCGAGCGCAGCTCGCCGTAGAGCGTGATCGCCGCGAGCAGCGCGAGCGCCACGAGCTGCCCCGTACCCGACAGGGTGAGCACGAGCCACAGGCCCGCGAGCGCGCCCAGCAGGTTCGCTCCGGTGTCCCCGAGCATCGCCCGCTCGCGCACGTCGTACACGCCCGCCACGAGCGCCGGCGCCGCGAACAGCCCGAGCGCCCACAGCGGACGCAGGTCGAGCGAGCCGATCGTCAGCCCCGCGCCGAGCAGCACGAACGCCTTGATCGCGCGCCCCGGGCGCAGGTCGAGCAGGTTGAACACGTTCGTCGCGAGCACCAGCACGCTTGCCGCCAGCAGCCAGCGTCCGTCGGACACGTTGAGGTAGCTCATCGCCAGCAGCGCCAGGCCGAGCGACCCCACGGCCTTCAGCGCGCCCGTCGTCAGCTCGCCGCGCAGCAGCGCCGCGCCGTGGCCGCGCCAGCCGCGCTGCGCGTCCTCCCGCGTGTCCCCACGCGTCAGCGTCACCTCGGCCTCGTCCGGGTCGAGCCGCACGAGCGCCGTCCGCGGGTCGGGGCGCGCGAGCGTGTCGTCGAGCAGCCCCAGCGCCAGCACCCCCAGCGCGTACACCGCGATCGGCAGCGCCACGGGATAGAAGACCGCCTCCGACGCGAGCCTCTGGACGAGCATCAGCGGGATCAGCGCCAGCAGCGCCGCGACCAGCACGAGCACGCCGAACGCGTATGGCAGCGGCCGCTCGCGGTAGTTGGGTCGCGTGTGGCCGGCGTCGTTCAACGCGCGCAGCAGCGCAGGCGCGAGGATCGCGGCGCTCGCGAGCGCGAGCACGAACGGCAGGGCGTGCATTGGTGGAAGCTAGCGCCGCGAGCGGACACGCCCGGCGGTGGCGCTCAGGGCGCCGAGGCGCTCCCGGCGAGGCTCGGCAGCAGCGAATCGGCGGTCGCCTTACCCCCGAACGTGCCGCGGTCGCCCGCGAGCGCGTACGCGAGCGCGGTGCGCCCAGCGAGCCTGTCCAGATCGTCGACGCTCGAAATCTTCTTGCCGCGATACCACGACACCTGCGACGGTTCGCTGTCGCTCAGCTCGACCCCCACCGCGGGCACGCCCACGGCGCCGATGCCCGCGAGCAGCCCCGACTCGAACGCGCTGCTCGCTTCGCTGTCCTCCGCGCTCATGCCGCTCGGCTCGGCGCGCGTCACGACGACCCCTTCCAGGCGCGTCAGCTGCCCGTCGAACGCGCTCAACAGGCTCGAGCGCACGCGGCTGAAGAGCTCCTTCGCGACCAGCTGTCCGCCGCTCACGAGCTGGCGCCCCATCAGCTCGCCGAAGCGTTCGATCAGCGGGATGTTGCCGGTGAGCGGCGAGAAGTGGGTGCCGGCCGCCTCGCGATCCAGGCCGCCCTGGTCCAGCGGCACCCTGACGGCGATCACCGTCGCCAGATCGCCGCCCGCCTGGGAGATCGCTGACCGCGCGAGCGAGTTGATCCGGTCGGAGGTGCCGCCGAGGAACACCAGGCCGATGCTGCGCCCGCCCAGCAGTTCGTGCGTCGCCAGCGGATAGAGGCCGTTGGCGAACGCTTCTTCTTCGGAGAGCCGGCTCTGCAGCGTGCCGGCTTCGTGGCGGGCTTCCTCGACTTCCGCTTTGAGGTTGTGCACGATGCCGTCCTTCGCGGAGGACACGAGGTTCGAGTCGCCGATCGCCACGCCGATCAGCACGCCCAGCGCGAGCGCGAACAGGACCGCGGCGAGGGACAGCGCGTGGTAGCGGTAGTCGAACATGCTCGGGTCTGTGTTTCCCTGTCCGGCCGCTCAGCCGACGGAGCCCGCGGCGGACAGCGCCGCCAGCAGCTTCAGTTTCAGCCACAGCAGCTCCGCCACGTCGCGCAGCGCGGGCGTCAGCGCGACGACCGCGATCGTCGCGAGCAGGCCCGCCGCGATCACGACCAACAGCGGCGTCAACCCCGGGCGCGGCTGGTAGAGGTGCCTGACGCCCTTCGCGTCGACGAGGATCTCGCCGATGCGCAGGCGCGTGAGGAACGTCGAGGACATGCCTTTGCGATTGCGGTCGAGGAACTCCACGAGGTTGAACTGCGAGCCCACCGACACGATCAGGCGGGCGCCCTTCTCCGCGGCGATCAGCATCGCCACGTCCTGGCTGGTGCCGGGCGCGGGCACGAGTTTGAACGCCAGGCCCAGCTCTTCCAGGCGGTGGCGTCCGGGCGCGCGCCCGTCGGGGTAGGAGTGCACGACGAGCTCCGCGCCACAGCGCAGCGCCTCCTCGCCGGCGGAGTCCATGTCGCCCACGATCATGCTCGGCGTCAGCCCCTCCTCCAGCAGCGCCTCCGCGGCGCCGTCGACCGCGACGATCACCGGGCGCATGTCGCGGATGAACGGCTTCAGCGCGCGCAGGTCACGCTGGTGGCCCACGCCGCGCACGACCACCAGCGTCGAGCGGTCGCGGAAGTCGGTCGCGAAGCGCGGCAGCGCGATCCGCCCCGCGAGCAGCTCGCGCTCCTCGCGCATGTGCTCGATCGTGTTGTGCGCGAAGCGCTCCAGCGCCTCGCCGATCTCCGCCCGCCTGGCGTCCGTCTCGGCGCGTACGCGCGCCCGGTCGAGCACTTCCCCGCGCGCGAGCACCACACCCTTGCGCGTTATCTCCGCCTCGCCTGAGGCGGTGGCGCGCACCATGAGCGGGTCGCCATCTGAGACCTGTTTGAAGAGCTCGTCGTCCGGGAGATCCACGAGCACGATCCCCGCCTCCACGAGCAGCTGCGGGCCGAGGTTCGGGTACGTGCCGCTGGATGAGCCTTGGCAGTTGAGGACAGCCACCGCGCCCGCCGCGATCAGCTCCTCCGCGGAGACGCGGTCGATGTCGAGATGGTCGATCAGCGCGATGTCGCCGCGCACTAGGTGCTTGACGAGCAGCTTCGTGCGCCGGCCCGGCCGCACGGAGCCGGACACGGTCAGGCCGGGGGTGGGTTTCTCACTCGAGAGCGGGCTCTCCGGCGCCAACAGGTCGCGCGGAGGGCTTGATCGCGTGGCGGCCACTACAGCGAGGGTAACGCCCGCGGGACGTTCAGGCTGCGCGGCGCAAATCCTGCGCGTGACGTCGCGCTGTGCTGTCGTCGCTGTCGGCGCCGAGCATCCGCACGAGCTCCGAGACGACCTCGCGCTCGCCGAGCTGCACCACCGTCGTGAGCGTCGGCTCGGCGGAGGTGTCCTTGACGATCGAGAAGTGCCGC
>DASUPL010000116.1:0-2860 GCA_036281155.1 Solirubrobacteraceae bacterium | reverse complement strand
GCTTACCGACAGCACGTTGCTCCAGATTGCCGCAATCCCGCGCTCGATCTCCGTTCGCGGCGCGATGAACTCCGCGGAGGCGCTTTCCTGGTCCCACTCCGGCTCGGGAAGCGCGTCGCGATCGACCTTGCCGTTGGGGGTGAGAGGCATCTCATCGATGCTCACGTACGCGCTTGGGATCATGTAGTTCGGCACGTGCTCGGACAGGAACGCGCGCATCACCGCGACCTCGGGCGTGGCGTCGTCCGCATCGACGTAGGCGACTAGGCGAGTCTCGCCGCGCGAATCGAGGCGATCGACCACCGCGGCCGCGCGTATCGCCGGGAGGCGCTCGAGCACTGTCTCGATCTCGCCCGGCTCGATCCGAAAGCCACGGATCTTGATCTGCCGGTCCGTCCTCCCGAGAAAGTCGATCGTCCCATCCAGCAGCCAGCGGGCGCGGTCTCCCGTCCGGTACAGGAGCGCGCCGGGCTCCTCGCAGAATGGATCCGCGACGAACTTCTCCGCCGTCAGCTCGGGGCGATTGAGATATCCCCGCGCCACAGCGACGCCTCCGACGCAAAGTTCGCCCGGAATGCCGATCGGCTGTGGCTCCAGGTTCGCGTCGAGGATGTAGATGCGCGTGTTGTCGAGCGGCTTGCCGATCGGTACGAAGCGGCCGGGCACCAACTCGCCCGTCGCGGTGGGCTCGAACCACGTGCTGTCGATCGTGGCCTCCGTCAGGCCGTAGGCGTTCACGAGCCGTGTCCGCGGTCCGCACAGACTCATGAAGAACCTGCACTTCTCGTTCGTCCAAGCCTCGCTGGAGACGATCACGAGCCGCATGTGGTCGAGCGTCTTGCTCTCGCTCTCCACGTACTCGAACAGCATCGAGGCGGTGGCGGGCACGAACTCCGCGGCGTCGATGCCCTCGTCGAGCATCAGCCGATGGAGCGCCGCTGGATCGACCACCGTCTCCATCGGACAGAGGACCAGCTTCGCTCCGGCGAGCAGCGAGCGGATCATGTCGCCGGTGAACACGTCGAAGGAGAAGCTGGCCATCTGGGCGTGGGCGGTGAGCTCTCGCAGCCGATACGCGCGCTCGTACGCGAAGTACGCGCTGGCGAGGCTCCTGTTGGCGATCATCGCCCCCTTCGGCTGCCCCGTCGAGCCGCTCGTGTAGATCACGTATGCGAGGTCCTCGCCGCCCGCCAGGCTGGGGGGATTCTCCTCCGAAAAGCCATCCAGCGCGCCCGCGGCATCGACCGCGAGCCTCGGCCCGACATCGTTGAGCTCCGTTCCCAGGTGCCGCTCTTGGGTCAGAAGCATCCTCGGCTGCGCGTCGGAGACCATGAACGCGATGCGGTCGGCCGGATACATGGGGTCGAGCGGGATGTACGCCGCGCCGGACTTGACCACGCCGAGGACCGCGGGCAGGAGATCGATCGACTTCTCCATCAGGATTCCCACCAACGCGCCGGGCCCCACGCCTTGATCGCGCAGCAGCCACGCGATCCTGTTCGCGCGTCGGTTCAGCTCGTCGAAGGTCAGCCTCTGCTCGCCGAACACGACCGCCGGTGCTTCCGGTGTGCGCGCCGCCTGCTCCTCGAACAGCTCCTTGATCGTGTGCCGCTCCGGGATCGACTCGCGGGCGGTGTCCCATGAGACGAGCAGCTTCGCCCGCTCCGCCTCGGCGAGCATTGGCAGGGTGGAGATGCGGCGCTCGGCGCTGGCGCCCGCGCTTTCGGCGAGCGTCCTGAAGTGCTCCATCATCCGCTGGACGGTGGCCTGGCTGAACAGCTCCGTGCTGTACTCCCACGTCGTGTTCAGGCCGGTCGTGCGCTCGCTGATCCCGAGCAGCACGTCGAACTTTGACCAACCCTTCTCGTGCGATATCTCCACGCAGCGGATGCCCTCGGGCTCGAACTTCGGTCGCTCCGTCTGCCAGGCGGGATTGTGGAGCACCATCATCGCCTGGAAGACCGGCGTCTGGCTGAGGTCGCGTTGCGGGTTGGTCACCCTCACGACGCTCTCGTACGGCACATCGGCATGAGCGAACGCCTGGAGCGTCGTCTCCCGCGCGCGGGCGATCAGCTCGGTGAACGTGGGATCGCCCGAGAGGTCGAGACGGAGCGCGAGCGGGTTGATGAAATAGCCGACCATCGACTCGAGCTCGGTCCTGTTGCGCGCGGCGAATGGCGTCCCTATGACGATGTCGTCTTGGTCGGAGTAGCGCGCGAGCAGCGTGCCGAACACAGCGAGCAGGGCCACGAACAGCGTTGCGTCCTCGCGGCGCGCCACGGTGCGCAGCGCCTCGCGCGTGGGCGTGTCGAGCATCAGGCTGATGTTGTCGCCGACCCATGAGCGCACGGGCGGGCGTGGAAAGTCTGTGGGGAGGTCCAGCCGCGACGGCGCGCGCGCGAGCTTGCGCTTCCAGTACTCAAGCTGCGCGTCGGCCACTCCCTGATCCAGCCACGCGCGCTGCCATACCGCATAGTCCGAGTACTGGATCGCCAGCGGTGGAAGCGGAGACGGCAGACCTTCACCGAACGCCTCGTACAGCACCGTCAGGTCGCGGTAGAGGGCGCTGCGCGAGTAGCCGTCGGTCGCGATGTGGTGCATGTTGAGCATCAGGATGTGCTCGTCGTCAGCGAGGCGGATGACGGTCGGGCGCATCATCGGGCCGTTGACCAGGTCGAACCGATACCGCGACTCCTCCTTGAGGATTCGCTGCGACTCGGTGTGCTGGTCGTCGGCGGGAAGGCCGCGCAGGTCGATGAAGTTGAGCTCCACCGGCTCCACCGCGCCGATCACCTGCATCGGCGTGCCCGCGATCGGGCGGTAGGTGGTGCGAAGGATCGAGTGGCGCTCCACCAGCCCT
>DASUPL010000115.1:0-3809 GCA_036281155.1 Solirubrobacteraceae bacterium | reverse complement strand
GAGCCGGCCGCCATGAACAGCAGCGCCTTGAAGAACGCGTGCGTCATCAGGTGGAACAGGCCGGCGGCGTACGCGCCCACGGATACGCCCATGATCATGTACCCGATCTGCGACATCGTCGAGTAGGCGATCACGCGCTTGATGTCCGTCTGCGCGAGGCCGATCGTGCCGGCGATCAGCAGCGTGGCGGCGCCGACGATCGCGCCGACCTCCTGCGCGGTGGGGGCGAGCTCGAACAGCGGGTGCATGCGCGCGATCAGGTACACGCCGGCGGTGACCATCGTGGCGGCGTGGATCAGCGAGCTGACCGGCGTGGGGCCCTCCATCGCGTCGGGCAGCCACGTGTGCAGCGGGATCTGCGCGGACTTGGCGAACGCGCCGACGAGCAGCAGGATGCAGCCGGCGACGAGGTCGCCGTTGTCGCTGCCGTGACCGAACGCGCCGGTTTCGACGGCGTGAAAGCTTTTGATGAAGTCGAGCGTGCCGGTGTGCTTGAAGACGAAGTACGTGCCGAGGACGAGGCCCACGTCACCGAGCACGTTGATCACGAACGCCTTGATTCCCGCCTGTGTGGCGGTCGTGCGCCGGTACCAGAAGGAGATCAACAGGTAGGAGGCGGCGCCCACGAAGGCCCAGCCGACGATCAGCAGCAGGAAGTTGCCCGCGAGCACGAGCAGCAGCATCGAGAAGACGAAGAAGTTGAGGTAGGAGAAGTAGCGCGCGAAGCCGCGGTCGCCCTCCATGTAGGAGATCGAGTAGAGGTGGATCAGCGTGGACACGCCGGTGACGACGAGGATCATGAACACCGACAGCGGGTCCACGAGGATCGACATCCGCGCGTCGATGCCGACGGTCGAGGCGTAGCTCCACAGCGAGGAGACGATCTGGCGGTGCTCGGGGGAGTGTCCCTGGAGGGAGATCAGCGCGCCGAGCGCGGCGAGGAAGGAGAGGAAGATCGCACCCGTGGCGATCCAGCCGGTGGAGCGGCCGGGCAGGGAACGGAAGCCCACGCCGATGACGAGCGTGCCGAGCAAGGGGAACAGCAGGACGAGCCAGCCGTAGGTGGTTGCGCTCATCAGCCCTGCAGCTCTCTCAGCTCATCCACGTCGATGGGCAGGCGGCGGCGGTAGATCGCGACGATCATGCCGAGGCCGATGCAGACCTCGCAGGCGGCGACGGTCATGACGACGATCGCGAGGATCTGTCCGTCGCCGTTGCCCCACATGCGCGAGAACGCGATCAGCGCGAGGTTGGCGCCGTTGAGCATCAGCTCCAGGCACAACAGCACGACGAGCGGGTTGCGGCGCGTCATCACGCCGACGGCGCCGAGCGCGAACACGATCGCGGAGACCGCGAGATACCAGGCGATGCTCACGACGGGCGCCTCCCGGCGAGCACGACCCCGCCCACGGCGGCGATCAGCAGCAGGAACGAGGCGACCTCGAACGCGAGCAGGAAGCGCGTCAACAGCAGCTTGCCGATGTAGGCGGGCGTGCCGTAGGCCTCGGGTCCCGAGCTGTACCCGGCGCCATACCCGTCGACCGCCTCCAAGCCGGTTCCGAGCAGCGCGATCAGCAGCTCCACGAGCAGCGCGCCGCTGAGGATCGCGCCCGCCAGCCGCAGGCCGGAGCCGACCGATCCGGCGCTGCCCACGCCGCGCAGCCGCTCGCCGAGCGAGTCAGCCTCGCCGCCGACGTAGGCGACGACGAACACGTACAGGACCATGACCGCGCCCGCGTACACGACGACCTGCACCGCGGCGACGAACTCCGCGCGCAGCAGCAGGAACAACACGGCCAACGAGACGAGATGCGCCACGAGCGCAAGCACGCTGTAAAACGGGTTGCGCAGCACGACGACCCCCACGGCGCCAGTGATCACGCCTGTGGCGGCGATGAAGAAGAGGACCGCGCTCACTCTCCCTCCGTCCTCAATGGGGTCCGCTCGAGCGGCTCGGCGAGCAGCATCTCCTTCGTGAAGATCAGATCCGAGCGGTCGTAGTCCGACAGCTCGTAGTCGTGGCCCATCGTGATCGCGTCGAACGGGCAGGCGACCTCGCAGTAGCCACAGAAGATGCAGCGCGAGAGGTTGATCTCGTACACCGCCGCGTAGCGCTCGCCGGCGGAGACGCGGTTCTCGGGCGTGTTCTCGGCGGCGACGACGCGGATGCAGTCGGCGGGGCAGGCGGCGGCGCAGAGCGAGCAGCCGACGCACTTCTCGAGGCTGGGGTGGGTGGGGTCCGAATCATCGAACTTGTGCAGCTTGTGACGGCCGCGGAAGCGCGGGTAGACGGGCGTTTTCTCCTCGGGGTACTGGATCGTCGAGGTGCCCTCGGGGATGCGCCCGAACGTGGTCTTCAGCCCGCGCGCGGTCTCGCGAAACGTGCGCCAGGTGCTGCGAAGGGCGCCTGGCGCCGGCGTCCGCACAACCTTGACGATGTCGTTGTCGTCCATCAGTCGGTGACCACCACGAGGATTGCGGTTACGAGCGTGTTGAGGGTCGCGAGCGGCAGCAGCACCTTCCAGCCGAAGCTCATCAGCTGGTCGTAACGCAGGCGCGGCAGCGTCGCGCGAACCCAGATGAAGAGGAACGTGATCAGCGACATCTTGAACAGCACCACAAACGGGTCGACCCAGCCGGGCGGGTGGACGCCGAACGGGAGCATCCAGCCGCCAAGGAAGATCGTCGTGACGATGCCGGAGACGACGAGCACGTTGAGGTACTCGGCGAAGTAGTAGGAGGCGAAGCGCCCGCCACCGTACTCGGTGTTGTAGCCGCCGACGAGCTCGGCGTCCGCCTCGGTCAGGTCGAACGGCGCGCGGTTGGTCTCCGCGAAGCCGGCGATGAGGAAGATCAGGAAGCCGACGAACTGCGGGACGATGTACCACATGCCCGCCTGCGCATGGACGATGCCGGTCAGCGACAGCGTCTGCGCGGTCATGATCACGCCGACGAGCGCGAGGCCCTGGGAGACCTCGTAGGAGATCAGCTGCGCGGCGCCGCGCATCGCGCCGAGGAACGAGTACTTCGAGCCGGAGGACCAGCCGCCGAGCATGATCCCGTAGAAGGCGATCGCGCCGAACGCGAACACGTACAGCGGCCCGATCGACACGTCCACGCCGTACAGCCCGACCTTCGTGCCGAAGATGTCCTGGGCGTCGCCGAAGGGGATGATCGCGAACGCCGCCACGGCGGTGACGATCGAGATCAGCGGCGCGAACGCGAACAGGAACCCGATCGACGTGGTCGGTCGGAACTGCTCCTTGGTTAGGAGCTTGAGGATGTCGGCGAGCGGCTGCAGCGCGCCGAACGGGCCGACGCGGTTGGGGCCATAGCGGCTCTGCATCCGGCCCAGCAGCTTGCGCTCGGCCAACAGCACGACCGGGACCAATTGCAGCGCGAGGGCGAAGATCACGATCGCCTTGAGGATCTGGATCCACCACGACTCGTACAGCCCGACGACCGCGAGCGTCATGGGGCCACCGCCAGCCCGATGCGGCTTGCCAGCTCGACCAGCACCCGCCCCTCGTCGCGCGTCTCGCCGATGTGGCGCACGGCGCGGCGCACGTGCTGGAGGCGCCCGTCGGGGTGCGTGACGGCGCCTTCCTTTTCCGGATACACCTCGGCCGGGAACACCACGTCCGCCTGCTCGCACAGCGCGTCGGTCAGGAAGGCCGCGTGGGCGATGACGGTCCCGGCGGGTGGGTGGGCTCCGATTCCAGGCGGATCCACGCCGAGCAGGTACAGGCAGCTCAGCTCCCCTCGCTCGAACGCCTCGGCGATCCCCTGCGCGTCGAGCCCATCCTCGT
>DASUPL010000114.1:0-5680 GCA_036281155.1 Solirubrobacteraceae bacterium | reverse complement strand
GACGCCCGCGCGCTCGGCCTCGCGCACCACCACGCGTGAGGCGCGCCCCGCGGAGAGCCCCACCTTGAAGGAGCGGAAGCGGAAGATGAACACGACCGCGCCGAGCCCGATCAGAGCGGTGAACGCGGCGATGGCGATCTGCTGGCCGACGGAGTAGGCGGCGACGACCTCGGTGGCGGCGCTCGCGGCGAACACCTTCACGAGCAGCGCCTGCTGCACGCCGGCGCCGCCGGGCGTGAACGGCACGGCGCCGGCGACCTGGTTGACGGCGAACACGAGCAGCACGTTCCTGACGGAGCCGCCGACGCGGAACGCGTCGAGCAGGAACCAGAAGGCGGCGAAGCGGCACAGCCACGCGAGCACCTGCAGCGAGACGATCTCGCGCACGTAGCGGCGGCGGTCGCCGAGGATCGTCACGCCCTGGCGTACGCGCGCCCAGAACGCCTGCACGCGCACGGACAGCAGCGCGAACGCGAGCAGTCCGAGCACGCCGAGGAGCGTGATCAGGAAGAGCGTGAGACGGAAGTGCTCGGCGAGATAGGAGATGTCGAAGGAGCTCAATTTGGCGAAGTCGGGCGGCTTGGGGAACACGCCCTGGGTGAAGGCGAAGATCATCACGAGCGCGCCGACGGTGGCGTCGAAGATCGACTCGACGAAGAACGCCGCGGCGATCGTGGGGTAGCGCGCGCCGGGGATCGAGGAGCGCGTGAGGAACAACTTGATCACGTCGCCGCCGCGCGCGGGCACGACGTTGTTGAAGCCCACCGCGGCGAAGTACGCGCCCCACACGCGCCGCCACTGGAAGCGCACCGCGGGGTAGGCGGCGCGCAGGCTGTGGAAGAACGCGCGCGAGCGCAGGGTGAGGTTCAGCCCGAAGAACGCGAGGCCGAGCAGCAGCGTGAGCCAGTGCACGGCGGCGAGATCGGCGAAGAACTTGCCGACCGCGTCGAAGAACGAGTTGATGCTTTGGCCGAGGGAGGTTGACGCGGCGAGCGCTGGCACGGTGACCAAGCCTAGGGCCAGCGGGACCCGAGCGTGAGCGCGCCTCGGCGATGAGCGGCGCGCCCGCCGTCCAGCGACCGGCGAGCGCCCGGCCCTCGATGCGGTACAACGAACGGATGGCTGCGCGCGCGAACTCCGATGGCGGGCTCACGGTCGCGGTGACGGGCCCCACGGGCGAGATCGGCCAGGCGGTGGTCGCGGCGCTGGAGCGCTCGCGCGATGTGCGGCGCATCGTGGGGATGGCGCGGCGCCCGTTCGACCCGCGGGCGAGGGGCTGGAAGAAGGTCTCCTACCGGCGCGGTGACGTGCTCGACCGCAGGCGCGTGGCGGAGCTGGTGGAGGAGGCGGACGTGGTGGTGCACCTGGCGTTCATGATCATGGGCGGCGCGAGGGAGAGCCGCAGGGTGAACCTGGAGGGCTCGCGCAACGTGTTCGTGGCGGCGGCGCAAGCGGGCGTGAAACGCGTGGTGTACGCCTCGTCGGTGGCGGCGTACGGCTTCCACAAGGACAACCCGCAGCCGCTGACGGAGGACGTGCCCGCGCGCGGCACCGCGGCGCACTACTACTCCGCGCAGAAGGCCGAGGTGGAGGAGCTGCTGGCGGACGTGCTCCACCCCGCGCGCACCGCCGCGTACGTGTTCCGTCCGTGCATCGTCGCGGGGCCGCAAGCGCCGCTGCTGATCGACAGCCTGCCGTACACGCAGATCTCCGAGCGTCTGCCGGGCCCGGTGCTGAGCCTGCTCGAAGGCGTGCCGATCCTCAGGCCGGTGCTGCCCGACCCGGGCGTGCCGTTCCAGCTGGTCCATCACGACGACGTGGCGAGCGCGATGCGCGCGGCGGTGCTCGGCCGCGGCAAGCCGGGCGTGTACAACCTCGCGGGGCCTGGGGAGATGACGGTGAAGCTGCTCGCGCGGGAGCTCGGGTGGTATTCGATTCCCGTGCCGGAGCTGGCGGTGGACGCGGCGGCGGAGATGATCGGACGCCTGGGCTTCCTGCCGGCGCAGGCGCAGTGGATCGCGGCGTTTCGCGAGCCCGTGATCATGAGCACGGCGAAGGCGCGGCGCGAGCTGCGCTGGCGCCCGGCGCACGACGCGGCGCAGACGCTGCGCGCGACGGTCGCGGCGGCGCGGATGGAGCCCCTGATCCGCTGAGCGCGCGGCGCCCCCGCACCGTAGGCTTCGACCGCGGTGTCTTCTTTTGAGAATGTAGATCGATCGAGCGGGAACAGCGGGGTGGCCGTCGTCACCGACAGCACGACGTACCTCCCGAGCTCTCTGGTCGAGCGCTGGGGCGTGCACCGGGTCAGCCTGTACGTCGGCTGGGACGGCGATCTGCGCCCCGAGCACGAGTACTCGGACCTCGACGCGTTCTACGCGCGTCTGAAGGAGTCCCCGCAGCTGCCGACCACGTCGCAGCCTTCGGTGGGCGACTTCCTGGAGTGTTATCGCCCGCTCGTGGCCGCCGGTCGCGACGTCCTCTCGATCCACATCGCGGCGGGGCTGTCGGGCACGTGCGAGAGCGCGAACGAAGCCGCGCGGCTGTTGGCGCAGGAGGGGCAGCCGGGGACGGTGCGGGTGCTCGACGGGCAGACCGGCGCGGGTGGCTTGGGCTGCATGGTGCTGCTGGCGGCGAGCGCCGCCGCGCGGGGCGCGCCGCTGGAGAGGATCGTGGATATGGTCGATCAGGGACGTGAGAGCCTGGACATCTGGTTCTGCCTGGACACGCTGGAGTACCTGCGCAAGGGCGGCAGGATCGGCGCGGCGCAGGCGATGGTGGGGACGGCGCTACAGATCAAGCCGATCCTGACGTTCGGCACCGAGATCGCGCCCGTGGGCCGAGTGCGCACGCACCGCCGGGCGCTGGAGCGGATGGTCGCGTACCTGCACGAGCTGCACGCGCGCGGCGCGAGCGACTGGATCGTGCAGCACGCCCAGGCGAGCGAGGACGCGGCGATGCTGGTGGCGCAGGGCGCCGCGCTGTTCGGCTCCGAGCCGCTGTTCTGCACGGAGGTCGGGCCGGTGCTGGGCGCGCATCTCGGCTCGGGGGTGCTCGTCGGGGGGATGACGCGACCGGAGGAGCCGAGCGAGGCCTGACCCGACCCGCGTCATCCGCCGCGCGCCCAGAGCGCCCGGCTGACGGCAGCTCAGGCCTGCTCGGAGACCACCAGCCGCAGCGCGCCCTGAAAGCTGTCCTGTGCGCGCAGGTGACCGTGCTCCGCGTCCCAGGCCCCGGAGTCGAGCGCCGTTTCGAGACGCTCGACGATGCGCTCCTCGACGCCCGCCTCGAGCAGGGCCCACATCGACTGGGCGCTCCGTACCGCCGGGTCGAGCAGCGCCTCGGGACGCCGCCAGAACGACTCGAAGAACCCGTCGGCGCAGTCGCCCGGCGTGGGTATGGACTCCACGCGCGTGCGTCCGCCGAGTGCGTTCGCGACGTCGGCGATGGCGGGGAAGCGCGGTTTCTCGAGGACGATGCCCTCGCGCAGGAACTCGTGCTGCCACGCGGGCAGGTGCTCGAGCTCGAACGTGAACACCACCACGGGCCCGCGCGCCACGCGGCGGAGCTCCGCGAGCCCGGCCGCGGGCGGCTCCCAATGGTGGATCGTCACGCACGCCATCGCCGCGTCGAAGGCGTCGTCGTCGAATGGAAGCGCCTCGGCGCGCGCGCTGACAGCGGGCGCGGCGCCGGCGGGACGCTGCGCGCGCATCGTGGCGCTCGGCTCCACGGCCAGCACCCAACGGTCGGTGGGCTCATACGAGCCGGTCCCGGCGCCGACGTTGAGCACCGTCCGCGCGTCACCCAGCGCGGCGTGAATGCGCGCCGCGATCCGCGGGTCCGGACGACGGTGACTCGAGTACGTACGCCCGTGCCGCTCGTAGTCGACGCGCGCGCTCACCCGATCGAGCGTACCAGCGAAGATCCGGTCCGAGCGCTCGCCCAATGCCGGACGGGTACCTTGTTCGGTATGGAGCGGTTGCCCTACATCGATGAGCACTCCATAACGATCGGAGCGACGCGCGAGCGTGTGTGGGAAGCGCTCGTGTCGACGCTGCGCGCCAATCTCGGGACGACTACGCCGACGCCGCTGCGGATGCTGCTGGACGTGGCGCCCGCGGAGGCACGTGGCGACTGGCGGGGAGCGCTCAGCATCGGCGACGCGCTGCCCGGCTTTTCGATCGCGGAGGTGAGCCACCCTGAGCGCCTGGCTCTGTCTGGGCACCATCGATTCTCCCGCTACGCGCTCGTGTTCGAGATCGACTCGATAGACGCCGAGCGCAGCACCCTGCGCGCGCGGACCTCGGCGGCATTCCCAGGCCTCGCCGGCCGCGTCTACCGCGCCCTTGTGATCGGCAGCAGGGGGCACCGGCTCGTCGTGCGCCGTCTGCTGCGAAGCATCGCGGGCCGCACATGATCGCGGGCGCGAACTGGGGCGCGACCGCCGAGGAGCGGGCACTGCCGCTGGCGTGCGACGGCGTGCTTGCGGGTGCGCCCGTTCGCCTGCATCGCGCCATCTCGATCGACGCCCCGGCGGCGGTGGTGTTCCGCTGGCTTTGCCAGCTGAAGCTCGCGCCGTACAGCTACGACCTGCTCGACAACTTCGGACGCAGAAGCCCGCGCGAGCTCACCGCCGGCGTCGAGCATTTGGAGGTCGGTCAACGCTTCATGACGATCTTCAAGCTTGCGTCTTTCGCGGAGATGGAGCACATCACGCTGCGCAGCCACCGCACGGCGGTGACCTACGCGGCGCTCGCGCCGAGCGATGGCGCGACGCGCCTGCTGGTACGCGTCCTCTTCGATCCTCCCGGCGGTCGCTTCGGATCGGCACTCGTGGGTCATGCGCTGGCCGTTGGGGATCTCGTGATGATGCGCAAGCAGTTGCTCACGCTGAAGGCTTTGGCCGAGCGGGGCACCTGAGCTCGCGCCGATCTCAGACGCGCTCGCTCTTCAGTGCCACGCGGTCGAACGCTCGCGCCGCGTGAAGGCGCGCAGGTGCGGGGTGGGCGCAGTCCGGCCTCACCACTCCCGTCCGGTGCCGGTGATCCGCTCGATGCCATCACGGACTCCCGTGATCGCGCGCTCGCGCACGCGCAGCTTCGTCGCGGCGTGAGCGACGGCGTTCACGCCCGCGAGCTCAGTCGCGACCTCGAGCGCCGTCGCGTCCAGGTCCTCGGGCGCGACGACACGATCGAGGAAGCCGGCGTCCTTCGCCTCCTCGGGGCCGAGGATCGCGCCGGTGACGGTGCAGCGATCGAAGTACGGGGCCGTCAGCCGATGACGAGCGATCTCGATGCCGAACCATGGGACGGTCAGGCCGATGGCGACCTCGTTGAGGCCGATCCGAAAGGCGCCTTCGGTGCCGATCCGGTGATCGGCGCAGAGCAGCAGGAAGCCTCCCATGGCGATCGCGTTGCCGTTGCACGCGAGCACGACCGGTCGCGGGAAGGTCATGATCCGCTCGGCGAGCCGGGCGCCCCCGGCGAGCATCTCCGGCCAATGCTCGGCCTCGCAGCGCAGATCGAACCCCGCGGAGAACGTCCGCGGCCTGCCCGTCAGCACGACGACCGCCTCGTCGGCCTGCGCGCGGTCGAACTGGGCCGCTACGTCCCCGAGCATCGCGGAGGAGAGGGCATTGACCTTGCCGTCGTCCATTGTGATCGTGGCGATGCCGTCGGCGAGA
>DASUPL010000113.1:0-5520 GCA_036281155.1 Solirubrobacteraceae bacterium | reverse complement strand
GTGCGTGCACACGTACGCGCTCGTCGCGCTCGTCGCGAGCACCCCGCCCGCGGGGCCGCCCGTGATCGTGCCCGCGTCGCAGCGCGGGTCGCTCAGACCGTCGACCGTCATCGGCACGTTGCCCGAGTTGCGCACCACAATCTCGTAGCCGATCGTCTGTCCCACCTCGCCCGTCTGCGAGGCGCTCGTGTACGCGCCGTCACCGCCCTCGATCCGCTGGAGCTTTTCAACCGCCATGTCCGGCCGCGGCGGGCACGTCACTTTCGCGTGGATGTCGAAGCTGCCGCTCGCGCCGTTCGCGTACCCCCTGCGCCACCTGCCCCTTCCGTCGATGATGTAGCTGCCCGGCGGCGCGTCGATCGGCGTCACGTGCGTGCCCGTCGAGCCGTCGAACGTGAACGTGCTCGTCGTCTTCACGCGGTTGACCTTCAGCTGCTCCGTCACCGTGTTGCCAGGCAGGTTCGGGAACTCCCTGAACGTCCACGTCACCGACGTACACGTGATCGTCAGCACGCCGTTCGTGCGTTCCAGCGACAGCGCCCGCAGCTGCCGTTCGCTCAGCACGTGTTCCCTCGCGGGCCGCGCCTGCCCGGTGGGGGCCAGCGCCGCGAGCGACGCCAGCGCGAGCGCAAGCGCAGCCGCGCGCCCGCGGCGAGCCGCGCGCGGCCGGTCGAAGGGCCTCCTTACCATCTCCGCAACATAGCCTCGCCCTTGCGCGCCGTGTGTGAAGTCGCTGTGAACTCTGTCGTCCCGCCGAGCGCTGTCCGTCGGAAAGGAAAGAGGATGATCCGCCGATTCGCATCCGATGACGACGAGGATGGCGCCACGACAGCCACGCAGCAACTGCGAGAGCTGCCGGTTCGGCTGATCGACCCAAACCCCTCACAGCCTCGTCAACAATTCGAGGAGACAGCGCTCCACGCGTTGGCGGGCTCCATTCGCGAGCACGGCGTTCTGCAGCCGGTGCTCGTACGACCTCGCCCCGGCGGCAGATACCAGATCGTCGCGGGGGAGCGACGCTGGTCCGCGGCTCAGATCGCGGGCCTGGAGAAGATCCCCGCGTTGGTGTGTCGATACGACGATCGTGCGACGCTCGAAGTGGCGCTGATCGAGAACATGGCGCGCGAGAACCTCAACGTCGTGGAGGAGGCGCGCGCCTGCCAGACGCTGTTCGAACTTGGTCTGACAAACCCGCAGATCGGCGAGCGCGTCGGGCGCAGCCCCAGCACGATCGCGAACCTGAGGCGCCTGCTGAACCTGTCACAGGAGACCCTCCAGCTCATCGAGCGGGGCGAGTTGAGCGCGGCCCACGGACGGGCGCTGCTAGCGGCAACGGATGTCGAGGTGCGTGAGGAATTGGCCGCCAAAGCGCTCGAAGAGCAATGGTCGGCGCTGGCGCTCGAAGCTCGCGCTCGCGAGAGCAACGAGGGCCCGGCTGGCCTCGATGAAAAAGCGCGGGCGCCGCGGCTGAGTCGCAAAGGCGGCACGGAAGAGCAATACCTCGACGAGGCCAACCTCGCGGCTGCCAGGGCATGGGGCGATCTGATGGGTGTCGGATTGTACGTCCGCCCGCTGGCTGCCGGGCGAGTGCGCCTAGAGGTCCAGTTCAACTCCCCTCAGGCAGCGCTAGACGCGGCCACGCGGCTGGCCGAGGTGGTGTCCGGCTCGAAGGGGCCATCGCAATGACTGCCGAATACGTTCCGCGCCAAGCCATCGAGCGATCACGCACGCTCGCATGGGTCACAGCGCTGGGCGCCACCACCGCCGAGGCGTTGTCCGAGCGCGACCAGTTGAGTGTCGCCGCGGCGAAAGAGCGCTTGGATGAGGCCGTCGGGTTGGGGCTGATGGGGCGCCATTCGCTGCTCGTCGGCTACTCCGACCTCTACACGGTCACAAGGGCTGGTCGGAAGTTGGCCCGCAAGCACGCGGACGCTGGTGGGTACTCCTACCCGGAGGGCCTGCGCTCGGCTCGCGTCACGATCAGGGACGCCCGGCACACGATCGCCTGCGCCAGCGTCGTGGCCACCTTGGAACGCAGCTACCCCGACCACCGCGTGATCGCCGAGCGCGAGCTGCATCGGGATGAGCGCAACCAGCGACGTCGCCTGGCCAGTGTGAGCGTCCTACGGCACGGGCACACGCGGTCCCATCACCCCGACATCGTGCTCTGGCCGCCTCTCACGGCTGGAGAGTCGCCGCCATTGCCGATCGCGGTGGAGGTCGAGCTGACGATGAAGTCCAAGGAGGAGCTCACCGCGATCTGCCGCGCGTTCGCCGGCGCCAGCCACATCGAGGCGGCCCTGTATTTCGCCGAGACCGCGAAACTGGAGAAAAGGCTCCTGGATACGGTCGAACGGTTGAATGGGGAGGAGAGGATCGTGGTCGTTCCCCTCAGCGCGATCGTCACGTCACTGCCCGGGTTTGAGCTCTCCTCGTAGGCGCCGCAGGCCCGGCGGGCATGCGTACGTATGTTCGTACGTTCCGCCGCCCGCGGCGCTAGATTCGACTGGTCGTGAGCGCTTCCGAATCGCAGTCACAGGCCCTGAGCGTCGCCCACCTGGACGCGGACGCGTTCTACGTGTCGGTCGAGCTGCGCCGCCGGCCCGAGCTGCGCGGCAGACCGGTCGTGGTCTCGGGCACCGGCCCGCGCGCGGTCGTCACGACCGCGAGCTACGAGGCGCGGCGCTTCGGCGTCGGGTCGGCGATGCCCGCCGCGCGCGCCAGGAGGCTGTGTCCCGACGCGGTCTTCCTGCCGCCCGACTTCACCACCTACCGCGAGGCGTCCGCGCAGGTGATGGGAATCGTGCGCGAGCACGTCGAGCGCGTCGAGGTCGTCGGTCTCGACGAGGCGTATCTCGACCTCAGCGGCCTGTTCTCGCCGCGCGCCGCGATGCGGCGGCTGCTCGCCGAGATTACGCAGGCCGCTGGTCTTACGTGCTCGGTCGGCATCGGCCCGAACAAGCTCGTCGCGAAGGTCGCCTCCGACGCGGAGAAGCCCGCCGGCTTCGTCGTCCTCGACCGCGAGCAGGCGTGCGCGCGCTTCGCCGCCTCGCCGCCCGGCCTCGTGCCCGGCATCGGCCCTAAGACCGCCGCGCGCCTGGCCGAGCTCGGGCTGCGGACGCTCGCCGCCGTCGGCGCCGCCCCCGAGGAGCTGCTCGTGGAGCGCTTCGGCCCGAACCTCGGGCGCGAGCTTGGGCGCCGCGCGCGCTTCGAACACGACGGCGTCGTCGGTGCCGAGCGCAAGGTCGTCTCCGAGTCGCGCGAGCGCACGTTCGATACCGACATCAGCGACCCCGCCGAGCTGCGCACCGCGCTCGCGTGGATGTCCGCCGAGCTGTGCGAGAGCCTCGCCGCGCACGGCCGCCAGGGCCGCACGATCGGCATCAAGGTGCGCTTGAGCGACTTCACCACCGTCACGCGTGCGCGAACCGTTCCGCAGGCCACGAGCGACCCGCGCGTCGTTACCGCGCAGGCGCTGCAGCTGCTCGACGGCTACGCGCCGCCGCGGCCGGTACGGCTGCTGGGGGTACGCGTCGGGGGGCTCAGCGGGGTTGAGGGCCGCGACGGCGCGGAGTCCGACGCCGAGGCGCGACGCGAGACAGATCCCCGCGGCGACTCGCGAGCGCAGCTCGCGCTACCGGTTTGAGGGCGAGCCCGCGTCCATCGAGACCAGGGGGACAGGGGAGGATCACCTGGGGCAGGGAGCATGCGTCGTCACGCCAGGCGTGAGACAACCCTGCTGGCGCGGTATTGCGCTCGAGGCCCTAAGTTTGATCCCGTACACCCTGTAGCGCCCGTAGAGTCCCGGCTGCACGACGTACACGATCAGTTTCGATCGTCGCGTCACGATCAGGTGGCGTGGTCTGAAGGCGACTTCTCCGCCCCGCGCGACCGTCGGCCCCAGCTGGCGCACACCGTGACAGAAGTGACATGCCACATAGACGCGCTCGCCCTTCTGCGTCCCGGTGATGACGACCTTCTTCAGGCGCATGGCGCGCGAGTTGCGAGGGGCCGTCGACCACGCGTAGCCCATCCGCACCGGAGCGACGGCCTGCGGCGGCGGCGGCGGTGACTGGACGTTCACGGTCGCGGTGACGGTCGTCGACAGGCCGGCGTCGTCGTAGGCCGTGGCGATCACCGTCCGCGGTCCGCTTTCGACGCCGCTCGTGGTGAAGGTCGCGTTGGCGTTCCACGTGGTCTGCTCGTCCGCTGTGATTTCCGCGTTGCGCGTCGGTCCGCTGCTCGCCTGCTGGCCGGCGAATTCGATCACCGCGTGGTTCACGGAGACTCCGTCGCTCGCCGCGGCATTGACCGAGAAGGATCCGCCCTGCACGACCGTCGAGGCGCTGAGGCCGATCACGATCGACGGCGGCTGCGCCGGCACGACTTTGAAGTGCAGGTACAGGTCGGGTCCAAGCCCAGCTTCCTGGTCGATCCATATCGGCGGCGCTGCTTCAGCCAGCAGGCCGAAGTGCTCGATGTATTCCTTCGGTGCCGTGATCACGGGAGCTTTCACGTCGAACGCGAACTTGTAGCTCGCGTTGGACGGCACTTCGTGCGCGACGCCCACCGACGGGCGCGCAGTACCGCCGACGATCGGCCAATCCGGTGCTTGGAAGTAGGTGCTGGTGCGCCCACGTGGTTTGTCCGTACCCAGGTTGATGCTGGGTATGCCGACGGCCCCCCAGGTTTCGGTGCCTGTGTTGGTCAGGACGAAGTACTCCTTCTCCGTGGCTCCCGCCTCGATCGTCTCGCCGTCGCAGCACTTGCCGGCCAAGGTCGCGGAGTACTGAGCCGCCCGCGCCGTAGTGGCGTGGACAGCTCCGAGCAGCGGCGCCGAGACAAGCCCGATGACAGCTGCGAGAAAGACGCTACGGATGTGTGACGGTCGTGACATGTACTCAGATCGGGGCGGTTTCGCCGCCTTCTGTGTGAGTCCCTGGGTGGCGTTTGAGCGGTTTTTTGACGGGAGGCTTATCCCTCGTGGGAGGAAGCACGTCCACCGGCGGGGGGGAGGGCCTCTGCGTGGCTGGGGCCGCGGGTGTGGCGCTTCGCCTGTGCGACGCGCGCCGCGGGGGAAGCCCGGGGATGGAGATCGAGTGCAAGCGCCCCAGCGCGAAGCCCAGCTCAGTCACGCCGCTGACAGCCGCGCTCGCGTTGCCGCTCACGCTCGCGAAGCGCCTGCTCAGCGAGGCATAGGGCGCGCGCCTCGAGCGGCGCGCCGCGCTGGCCAACTTGCTCACGAGCGATCCCTCGCGCGCAAGGGACTTGCCCAGTTCCGCGACCGCCGCGCGATCGTGGGCCGGCGCGGCGATTCGACCGAGCGCCGTTGCCGCGTGCGCGTCGAGGCTCGCGAGCTGGCTCAGCGCACCCGCGCGAGCGGGCAGGCGAGTCGACCGCAGCTCGGTGGGCGTCGCCGCGGCGAACCTCATGCGTGGGCGGAGAAGCTGCGCGAGCTGTCGCGCCACGCCGGGGTCGGGCCCGGGATAGTCGACTCGCGTGCCGAGAATCTGCGCGTCG
>DASUPL010000112.1:0-10081 GCA_036281155.1 Solirubrobacteraceae bacterium | reverse complement strand
CTCCAATCGCGACGCCGTCGCACAGGGCCTCCAGAGCACCGGTCGGGTGATCACCTCCGCCGCGCTGCTGTTCTGCGTCACCGTCGGCGCGCTCGTCACCGCCAAGACCGCGTTCGTCAAAGAAGCCGCCCTCGGCATGGTCTTCGCCGTCGCCCTCGACGCCACCATCGTCCGCGCCCTGCTCGTGCCCAGCCTGATGGTGCTGCTCGGGCGCTGGAACTGGTGGCGGCCGCGGTGGCGCAGACCCGCGGGACCGTAGTCAAACACATTTGTCAGTTTCTCTATCCACGATGCCGACGCGGTTGAGCGTTCGGCTGGTTGAGAACTTGTTTCGCCCCGATGACCGTGCTAGACCATCTGGCCATGGTTTCTCTAAACAGGAGCAACAGACAATGAAGAAAGCAATGGTAGCATCGCTCGTGTTTCTCGTCTTCACGATGCACGCAGCTTCAGCTGGTGCCCATTTATTCTTAGCCAGCACAACGGGCAAACTCACCGTCAAACTTCTTTCAAGCCCCACATTCACCAGCGTTGCAGGGACAGTACAATGCCTAGGAGCTCGATTTACCGACGGTGAAGTGAAAACTCTCAAAGCCTTATTCTTGACATCGACGATCGAGTTCGAAAAATGCACGGCCTTCGGGCTCGCCGCGAAACTGGACTTAGTCAAAGTCAGGTCCACAGCCGAAGGCAGCGTCAGCCTGCTCAAGACAGTCACGGCCACAGCCCTTGCATGCACAGTGACCTTTCCATCGTCGAAAAATCAAAATCTTTGGACGGTCAAATTCAAAAACACCAATAAACAGATAGAAAAAACCGCGTCGGTCTCAAAAGTTACGTCCTTTGGTCTCGGAGCAGCATGTACCTACGCAGAAGAAAGCAACGGCAAATTTACAGGCAACGCCCTCGTCGGGCTGCTAGGGGGCACTATCGACTGGCAATAATCCGCACCGCGCCGGGGATGGGCTCAGCCACTAGCCCATCCCACGGCCGCCATTCAATTCCCCGAGACAGGAGCAAGTCATGAAGCGAGCCATAGTCACGTCTCTAGTTCTTCTCGCCCTGTCGACGAATCTAGCCGCGGCTGGGGCTCATGAATTCTTAGCCAGCTCGACAGGCAAAATCACCCTAAAACTCCTCACAAACGCGGTATTCCACAATGCGGCCGGCAATATGGACTGCACCGGAGCATCGATTGTGAACGGTGCTGTCACGACAACCAAATCCGTCACCCTTGTGTCGACCTTTCAGTTTGAAAAATGCAAAGCCTTTGGGCTCAATATGGCCATCAGCCCAGTGAACGTCCGCTCCACCGCCGATGGCAGCGTCAGCCTACTCAAGCCAGTGACCGCCAAAGCGTTGGAATGTCTGATAGTCATACCGACGACCAAAAATCAGAACCTCAAAACCATAAAATACAACAACACGAACAAACAAATCGAGAAAGTGGCGGGGGTTACATTAATCGAATCGCAAGGTTTCGGTGCCGCGTGCTCATACGAAAGAGAAACCAGAGGCGTATTCACAGGCGATGCCCTCGTCGGCCTCATCGGCGGCACTCTCGACTGGCAGTAGCGCTACGCCACGACGAAGCTGCCCGGTGTTCGTCACCGTGATCAGTCTCCGTGGTGGACACCGACGGGCACGACCACTTTGAGCGCTGTCGGCGAGACGTAGGAAGCGTCGGCGGCTCAGCCGACGGTGATCGCGCCCGCGAGGCGCTCCACGGACCCAGGGTCGTGCGATGGGAGGTAGATCGTGGGGTGCTGCGCACAGTGGGCCGTTATCGCTTCCAGCGTTTCCACATGCACTTTCGGGTCCGGTGCGATCGCGTCGGCACGCAGGGCGAGCAGCTGCTCGAGCGTGTCCGTCGCATCGCCCGCAAGCATCACGTGGCGGCCGGAGTCATCCACGCAGATCACCGACACATGGCCGGGCGTGTGTCCGGGGGTGGCCACGGCTACGATGCGCCCGTCGTCGCTGAGCGTGTGGCTGCGCGCAAACGCGCCGAACGGTCCACCGTCGAGCGCGAACGTGCGCGGAGCGAATCCCGGGGGGAGCGGCTGGCGCAGGACGCGCCGCATCACGCGAGTGAAGGCCGTGCTGAGGTATCGCTGCTCCTCCTCGTGGATCAACACCGGCGCATGAACGTGGACGAGGCCATCGACGTGGTCGCCGTGGTGATGGGTGAGGACAACCTCGGACACGTCTTCGAGCGATAGGCCTGCCGCGGCCAGAATCCCCGGGAGCTCCTGCTCGGGCGTCACGTTGAAGCGCGCGAACGGGACGTCCCTCGCCGCGGCGATCCCACCGGTGTCCACGAGCAGCAGACGGCCGTCGTGCTCGATCGCCCAGCAGTGGATCGGCAGTGGGTCCGACCAGGGACCGGGAAGGAAGAGGTCCAGCTGGCGGCGAAGACCGCGACTGGGGAACAGAAAGGAGCGCTTGACGCGGACGCTCCCGGTGGTGAGGGCATGGATCTTCATGTGGGCTTCGATCCCGGACGCTCAGCGCCCCACACGAATCGCTGGATAGCAGACGTGCGCGGCGGCCCAGTGGCCACGAGGCCGCTGATCCAGACACACCGCCCACCTCCCGCGCACTCTCGCAACGACGCGACGGAGCGGTCGCGTCCACTGTGACACCGTGATGGCGCCTCTGCTGTAGGTGATCTTGACGGGCGCCCTACTGGAGGAGCGGGCCTGCACACGCCCGTCAGACCACGTCGTGATGGACAATCTTGGGGTGGGCCAGTCGGTCTCAAATCGCCAGTTGTAGACAAACGGCACGCTGACGGTCGTGCCTTCAAGACCGGCCGTCGATACGGTCCCTGACACTGACGCGGTGTACCACTGGTGATAGCCCAACGCACTGAAGGGCAGCAGTGCAAACCCGCCGCTCAGCACGTCGCCGTGGACGCTGTTGGCGTCAACGCTCACCACGCGCGTTGGACCGCTGCGGTCAGACACCAGCTGCGCGTCGGCGACCGTAACGGAGTCGCTGCCCGACCACGGTCCGTTTACCTGTACCGACAGCGGATAGCCCAAGCGCTGTGCGCCGGGAGCATCGTCATACGGGCTGGGGAACTCGTCCGTGGCGAAGTCGACCGGCACCCGGCGCTGATTGCTGAACGGCCACGGATACAGGGTGAGCACAGGCGTGCGCACAGCATCGTTGAGCCCGAAAACGCCCATGCATGTATTGCCGAAGTTGGCGTCATACCATGACGTTTGAAGACGTGGTTGCAGCAGCGCAAGTCGGTGAAACACTGCGCGCTCGAAGCCCACGCGCGGGAGCATCTCAGCGTCGACGAGCACACTGGAGCTTCCAGCCTGAGCGCCAAGCTGGCTGTAGCCGGGAAGTGTCGGATCCTCGTCGTGACCACCGATGCGATTGGTAGCCAGGTACGCGTTGTGGAGCTGACAGCCGTGGCTCAGGTTGGGGTCCTCATAGAGCACGGGCGGCTCGCCGGCCAGTTGACGCCAGCCGTTCAGATCGGCAAAGGCCTGCGCGACCGTTAGCGTCGAAGCGGCAGCCGGCCGGGCGAACCCAGCAGCGGCGGCCAGGGCCGCGATCACGAGAAGCCCCTGGCGTCGCCATCGCATCCTCAAACCATCCTATGGCCTTCGCCGTCTCCCTCGACGCCACCATCGTCCGCGCCCTGCTCGGGCCGAGCCTGATGGTGCTGCTCGGGCGCTGGAACTGGTGGCGGCCGAGGTGATAGTCGAAGACATTCTCGACTTCCTTGCCCTTGAGACGCTGAGCAACGGCCGTACTTTGCTGATGATTGAGACTCCCTCGACGTGGGACCTTGTGGCCGTTTCTGGGCCATGCTAGACCATGATCCCGACTCCCAACACAGGAGCAGCAAAACATGAAGCGAGCGATCTTCACATGCCTATTGTTTCTCACTCTGGCAATGAGCACGGCCTCCGCCGGCGCGCACGAATTCTTAGCCAGCTCGACGGGCAAACTCACCTCCAAACTTCTCACAACAGTGGTATTGAAAAATATAGCTGGCAATATGGAATGTAAAGGAGCATCACTCGCCGAAGGTGCCGTCGCAACCACCAAATCAACCTTCCTCGTATCAACTGTTCAATTCGAAAAATGCACAGCCTTTGGACTCCTCATGACCATGAGCCCTGCCAGAATCAGATCTACCGCCGACGGCAGCGTCAGCCTCCTCAAGACCGTGACTACCAAAGCAATATCCTGCCAGGTGACCATTCCATCGAATAAAAACCAGAATCTGAATACGGTAAAATACAGGAACACGAATAAACAGATTGAAAAACTCGCGACAGTTTCAAAAATCACTTCTGTAGGAATTGGAGCCGCCTGTGCGTACGCCGAAGAAAGCACCGGCGTCTTGACGGGTAACGCCCTTGTCGGGCTCATAGGAGGCGCCATCGACTGGCAATAGCGCTACGTCACGACGAAGCTGCCCCGCGCCCGTCACTGAGCCGACGGGCGCGTCGGCTCAGTCCTGCAGCGCTACCGCGGGTGAGACGCCGGCGGCGAGATAGCCGGGGATCGCCACGATCGCGACCGCCGTGGCGGTGACAAGCGCGAGACTGCCGAGCGCCGTCATCGCCGCGACGGAGTAGACCACGGGGAAGTTGATCACGTTCGCGAGCGCCCGGTCGAGCAACTGCTGGCCGTAGAGGCCGAACGCGGCGCCCGACAGGCAGCCCGCGCCGAGCAGCAGCAGGCTCTCGAGCATGATCGTACGCCACAGTTCCACACGCGAGAAGCCCTCGAGCTTCAGCTTCGCAAGCCGCGGACGGCGCTGCCAGACCATGTTGCCCATCGCCGCCGCCATCGCCAGTACCGCCGCGACCAGGATCAGCGTCGCGATCTGCGTCAGGCGCTCCAGGCCCTGGCGGCTGAGGGCACGCTGGCGGTCGGCGTGCTGGGCTGCGGTTTCCACCGCCAGTCCGGAGCTCGAGCCGAGCGCCTGTCGGATCTCGCGGGCGCCGTCGGCGGGCGAGACGCCGGGCTCCATCAGCACGTTGTACGCGCTCGCGTCCGCGCTGCCCCACGCGCGCGCGTAGTCGTCCGCGTTCATGACGATCGCCCCGGGCGCCCAGCCGATGTTCGTGGACAGCGCCGCGACCCGGAACGCGCTCGGGTTGGGCGTCGGCAGCGCCACCCGATCGCCGATGTGCAGATGCAGTTCGCTCGCCAGCGCCTGGGAGAGGACAACCCAGCCGCCCGCCCTCACGCGTTCTGTGGCCTGACGCAGGCTGCCTTCCAGGAGCTGCGTCGGCGGCAGCAGCCCCGCGGACTGCGTTGGCGGCGCGACCACCCACACCCGCCGCTCGCCAACGTCCAGCAGTCCGCCGCGATAGACCCGCACCGCGCGCACCCCCGGCAGCGCCTCCAGCTTCCCCTGCTGCGTGGGGGCGAACGGCGTCGTCTTCAACAGGTTGTACGAGCCCGCCGGGCTCACCCACACGTCCGTCAGCGCGTTCATGTCGCTCGCCGCGTTTTCCAAGCCCGACAAAAGATTCCCGTGCGCGCCCTGGATCGCCACGCTGCCGAACACCGCGATCGCTCCCGTCGCCGCGATCGCCACAGCCCGCGCCCTCGCCGCGTCCAGCTCCATCACCGCCACGTGCGGGACCGCGCTCGTGATCCTCGGAGCCAGCCGCCTCACCAGGCCAAGCAGCGCCGCCAGCGGAACCGCCAGCAGCAGCAACAGCGCGGCCATCAGGAACACCACCCCGAGGATCGCCAGCTTCGGAGCGAGCAGCAGCACGACCGTCGCGGCCGCCAGGCTCACGACGCCCACGATCGTCAGCCTGGCGCCAACCGCGCCACGACCGACACGCTCGGTCGAGGAGATCGCCGCCAGCGGGTCGCGCGAGAGGATGTCGCGCAGCGGGCTCAGCACCGCCACGATCGCCGCCAGCATCCCCCCGCCGCACCCCACCGCGATGCTCTTGAAGCCCACCACGCGCTGCGATCCCACCGCGAACGCCGACGACAGGTAGCCGGGGTTCGAGTGGAACAGGTGGATCGAGAGCTCCTCTCCGATCGCCAGGCCGAGAACGCACGCCAGAACCCCCAGCACCACCGCGTCCAGCAGCAGCACCCCTATCACCGTCCGCGGCGCGTAGCCGTCGCGGCGCAGATCCGCGATCAGCCTGCGCCGCTGCGGAACGCTGAGCAGCATCGCGTTGAACGCGAACAGGAACCCCACGAGCGCGCTGATCACCGCGAACAGCGCCGTCGACTGGTTGCTCGCCGCCGCCGCCTTCGCGAACAGCGCCTCGTCGTGGTCGGTCCCGGTCACGTTCAACCGTCCCGCCGCCAGCCCAAGAAGCGCCTTGCGCACGCCGGCTTCAGAGCCCGCCGCGGGCTGCACCAGGATACGGCTCACCCGCCCCGCCCAGCCGGTCATTTCCTGCGCGAAGGGCAATGGCACGACCGCGATCGGGCTCGAGATCAACGGGCCGATCTGCTTTTCCGTCAGCTGGCTGTAGAGCGCCGCCTGCGCGACCCTCCCATTCAACTGGAAGGTCGCTTCGCGACCGAACTTCTCCACGCCGATCCTCCTCGCCAGCGGCGCCGGCAACACCATCGCGCCGATCCCCGCGAACGGAGTCAGCTTCGTGTTGCGCACCAGCGACCCGTTCAGGTCACTGAGACTCGCATCCGCCCCCACCAGATCCACCGACTCGCTGCCCTTCGGACCGATCGCGTTCGCGCTCGTTTCCAGCAGCGGCGCCGCCGCGCGCACCCCGGGGATGTGGCGCACCTGCCCCAGCATGCGTTCCGGGACGCCGCCCGCGTCCCGCGCGAGAATCTGCAGCTTCGCGTCCCCGACGATTCCATGCGAGAGCTGCGCCACGGAGCTCGACAGGCTCGAGCTCGCGACCTGCGAGGCGAACAGCAGCGCCACGCCAGCCGCGATTCCCACCACCGCGAAGCACTCCTGCAACGCGCGCGCACGCAACCGCACGCGATACAGGTGCAGGACGTTTGACAGCTTCACGATCGAGTACCGGCGAGCGACTCAAGCGCCCATACGCGGAGAGGGCCCTCGCTCGGGCTCGTAGTCCGAGAGCTTCCCGTCGCGCAGCGCGTACACCCGATCGGCATACGCCGCGGCCGTGGGGTCGTGGCTGACGAGCACGATCGCCACGCCACGCTCACGACACAGTTCGCTCAACAGCTCCAGCACTTCACGACCGCGCTGCGTGTCCAGGCTCCCGGTGGGCTCATCCGCGAGCAGCAGCCGCGGCTGGGTCGACAACGCGCGGGCAATCATCACCCGCTGGCGCTCGCCCATCGACAGAGTCTCCGCGCGGTGGGTCACGCGCTTGTCCAGCCCGAGGCGCTCCAGCAGCGGCGATATCTCGCGGTGCGCGTCATGCCAACGCATGCCCTTCAACAACTTCAACACCGCGTTGTCGATCGCGCTCACGCCCGGCAGCAGATCGAAGTTCTGACGGATGAAACCGAGTTCGGACAGTCTGAACGTCGACGCCTCGCGCTCCGACAGAGACGCGACGTCGCGCCCGCCGATCAACACCGCTCCCGCGGTGGGCCGCAGCAGCGTCGCGACCATCAGCAGCAGCGTCGTCTTCCCCGACCCGCTCGGCCCGTACAGCGCCACCATCTCCCCCGCCTCGACCGACAGCGACACCCCATCCACCGCGCGCACGCTCTCCTCGCCCGCCGTCGGGTAATGCTTCACGAGCTCGCGCAGCTCCAGCATGCCGCGTCTACCCGCCCGCCGCGCGCACGAACCGCGCGCACAGTCGCCTGAGCCCGAACAACGCCAACGTCGGGCGCATCACCCCACCGAGAGCCTCCCTGACGCTCTCCGCGATCATGCGCACCGCCGGCTGCGACGCTTCGGAAGCCGAGATGTAGTGGCCGGCCATCGCCGCGAGGATCACGCTGTGCTCGCCTCCGCGCGGCAGGGCGCCCGCCTCTTCCCTGGCGCGCTCGGCCAGCAGGCGCATCTCGGCGGCCGCGTCATCCGCGCAGGTGCGGCCGACGAGGAGATTGCGCTGGCCCAAGCGCTCGTCCTCAGCCACGTCCACGAGACTGTCCAGCAGCGAGTGCAGCGCGCCGATCCAGGGGAAGTAGGCGTTGTCCACCGCGGCGACGCCCCGTCGATCCAGAGCCGGGTCCCCGGCGAGCGCGGTCAGCACGTGCACCGGCAGGGAGGAGCCGCACGCCCCCGCCATCTGCCACCACCTCAGCCCTGAGCCCGCAGGAGTCCGCTCGCGAGCCCAGCGCTCCAGATCCTCCTCACCACCCTGCGATTCGGTGAGATTGAGACTCTGAAAGCCCACGATGTTCATCGCCGCCGCATGCGCCGCAGCCGCCACCGTCGCGTGGGACGGCAGCTCGGCAAGGGCCGCGCGGCAGGCGTCGACCATCGCCGCGAGGTAGCCGCCGTCCTCAGACCAAGGGGTCCCGGCGTAGTAGTCGGGCTGCACGGCCGCCGGATCGAGAGCGAGCGCCAGCGCCTGGTGCAGCTGACGAGCGTTCGCGATCGGGTCCGGACTGGGCTGCTCGGCCAGCGTGTCGAGATAGTTGTACGCCGCCTGGAATGCCACCAGCGCCCGTACCGCCGCGCCCCGGCTCTCCCGCGGGCAGAGCACCGCGAACAGCGCCGCGCCTTCCATGTTGCCCCGCTTGGCGAGCGAGTCGAGCGCCAGCCGCCGAAGCGCCGGGTCGGGGATGGTCCCCGCGCGGCCCCGCCAGTGAGCGATCTCGCGCGACGCGCGCGGAAGGACGGTGAACAGGTAGCGCGGGACGACCGCGACGAAGCTCCGTGCCAGAGCCGGGTGTGCCACGCGACGTGATCGCGAGTGAGACCCCGCGCTGCTTATCGCCTGCGCGGCGGACACGGGACTCTGGTGGACGCGGTCGTGTGGGTGCCGTCCAGGAAGCTGAACTCGGCCGCGAACGGGAACCCACCACGCGGACAGCGCTCCGGCACCGCGACGCCGCGGGGGTGGAACGCGACGCGGCGGCCGTGAACATGGCGGTAGTAGGTCAGGTGGCTGGGTCCGATCGTGCTCTGAACGCTCACGATCGACACGTCCGGGCCGCCGGGAACGCTCGTCACGAGCGGCACGTTGACCGCGAGATGCGAGCCGAACAAGCCCGTGGCCGGGAGCACTTCGCCGGTGAACGCCAGCTGCGCGTACACCGGCATCAGGCCGTTGGCGTAGAACAGCACCACCAGATTGCCCGTCGGCGAGGGCCCGGAGAGCGCCTGGAGTTCAGGGATCTCGTGACCCACGCCCGAGCCGAACGGCACTTCCACGACCGCGCTGCCAAAGCCGAGGCGCGAGTTCGGCGAACAGCCCCGGAGCCCTTTTGCCAGCAGGGCCTCCGATTTACACACCGCCAGGCCGAGCGTGGTCCTCGTGTAGTTCATCCCCGCCGGCATTTTCAGATCGATGCCCGTCATCGGCGGCGGCGCGGCGCCTTCCACGGTCGAGACGTGAAAGCCGAAGTGGATCGTCGTCGGGGCGCCGAGCCTGTTGGGAGAGAAGGACGCGTGCAGCGTGGCGCGCTCGGCGACCGCCCGCGCGGTCGCGGGCGCAAACCCGCACGACAGCACGGCCGACAGGGCAGCAAGCGCTCTGAGTCTCGACATCGGAGCCTCAGCCGAGCCGCGTCATGCGGACATCCTGCCGCTGACACGCACCGTGACGGCGTCGTTGGTCCGCTGGATCGTGCCGCTGAAGCTGAGACCCGAACCGTGCGCGTGGGCATAGCGCCCACTCCCGCCCACGATCGACATCGTGCCCGAGAAGCTCGCGACTGACCCTGCCGGGTGGTAGCTCGCGCTCGCGCGGCCCGTCAGCGAGCCGCCTTTGGGGTAGATGCTCACCTCCGCGGTGACCCTGTTCGTGGACACGACATGCAGGTGGATGTAGATCGACCCGGCGATCGTGCCGGTCGCCGTTCCCTTCTCGTTGAGCGTGAACCCGCGGTGGCTAGTGAGATGCAGACGACCGCGCTCGTTCAGCGTGAACGTTCGCGCCGCGTGCGCCACCGGACGCGTCGCCGCGCGCGACTCGCCACGAAACACGACGCCGAC
>DASUPL010000111.1:0-2736 GCA_036281155.1 Solirubrobacteraceae bacterium | reverse complement strand
CCACTCTGGAGCCCGAGTCAGCGACTTCTTCATCTCCGCGAGAGCTGCCTGGGCTTTCGCCTTGGCCGTCGCCATGTCGCCCTTCGCGCTGGAAGCGGGGGCAGGAGGCCGGCGCGTCCGTGAGCGAGCGTTCGACCGAGGCCGACAACGTCTAGGCGATGAAGGAGATCATTGGATCTGGCCGGCGTCGCCTGCGGACGGGCGCATCGTGCCATGGAACCGCGCGGCCGAAAGGATCCTGGGCTACCCGGCGCGGGACATCCTCGGCCGGCCGTGTTGCGATGTCTTCGTCGGTCACGACGACCACGGCAACCGCCTCCACGTGAGCCCGGCCACCGTTCGCAACCACGTCCAGAACCTCTTCGCCAAGCTCGGCGTCCACAGCCGACTCGAGGCCGTGGCGTACGCGACCCGCCACCGACTGCTCTAGGGGCCCGCGGCCACTTCACGAAACGGGGGACGGGCCGGTGCGCAGGATACCGCGACGCCCTCACCGTTCCGGATGTGTACGTCGCGCTGGGGGAAGGGGATCTCGATCTTGGCCGCCCTGAGCGCGCCGTGCACGGCGATGGCGAGCCCGCTCAGGAACGACTCCGCGTCGTCCACCCTCGTCCAGACGCGCAGCTGGAACTTCAGCGCGCTCTCACCGAAGCCGGTGCATAGCGCGAGCGGCGGCGGATCCGGGAGCGCCTTGGGATGCGCCGCGGCGACACTGCGGAGAATGTCGAGGACGTGCGGTGGATCGGCCGAGTAGGCGACGCCGACGTCGAGCGTCACGCGACGCCGCGTGTCGGACAAGGTCCAGTTGGTGACGCGCTCCGATGTCAGCGCGGCGTTCGGGACGATGACCTCGGCGCCGTCCCACGTCCGGATGGTGCTCGCACGAATGCCGATCTCGCGGATGCGACCCTCGAGCGCTTCCAGCTGAACGACGTCGCCCACGTGGAGCCGCCGTTCCAGCAGGACGATGAGCCCGGACACGAAATTCGCCACCACGCTCTGCAAGCCGATGCCGACCCCGACGCCGAGTGCGCCGGCCACGATCGTGAGCCGGTTGACGTCGATCCCGAGCGCCGCGACCGCGAGCACGAACCCGATGACGAGGATGACGTAGCGCACGATCGTCGCCTGGGCGTATGCCGTCCCGCGCGGCAGGCGCACGCGCGGGTACACTTCCTCGTCGAGGACGAAACGAACGAACGACGAGACGACGAACACTCCCCAGACGGTGAGCGCAAACACCGCGGCGTCCGCGAGCGACACGCTGACCGACCCGCGGACATAGCGCGCGCCGAGCACCCTCGCGCCCACGGACGAGATCGGCCCGAGCACGCCGAGGCCGTCCAGCGCGAAGTACGCCCACGCGCCGACGGACAGCCAGCGCACCGTCACCGTCAGCCGTCGCTGCACCAAGGGGCGGTGCCGCTGGACGATCAGCAGTTCACGGAGCGGAGCCGCCCGAAGCGCATACGCGACGAGCCCCTCGCTGATCCGCACACCTGCGTACAGCACGAGCGCGGCGTAGTCGCTGATGAGGACGGCGTTACCGAGCAGCCTGGCCAGGCGCATGTATCCGCACATGCCCGCGAACACCGCCGCGACCAGCAGAAACGCCTGTGCCGAGAGGACCGCCACGATCGCGCGCCGCCATCCGAGAGCCACCTCGTCACCGCGAGCCTTCAACAGGCGTTCGGACCGCACGGCGAGCGCCAGGAACACGATGCCGCACACCATCTCGATGACGAACACCCACTGCTCGAGCACCGGAATCACGGAGCAGACGTCTCGCACGCGGTCGACGACGAAGAACGCCGCCAGCGCGTAGACCGCCGGCACGATCGCCGGCGAGGCGAGTCGGCGCACGATCCGCACCGCGGGGAGAAGCACGAGGACCGACACCGCGCTGATCACGACGCGCGGAGGCTGGGGGTAGATCCAGCCGGTCGGGATCAGGGTGACGATGAGCGCGGATGACCACGGCAGCTCGAACACCTGCGCGGCCGCCGCTTCGCTCGGCTGCTTGTCGGCGCTGAGCCGCGCCCGGCGCCGCGCCGAGCGAATCACCACGAACGTCAGCGCGAAGAGCACGATCTGGAGCGGAAGCCGCGCGATCTCGCCCGCCATGTAGTCCCGGATGCGCTCGACCATGTCTCGAACGGCCTCGCGCAGCCGCTGGCCCACGTCGTCGGACATCAGCGTGCGGGCTTCGGGGCTCCAGATCGGCAGCGCGTCGCGCGCGAGCACGGGTCCGTCCAGCCCGCTCCCCGCCCGCGCGATGCTGGCGAGAGGTTCGTCGCAGCGCGCGATCTCCTTCACCGCGCGATCCTGGAGTGCCAGGACGTGTGCGAGCCCCGCCTCGGCGTTCTTGCGGGCCGCCGCGATGGCCACCAGCGTGGCGTCGATCTGCTCCAGCACGCTCGGCGGGACCACCGCATCAACTGCGCTGGCGCGCGTCGCGGCCCACGTCGCCCGCATGGTCTCGATCTGGTCGACGCGTTGCTGCGCGAGCGTCGCGCGCCTGGTGAGCTTGTCGTTGAGCGCGACGAGCCTCGACCGCATCGCCTGCCACGAATCGGCCAGGTTGGCGAGCGCGTTCGCCGACGGTAAGGACGCCAGCGCCTCCGGCGTGCTCACGTGGCGCTTGCGAATCCAATCGGCGGCATCCGTCAGCTCGAGCTCGGCGTCGTCGGGCCCCGAACCCTCGGGTGGTTGTGCGGGACGGAGAAGCGTGCTGAC
>DASUPL010000110.1:0-27697 GCA_036281155.1 Solirubrobacteraceae bacterium | reverse complement strand
CGCGGTGTTTCTTGGAGGAGGCACTGGACCGTGAGGTGTAGATAGATATCTCAACGGGGGAGTCGAGGATGCGACGACTTGTTTTGCTATGGATGGCGGGAGCGATTGCGCTCGTGTCTTGTTGCGGTTCGGCGTGGGCCTATTCCGGCCTGGACTCTCGGTCGGCGAACCCCCTCGACTCGCTGGCGATGCCGGGCTTTGAACAGCTGACGGGCGCACAGCAGGCTGGCATCGCCGAGAGGGTGCGCCGCACCGACCCGGTCGCCATCGCCACGCGAAGCGTCTCGCGGCACGCCTTCAGCGGTCTTGGCGCGACGGCCGCCGCACGCGTCGCGCGTCAGGCCTTCCCGAACGCGTTGGCCGTCTCCTCCCCCACCGACACGGCGATGCTCGCGCGGGGTCAGAGGATCACGCGCTACCTCAGCGACCATGCCGCGAGTCTTGATCTTGGGCACGGCAAGCACGGCGTGCTGGAGTCGAGCGTGCCGATCGCGACGCTCACCCCAAGCGGTCGTGCGGTTCCCCTCGATCTGCGTCTGCGTCACGCAAATGGAGGCTTTGAGCCGAGCGTGGCGGCGTCGCGCGTATTGCTGCACAGTCGCGCGGATGCGGGTGTGACGCTCACCGACACCGGATTGTCGATCGCCCCGGCTCAGAGCGACGCGGGCTCCGCGGGCGTCCTCGACGGCGGGGGTGTGCTCTATGCAAACACCCAGACTGACGCGGACACGCTGTTCAAGCCAGTCGCGCAGGGTGTGGCTGTGGATGGCGTTCTGCGCTCCGCGGCCAGTCCCCAGCGGCTGTCGTTCGCGGTCTCCGGCCCAGGGAGCGTGCGGCTGCGCACGCGGCGGTCGGGAGTTGTGTCGATCTCCCTCGACGGAGACGTCGTCGCCAGCGTGCTGCCCCCGCTCGCACAGGACGCGACGGGCACTCCGGTCCCGGTCACGATGTCCGTGTCGAGAGATCGTCTGGTGCTCGACATCGCGCACCGCAACGGTGACTTCCAGTACCCGATCGAGGTCGACCCGATCATCGAAGACAAACAGATCATCTACGGCAATTGGAGCAGCGAAACCAGCAACCCAATGGCGTTCAGCCTTCTGACCAACACATCGACATCGACGCTCACCGACACGGGAAATGGCACCTACTCGGTTGGACAGTGGGGTGCGTGGGCGTATGAAACGCAAGGCGTTTCGAAGATCGAAGCGATCGGCGTGGAAGCGACGAGTGTGAATCCGGGGAACGACATCGAAAATCGCCTGTTGATCGCTGGGAAAACGACGGGGATCGAAGGTCAGGAAGTGCAGCCTTCGAACTTCGGCCTCGGGTTTCGAGTGGTGCAAGTGGCGGGCAGTGCGGGCAACGCCGCCGAGTTCGGACAGTGGGCGACGAAAACCGGCAACAGCTTCGTGACCACTATCTTCAACGCATCGGTCAGGATAGTGCAGGAATCATCTCCGACGGTGGAAGCCGATACGACCGATGTGATGGTTGAAAGCCACACCAATGTCGCGCACACGGGCGGCTGGCTCGGAGGAGCTTCAGCATCGAACACTTTCGGGGTCAGGGTGTCCGACGCGGGGATCGGTGTCCACGAAATCAAAGCCCGCTCGCCCCAGGTCCCGGGTGTGGAACACTATGTCGGTCTCAGTTGTCTTCAAGTGCAGTGCCTTCAGGAATTGAAGGGGGGCCTGTATGGAGTGTGGTACCCCGATGGCGAAGACACCGTCGAAGTGATCGGGTCGAACGCCACGCACGGTGACACGATCACCTCGCTGAAAGTGAAAGTCGACACCTCCGCGCCGCACGATGTCGCAATCGCGGGGCTGCCGGCGAACGCGGAAATCGGCGACTCCGTCTACAAACTGAGCGCGAGCGCGAGCGACGGTGCGGGCGCCGTGCCGAGCTCGGGCCTCGCGCCGTTGGCGATCACCATCGACGGCATTCCCTTCGGCTCGCCGCAGGGTGGCTGTTCGGTGGGTCCGTGCTCGACGACCGGTGAATGGACGATCAGTGGCAGTCAGTTCGCCGTCGGCCAGCATCAGCTGGTGCTGGCCGCAACCGACAAAGCCGGCAACAAGACCGTCAAGGAAATGGCGCTCTTCGTCACGCGGCCCGTTTCGCCGGTGTCGGTTGGACCAGCCGGCGTGAACCCCGAGTCGGGCGAGCTGACGCTGCAGGCTGCCGATGTCTCGATCACGGCGCCCGGAGATACGCTGAGCGTAGCTCGCAGCTACGGCTCTGAGCACTTGACCGCAGGCGCGGAAGGGCCCCTCGGATCGAGCTGGATCCTGGACCTGGGAGGTGCTGCGCAGAGCATCGTCAAGCTGCCCTCCGGAAGCGTGCTGCTCGGTAGCGGCGGCGAGCTGCAGTCTGTGTTCACGCCGAAAGGGGCCGGCGAATACACGGCTCCAAAAGGCAACGAAAACCTGAAGCTGCTCGAAAGCACCGTGGAAGGCAAAGTCCAGTTCCAGCTGTCGAGCGGCGGGTCGACGACGACATTCAAGCTCCCCGCGGGTGGGACCGGGAACACGTGGGTCCCGACCTCGGAATCCGAGCCGAACAACACGAACGTGAAGACGTACTCCTACCAGGTCGCCGGTTCGGTGATCGAGCCGACCGAAGTGCTCGCGCCGGTCGCCGCCAACGTCACGTGCACCACGACGCTCGTGCGGGGATGTCGCGCGCTGCGGTTCGTCTACGCGTCCTCGACGACCGCCACAGGTGAAGGCGCAAGCGAATGGGGCGACTACACGGGCCGCTTGAAGCAGGTGACGTTCACAGCGTGGGACCCCGCGACCTCCGCGATGAGCACCACGACCGTGGCGCAATACTCCTATGACGTGCAGGGGCGTCTGCGCGCTGAGTGGGATCCGCGGGTATCCCCGGCGTTGAAGACGACGTACGGCTACGACGTCGAAGGGCGCGTGACCTCGCTCGTGTCTCCGGGTGAGCAGCCATGGCTGTTCACCTACGGCACCGGGATCGGCGACATCCGGACCGGTCATCTGCTGAAAGTGACGCGGCCCGCGCCGACGACCGCGGCGGGCTCTGGCGTCACGCCGCAGAACACCGCGCTCCCGGCGCTCTCCAGCACGAATGCGCCGGAGGGCAAGACATTGACAGTGACGGCTGGCACGTGGAGCAACACGCCGCTTGCCTACGGCTACCAGTGGGAGGAGTGCCAGACGATCAGCTCGGCGGAAGTGTGTGCCCTGCTCCCGGGCGCGACGAACGCGAGCTACAGGTCGACCTATCACGGTCCCAACCGCTGGCTGAAGGTGCTCGTGACGGCGATCAACGCGAATGGCGCGACGACGGTCGCCACAGCCTCCACGGGCGTCGTGCTCCCGAACACCTACATGGAAAAGACTGGTGAATTCGCGACAAAAGGCAGCGGTAACGGTCAGCTGAACAACCCTTCGGGCATCGCCACCGACAGCGCGGGCAACGTGTGGGTCGCGGACACCGCGAACAACCGCGTGGAGAAGTTCTCCGCTGCGGGCGCGTTCATAGCGGCCTACGGAACGCTGGGCTCGGGCAATCTGCAGTTCAAAGGCCCGTCGGGCATCGCGATCGACAACGTCACCGGCACCGTGTGGGTCGCAGACACCGGCAACAGCCGCATCGAGGGGCTCACCAGCGCGGGCGCCCTGGCGGGTCTCTCGCCGACGGGTGCGGGCACCGCGCCGCAGGCGATCGCGATCACCAAATCCGGCACGGAAGAGACGATCGCCGTCGGCGTGGGCTCTCAGATCGCCACCTTCCACGGCACCCCCAAAGTGATGATCCCCGGGACCGTCTACGGCGGCGCGGGCACCGGCAACGGCCAGTTCACGGGCGTGGGCGGCCTTGCCGCGGACGAAGGCGCCTCCAAGCTCTACGCCACCGACGTGGGGGGACACCGCGTCGAGGTGTTCTCCACCACGTCCGGTCTGATCTACCAGTCCCAGTACGGGACCTCGGGAACCGGCGAGGGGCATCTCGGCACCCCCCAGGGCCTGGCGCTGCAGTCGGGCAACGTGTTCGTCGCGGACAAGACCAACGCGAACGTGCAGAAGTTCAGCGGGTCATCTCCGCTGCAGCTCTTCACCGAAGCGGCCGGCGTGTACGGGGTCGCCACCTACCCCAAAGCCAGCGATGGCTCGATGTACGTGCTCAACCAGACGACCGGCAAAATCGCGAAGTGGGTCACGGCCACGCGCCCGGCCTTCGTGCCGACACCGCCGAGCCCGGGCACGAGCGCGGTGTGGACGGCCGAGTACGGGGTTCCGATCTCCGGCGCCGGTGCGCCCTACGCGATGAGCAGCACGGACGTCGCGAAATGGGGACAGACCGACGTGCCCGTCGAAGCGATGGCGGTGCTGCCACCGGATTCTCCGCAGGGCTGGCCCGCCAGCAGCTACACCCGCGCGACCGTGCACTACCTCGACAGCGACGGACGCACGGTCAACACCGCCACGCCCGGTGGCGGCATCGACACCACCGAATACAACTCGAAGAACGATGTCGTGAGGACGCTCTCTCCGATCAACCGGGCGAAGGCGCTCACGGAATCGAAACCGCTGGAAGTCTCGCAGCTGTTGGACACGCAGAGCACATACAGCGAAGACGGCAGTGAGCTGCTGAGCACGATGGGGCCGCAGCACACGGTGAAGCTCGCAAACGGCTCGCAGGTGCTGGCGCGCCACAAGACGCGCTACTTCTACGACGAAGGCGCGCCGGGGACCGGCGGCCCGTATCACCTCGTCACGAAGCTGACCGAGGGCGCGCTGCTGACGAGCGGGACCGAAGAAGACGTACACACGACCGTCAACTCCTACGCGGGCCAGGAAGGCCTGGGATGGAAACTGCACGTGCCGACGTCGATCACGACCGATCCGACGGGCTTGAAAATCGTGCGCACGAAGCTCTATGACCCCACGACCGGCTATGTGACAGACGCGATCATGCCGTCCGGCAACCCCGCCGGTGGAGACTCACACGACACCCAGACGATCTACTACACCGCCCTGGCGAACGCGAAAGCCGCCGTATGCGGCTTGCACCCGGAGTGGGCGAACCTGCCATGCCAGACGAAGCTCGCGAAAAACCCGGAAACGGCTGGCGTGCCGAACCCGCCGGTCACGACGGTCACCTACAACCTGTGGGATGAGGGAGTGGAAACGAACTCCGTCGTCGGCGCGGAATCTCGCAAACTGGTGCAGACGTATGACAGTTCGGGGCGTCCGAAAACGGCGACGGCAACCTCGACCACGGGCACCGCGCTTCCGGCGGTCACGTTTGGCTATGACTCGGTTTCGGGGAAGCTCGTGACGAGCAGCACGACCGAAGGCTCCACGACGCGGACGCTTACGAGCGTGTACGACAAATGGGGCCAGCTGGCGGAATACACCGACGCCGACGGCGTGATCTCGAAATACACCCACGACATCGACGGTCGCGAGGTCACGGCCGACGACGGCAAGGGCACCCAGACCTTCATTTACAACTCCATCACGGGTGCCGCCACGACCCTGATCGACAGCGCGGTCGGGGTCGGGGCGGAATACGACATCGAAGGCAAGATCAAGACCGAGGTGCTCCCCAACGGGCTCTACGAGCGGTACACGTATGACGCGACGGGCCAGCTGACGGGTCTGCAATACGTCAAGGAAACCAACTGCTCCTCCAACTGCACGTGGTACAGCGACAACATCGTCCCCTCGATCACGGGACAGTGGCTGACGCGGTCGAGCACGCTCTCCGCGCAGACATACAAATACGACACAGCGGGACGGCTGACGCAGGTACAGGACACCCCGTCCGGAGTCGGGTGCACGACCCGCCTGTATGCCTACGACGCCGATGGAAACCGCACGGGTCAGACGACACGCAACCCGGGCGCGGGCGGGGCGTGCGCGACCGAAGGCGGCACCACGGTCAGCCACACCTACGATCCCGCCGACCGCTTGACTGACACCGGCGCTGCGTACGACGCCTTCGGCGACACCACCTCGACCCCGGCGGGCGACGCGGGCGGCACCACGCTGACGAGCTCGTTCTACACGACAGGGTTGCTCGCGAGCCAGACCCAGAACGGTCAGACGAACGGGTTCCACATCGACCCTGCCGGTCGCCTGCGGGAAATGGTCGCCACGGGCACCAAAACGCTGACCTCGATAACGCACTACGGCGGCATGGACGATTCACCGTCGTGGACGGCGGAAGGCGCGACAGGCTGGACACGCGACGTGGTCGGCTTGAGCGGGAGCCTCATAGCGACCCAGACGAACGGGGAAGCGCCGATCGTGCAGATAACGAACCTGCACGGCGACGTAGTCGCCACGGCGTCGCTCAGCGAAAGCGCAACCGGCCTCAGCTCCACGAACGACACCACGGAGTACGGGGTGCCGCGCACGAGCACGCAGCCGAAGTACGCCTGGCTGGGCGGCTCCCGACGCCAAACGACGCTCGCCAGCGGAGTGATCGCGATGGGCGCCCGCTCCTACGTGCCTCAGATCGGCCGCTTCCTGCAGACCGACCCGGTGGCCGGCGGCTCGGCGAACGCGTACGCCTACGGCTCCGACGACCCCGTCAACAACACGGACCCCAGCGGCGAATCGACCACCGGGCTCTCGTCCTGGCTACACGCCTTGAACGACCAAATCGGTCAAGAGATCGTCGTTCGCGAAGCTGCGCGCGAAGCCGCCGCCCGAGCGGCGGCGGAAGCGGCTGCGGCTGCGGCCGCGGCCGCAGCGGAAGCCACTCCGGGGGAATACGAGGCGGGCCCGATATACGTTGATCCACTACACAAGAAGGACCTCACGCCAACCCAGGCGGTCGCCCTCGCTCGAGCGATCAGGAACGGCGGCAAAGTCCTCCAGGAATTGATCTCCCATTACTTCGGCTCGATCGCGGGTTATCTGGCCGAGTTCACGGCCAAGGTCCTTTCAGACGCAGCGGACAACCTGGAAGTCTGTGGCGACGCGCTCATGAGCAACCCGCGCAACAGATGTCGCGTCGAAATTCCCACCATCGGTCTGTGGACCCCGGCTGGAACCGTCGACCTCTACATACCCTTCGGCTCCATCACGATACGTCCGTGCTTCTACATCAAGAAAAGTCAGAAAGGCCTCAAGCGCGGGCTGCGATGCTCGCCCGACCACTGATCGTTGGGGGGGCTCGAGGCGAGCACGCTAGATCCTCGCCTCGAGCACGATGTTGAAGGGGGTCTCGGCGACGCGGCGCACGCGGCTGAGGCCGCCCTCGTTCAGCACCTCGGTGAGGCGCTGCTCGCCAGCCTGGGCGCCGAGCGCGAGCCCGACCTCCTGGCTCAGCGAGGCGGGCGTGCAGAGCATCGTCGAGCCCGCGTAGAAGATCCGCCCGACCGGGCCGAGATTCTCCTCGACCGCGTCGCCCGCGAACGGCTCGACGACCATCCACGTGCCGTCCGCGGCCAACTGCTCGCGCACGTGACGCGCCGCGCCCGCGGGGTCGCCCATGTCGTGCAGCGCGTCGAACACGCACACCAGGTCGAACGGCCCTCCGCTGAAATCCTTCGCCGAGGCCACCTCGAAGCTCACGCGATCCGCCACTCCCGCGCGCGCGGCGGCTGCTCGCGCGGCCTGCACGGAGCCCTCGTGATAGTCAGATCCGACGAACACAGAGGCGGGGAATGCCTGCGCCATCAGGATCGTCGACGCTCCGTGTCCGCAGCCGATGTCCGCGACGCGGGCGCCCGCGGAGAGCTTCTCCACGACGCCGTCTAGCGCCGGCAGCCACGCGGCGACGAGGCTCGCGAGATAGCCCGGGCGGAAGAACCGCTCGGTGCCCGCGTACAGGTCGTGGTGGTGCTCGTGCCAGCCGAAGCCCTCGCCCGAGCGGAAGCGCTCGGCGATGTGGGGCTCGTCCTTGACCATCGCCGCCAGCAGCTGGAAGGCGCCGGGTATGAACGCGGGGCTGTCTTCGTCCGCCAACGCCATCGCCTGCTCGGGTGGGAGCGTGAACGTGCCGTCGGTCGCGTCGTACTCGACGTAGCCGCTCGCCGCCTGCTGGCAGAGCCACTCGCGGATGTAGCGCTCACGGCAGTTCGTGCGCTCGGCGAGCGCCTCCGACGTCACGGGCTCGCCGTCGGCCATCGCCTTGTACAGGCCGAGCTTGTCGCCGATAAGGACCAGCGGCGCGGTCATCGCCGCTCCCAGATCGCCCACGAACTGACCCATGAACTGTTCGAGCTTCGCTTCGTCGATTCCCGTCGCGCTCATCGCGTACGCCTCTCATGTGGTGGTTACCGGTTTCAAGGCATGGTTGCGCGGACGGCGTCACGGCTCCGTCAATTCACCGTCAAAGCTATTCCGGACCGAGTACACTGCCTGTACGTGAGTTCATGCTGAACCGTTCGATTGGGCGGTACGGACGGAATGCGCGGGCCTGGCGGACGGATTCCCATCCGTCTCCTTCCTTTCCTTCGCTCAGGCCCGAATCCAGGAGGGAGGCGAGAACCGAGAGCCTCCCATGCCTAACACCGGCACAGTCCAGTCGGGCACCATCGCATCAGCGATCTCGGGCGCGACCGTGGGCCTGCTGCACGAGTACACCGGTCGTGGTCCCACCAAGGCCCGTACCTACATCTGGGAGGACTTCATCACCGTAGTCCTCCAGGACACGCTCACAATGGGCGAGAGGAGCCTCGTGCGCGATGGGCGAGCCGACCTCGTACTGACGACCCGCAAAGCGTTTCAGCGGACCATGGGACCACAGCTGATCGCGGCCGTCGAAGAGCACACCGGCCGCATTGTCGAGGCGTTTCTCAGCGACAACCACATCGACCCCGATGTCGCGGTGGAGTCCTTCGTTCTGGCCCCGAGGAATACAGGAAAGGTCGACATCGCCAGGGCCAACGCCGGAGCGCCGATGTAGGGCGCGTGCATGCGGCGTCCACGAGGCGGCGCGGGCGTCATCGACAAGCAGCATTTCGGCTCCAGCCGGCGCGCCCGCTGGTTCAACCTCTGAACGCTCAGTCCGCGAAGAACTGCTGGTAGAGCAGGAAGGCGTTGAGCGCGCTGATGAGGCTCGCGCAGCCCCAGGCGATGATGGTCGTGAGGCGGCGGTTGACGTGGACGCCCATGACGTCGCGCCGTCCGGTGAGCATCACGAGCGGCACCAGCGCGAGCGGGATGCCGAAGGAGAGCACGACCTGGCTGAGCACGAGGGCGCTGGTGGGACTGACGCCGACGGCGAGGACCGCGAGCGCGGGGATCATGGTGATCGCGCGACGCATCAGCAGCGGGATGCGGATGTTGATGAAGCCCGCCATCACGACCTGCCCGGCGTAGGTGCCGACGCTGGAGGAGGAAGCGCCGGAGGCGAGCAGCGCGACGGCGAACGCGAGCGCGGCGGTGCCGCCGACGAGGTTGCCGAACTGTTCGTGCGCTTCTCCGATCGACTCCAGACCGGAGAGGGCGGGCGTGTGGAACAGCTTGGCGGCGACCGCGAGCATCGCCATGTTGACGAGGCCGGCGAGGCCGAGCGCGACGATCACGTCGAGTCGCTCGAAGCGCAGCACGCGGCTGCGCTCCTCGTCGTTGCGGCATGGCATGCGACCGTTCGTGAGCGCGGAGTGCAGGTAGATGACGTGTGGCATGACGGTTGCGCCGATGATGCCGACCGCCAGGTAGAGCGAGGAGGTGCCGTGCAGACCCGGCAGCAGACCGCGCAGCGAGCCGTGTACGGAGGGTCCGATGCGCAGAGTCTCGTACAGGAAGCCCGCGAAGATGATCCCCAGCAGCGCGGTGATCGCCAGCTCGAAGCGGCGGAAGCCGCGCGTCTGCAGCGCAAGGATCGCGAACGCGATCACGCCGGTGATCAGTCCGGCCGGAAGCAGCGGCACGCCGAAGAGCAGGTTCAGCCCGAGCGCGGCGCCGAGGAACTCGGCGATGTCGGTCGACATGGCCATGATCTCGGCTTGAACCCACATCCCCCACGTGAACGCGCGAGGGAAGTGCGCGCGCACGACTTCGGGGTAGTTGTGGTCGGTGACGATCCCTACCTTGGCCGATAGGTACTGGATCAGCATCGCCATCAGGTTCGCCGCCAGCACGACCCACAGCAGCAGGTAGCCGAACTGCGCGCCACCCTGCACGTTGGTGGCGAAGTTGCCGGGATCGACGTACGCGACCGAAGCGACGAACGCCGGACCGAGCATCATGATCATCGCGCGCACGCGGCCCTTGGCGAGCAACTGCTCGAGCGCGCTCGGCCCCAAGAGCGTTCCGCCCAACTCCCCCGGCAGCGCGACCGAGGAGCCCTCGACAGCGCCCTCGAACGCCGGGATCGGATCAGGACGCAGCGGCGGCGTCATCCCTGATGCGTCTCTGTCTCGACGCGCATCGCGTGCGCGAGCGCGCCGCCGAGCGCCTGCTCGCGCTCGTCGAAGCGCACGAACACGGGGCCGCCGAATGGCTGGCGGTCGACCACCTCGAGATGATCGCCGATCGCGATGCCGTGCTCGGCGAGGTAGCGCAGCATCTCGGGGTCGGAGTCCGATACGCGCACGAAGCGTCCGCTGGCGCCGGGGGTGAGCTCGTCGAGGCTGTGGGTCTGGCGCTCCTCGATCCCGAACTCCGCCGTGGGGATCGGGTCGCCGTGCGGATCGACCGTGGGGTGGCCCAGGCGCGCGGCGATCAGTTCCTCGAGCTCGTCGGAGAGCACATGCTCGAGTACCTCGGCCTCGGCGTGCACGCGGTCCCACGGCATCCCGAGCTCCTCGGCGAGGAACAGCTCGATCAGTCGATGGTGGCGCAGCACCTCGAGCGCGACGCGACGACCCTGGTCGGTGAGCCGCACGCCGTGGTAGCGCTCGTGTTCGACCAGCCCGACCTCGGACAGCTTGCGCAGCATCGCCGACACCGAGCCCGGCGTCACGCCGAGCCGCTCGGCGAGCTCGTTGGTCGATACCGCCGAGCCCTTGCGCGCCTCGAGCGCATACACCGCCTTGGCGTAGTCTTGAACGGCCGCAGAAATCAAATCAGGCGTAGCCACAACTGTATTTAGCCACACCAAAATTCGTTTGTCAAGGTCGCGCCCTCATCGACGCGTCAGGCGCGGCGTCACATCGGCTGTGGTCAGAGCAGCTGTGCGAGCAGCCCAGCCGCTCTGGCGGCGCCGTCGATCTCCACGTCGCGGTAGGTGACGTCGCGGCCGATCTCCCGCGCGATCGCCGCGGCGATCCGCTCGGGCGGGGAGTCGTCGTAGTCCATGCGGCGACCGGCGCCGTAGCGTTCGAGGCGGTGGCGGACGTGGAAGTTCTGCTCGAAGTGGTGGCGCAGGGGGAAGTACAGGAACGGCCGCTTTTGCGCGGTCAGCTCCATCGACGTGGTGAGACCGCCCTGCACCACCGCGAGGTCGCACGCGGCGAGGTGGCGGTAGAGGTTGTGCACGTAGGGCACCACCTCGAGCCCGGGATGGGCAGGGAGCGACTCGGGGTCGATGCGAGGCCCGGCGACGACGATCATGCGCAGATCGGGGACGCGCTCCCTGGCCTGCGGGAAGGCGGCGATGACGCGTCGCAGGAGGTCGGCGCCCACGCCCGAGCCGCCGACGGTGACGATGCACACCTGCTCCTCGTCGCCGTAGCCGAGCTCCGCGCGCAGCTTGGTGCGATCGCCGAGGTCCGCGGGGTCGAAGCCGGTGACGTAGCCGGTGAAGGCGTAGTTGCGCTCGGTCCAGTCGCGGATCATCGGCAGTTCGGGCCCGAGGCGCTTGGGGACGATGTCGTCGGGGTTGCCGACGAACAGCGAGAGGTCGCGGATCTCGGGGTGCTCGGCGATGTGCTCGACCTTCTGGGCGTTGTGGTCGGCGGCCAGGAATCGCTCGCGCGCGTCGCCGTCGTCCATCGGCAGGAAGCCGACGAAATCCGACAGCCATGCGTACGGCGCGCGCTTCTCGCGCGGGTTCTCGTGCAGGTAGTAGTCGAGCTCCCACGCCTCGTCGCCGATCCACAGGTCATAGCGATCCTCGCGCACGACGTCGTGGAAGAGCATGAAGTTCGCGGCGAGGATCTCGTCCATGCGGCGTATCGCGTGGAAGCAGTGCAGGTCGTGCTCGGCGGACTCCGACTCGATGTGCTTGGACTCGTTCGCCAGATGAGGGCTGGCGGGGTGGATGCGCTCGCCCTCCGCTTCGAGCATCCGCGTGACGGGGTCCTGGGCGAGCCAGTCGACCTGCAGGTCCGGGTGCAGGCGGCGCAGCTCGCGCGCGATCGCGACGTCGCGCTGCGCATGGCCGAGGCCGATCGGGGAGGAGACGAAGAGCGCGCGAGGACGACCGTCCGGGCGGTAGACCGTGGGGTCGCGTGGCGTGCGCGTCCGCCCGAACGCGTCCTCGGCGAAGTCGCGCAGCGCGAGGTTGACCTGGACCGGCTTGCGAGCGTGCGGCCCATGTCCCGCGCCGGGGACGACCTCGAGTCGTCCCTGACTGAGCCGGGCCAGCGCACGGGCGTCGCGGGGTGGCGTGATCTTGTCGTGGTCGCCGGAGACGACGAGCACGGGGCCGTCCAGGTTCCGTGCCAGCTCACGCAGGGCGCGCCGGTCGCGGTGGATGTGGCCGTATGCCGTCGCGCCCAGCGTCTCGGGGTCGCTGTCGAGCGCCCATCCCACTCCGTCTTCGATGATCTTGGGCGAGTGTGGCTCGGGGAAGGATCGGGAGACGAACCACTGCGCGAACGCGGGGAAGTCATTGCGCCAATGGGCGGGGCTCATGCGTCCCCACCAGCGGTAGGCGGACGCGGGCAGGTGAGAGGAGCGGGAGAAGCGCAGAGTCAACGGGTGAGTCAGGACCGACCAGTGCGACGGCGTGTAGGGGAACAACGGGCCGATGAACGCCGTGCCCGCGACTCGCTCGGGGGCAAGCCGTGCGAGCTCCAGCGTGTATTGAGCGCCGCGGGAGAGACTCGCTGTCAGCGCTCGCTCGGTTCCGGTTGCGTCCATCACAGCCAGGCAGTCACGCGCGAACTCCGCGGCCGCATAGCGTCGTGGGTCGCGGCAGCGGTCAGAGCGCCCGTTGCCGAGGCCGTCCATCACCAGCACGCGGAAGTGGCGCGCGAAGTAAGGGATCTGCATCCTCCAATGGCGCGCGTGGATCAGCCAGGTCGGCAGCAGGAAGATCGTCTCCTCGCCCTCGCCGTAGACCTCGTAGAAGAGGCGCTGACCGTCGCGCTCGACGAAGCCTTCGCTGTCGGGGTAGCGGGCGCGGCTCTGCTCGCCGTCACGGCCGACGGGCCGCGCGGCCGGCACACCCGGGGCCGCGACGGTTTCGATGGTGGTATCGCCGCGGCCCACCTCGTCGATCGTAGAGCTCATGGCCGTGCTTCGAAGACGAGGTTGAACGGCGTCTCGGCCGCGCGCCGGAAGCGGGTGAACCCGCCGCCCGTGACGACGTCGCCGATGCGGGCCTCGCCGGCCTGCGCGCCGAGCGCGAGCCCGACCTCCTGCGAGAGCGACGCGGGCGTGCAGAGAAACGTGGAGAATCCGTAGAACGCGCGGCCGACGGGGTTGAGGTTGTCCTCGACGCGGTCGCCGGCCATCGGCTCGACGATCATCCACGCGCCGTCCGGCGCGAGCATCCGGTGAACCTGCCGCGCGGCGCCGACCGGATCGCCCATGTCGTGCAGGCAGTCGAACATCGTCACGAGGTCATAGCCCTCACCATGATCGGAGGAGGCGGCGGCGGTCTCGAAGCGCACGCGATCGGCGACGCCCGCGTCCCGCGCCCGCTGGCGGGCCGTCTCGATCGAGCCCTCGTGGTAGTCGGAGCCGACGAACGTGGAGGACGGAAACGCCTGCGCCATCAGGACCGTGGACGAGCCGTGCCCGCAGCCGATGTCCGCGACCTTTGCCCCGGCCTGCAGCTTCTCTACGACGCCGTCGAGTGCGGGCAGCCACGACGGGATCAGGCTCGCGTTGTAGCCGGGCCTGAAGAAGCGCTCGCAGCCGTCGTACACGTCGTGGTTGTGCTCGTGCCAGCCGACGCCCTCGCCGCTGCGCGCCGCCTCGGTGATCCGCGGCGAGTCGATGACGGTGCCGAGCGCGATCTGAAAGAAGCCCGGCAGGAACGCGGGGCTGGACTCGTCGGTGAGGGCGACGGCCTGCTCGGGCGGGAGCGTGTAGGCGCCGCCGGCGGGGTCGTACTCCACGAAGCCACCCGCGGCCTGCGCGTTCAGCCACTCGCGCACGTAGCGCTCGCTGACGCCCGTGCGCCGCGCCAGCTCCACGGGCGTGAGCGCCCCGGCGCCGGCGAGCGCGCGGTACAGCCCCAGTTTGTCCCCCATCACGACGAGCGCCGCGTTGAGGGTCGCGCCGACCTCGTCGACGGCGCGGAACACGAACTGCTCGAGCTTCTGAGGGTCTACCTCGACGGTTGCCATGGTGGGTCTCCTGGATCGCTTGCCGCGACCGTAGCTCGGCACCGTCGAGCATCGCATCGGGGGGCCACCTAGTTCTTCGCAAGGTCCGGCTCGTTCGCATCACGCGAGGCGACTCGTCAGACTCGGCTGATGTTGCTTGGCCGCAAAGACGAGCGGCTGGCGCTCGATCGCCTGCTGGCGCGCGCGCGAGACGGCCGCAGTGGCGTGCTGGCGCTCGTGGGCGAGCCGGGGATCGGGAAGACCGCGCTGCTCGACCAGGCGGCTGAGAGCGCAAAGGGGATGCGGATCCTGCGGTGCCGCGGGATCGAGTCCGAGGCGGTGATCCCGTTCGCGGGGCTGTCGGAGCTGCTTCGCCCGGCGTTGGGAGCGCTGGACCGGATCCCCGCGCAGCAGGCGAGCGCGCTCGCGGGAGCGCTGGCGCTCTCTCCGGCGGACGCGAGGGACCGCTTCGCGATCGGCGCCGCGACGCTCAGCCTGCTGTCCGCCAGCGCGGAGGAGGGGCCGCTCGCGCTGCTCGTGGATGACGCGCACTGGCTCGATCGCCCGAGCGCGGAGACGCTGCTGTTCGCCGCGCGACGGCTGCTCGTCGATCCGATCGCGCTGATTCTCACCGTGCGTGAGGGGGAGCCTTCGCTGCTGGACGGCGCCGACCTACAGACGCTGCGAGTGGCCGGGCTCGACCGCTCGGACGCGGCGGAGCTGCTCTCTCATGCAGATCTTGAATATGACGTACTCGAGCGCGTGCACCGGGCGACCGGCGGCAACCCGCTCGCGCTGCTCGAGCTCGCGCCGGAGGCCGCTCGGCTCCTCGCGCTGCCGAGCGATGCGCCGGTCCCGGTCTCGACGAGCATCGCCACGGCATTTCTGCGTCGTTTCGGGCAGCTGCCCGAGCCGACCCGCCGCGTGCTCGTGCTCGTGGCGGCGAGCGACGCGTGCGGTCTTGCGGTGCTGGCACGCGCCGCGTCGCGGGCCGGACTGGACATGGGCGATCTGGCGGCGGCGGAGGAGTCGGGCCTTGTCACCGTCGGTCCGGGCGAGATCGCGTTCACGCATCCGCTGGCGCGGGCGGCGATGTACGCGGATGCGTCCGCGCGAGAGCGACGCGAGGCGCACGCGGCGCTGGCGGCGGCGCTCCCCGACCGCGATGTCGATCGGCGCGCGTGGCATCTGGCCGCGGCGAGCGTCGGCCCGGACGACCAGGCGTCAGCCGCACTGCAGCAGGCGGGCGCGCGGGCGCGCGGGCGCAGCGCGTACGCGGTGGCCGCGGCGGCGTTCGCGCGCGCCGCCGCGCTGGCCTCGATCGAGGAGGCGCGAGACGAATTGCTGTTGGCCGCGGCGCAAGCGGCATGGCTGGCCGGCGACGCGCAGCGCACGCTCGGGCTGCTCGACGATGCCCAGGCGCACATGCCCGCTCCCGCGGTCGCGGCGCGCATCGACCACCTCCGCGGCCAGGTGGCGATGCGATGCGGGCCGCTCGAGGATGGGTATCCGCTGATCGTCGGCGCCGCCGCGCGGATCGCGCAGGACGATCCGGAGCTCGCCGTCGTGATGCTTGCCCAGGCGGTCCAGGGCTGCCTCTACACGGGTGACACCCTCGCGATGACCGCGGCCGCGGAGCGTGCGGTGGCGCTGGCGGGCCGGCAGGACTCCCGCCGCGCGAGCTTCTTCGCCGCGATGGCGCAGGGCATGGCCCTGGTGGCGGACGGCCACGGCGAGGCGGGGGCCGCCTCGGCGCGAGCGGCGGTCGAGATCCTCGAGCGCTCGGACGAGCTGCGCGACGATCCGGGGCTGCTCGTGTGGGCGGCGCTCGGGCCGATGTGGCTGCGCGAGGCCGAGGCGGGACGTGGGTTGATCGACCGAGCGCTCGAGCGCGTGCGCGCGCAGGCGGCGCTCGGCGCGCTGCCGAATCTCCTGCACCTGCTCGCGCGCGACCAAGCGACGACCGACCAATGGGCGGCCGCGGAGACGAGCTACGACGAAGCGATCCGCCTGGCGCGGGAGACCGGTCAGTGGGTCGAGCTCGCGGCGGCGCTGGCGGGGCTCGCGTGGCTGGAGGCGCGACAGGGGCGCGAGGTCAGCTGCCGAGAGCATGCGGCCGAGGCGCGGAGGATGTGCGACGAGCTCGGCGTTGGCCTGTTCAGCATCTGGGCGATACAGGCCCTCGGCGATCTCGAGCTCGGGCTCGGCTGGCCGGCCGCGGCGATCGAGCATCACCAGGCGCAGGCGGACGCACTGCGCGCACGCGGCATCGCCGACGTCGATCTCTCGCCGGCGCCGGAGCTCGTCGAGGAGCTTCTGCGCCTCGGGCGCGACGACGACGCCGCCAACGTGGCGGTGGATTTCGTGGCGCAGGCGACGGCGAAGGGCCAACCATGGGCGCTGGCGCGCGCCGCGCGCTGTCGCGGACTGCTGGCGGACGCGGGCGAGCTGGAGTCCTGCTTCGAGGAAGCGCTGCGACTCCACGAACGAACACCGGACGCATTCGAGGCCGCGCGCACCCACTTGGCCTATGGGGCGCGCCTGCGTCGCGCCCGCAAACGGGTGCGGGCACGCGAGCAGCTGCGCACGGCGGTCGCGATCTTCGAGAGATTGGGAGCGCGGCCCTGGGTCGAGCAGGCGGATGCGGAGCTCGCGGCCACGGGCGAGACGGCGCGCCGACGCGACGTGAGCACGCTCGACGAGCTCACTCCCCAGGAGCTGCGGATAGCGCGCCTGCTCGCCGACGGAAAGACCACGCGAGAGGCCGCGGCGGCGATCTTCGTGAGTCCGAAGACCGTCGAATACCACCTCCGACATGTGTACGCCAAGCTCGGCATCCACTCGCGCGAGGAGCTTGCGGTCGCGATGAGCTCGCACGCGCCGTAAGCTGTGTAGCGGTCCGTACGAGGGCCGCGGGATCAGTGCCGATATCCGTGAGGACTGTGTCTACAGATGTCAGAAATGTGGAATAGCGTCGCGCCGGGCTGGCGGGACAACGCCCAGTTCGTGGACGAACATCTCGCGCTTGCCACCGAGGCGTTGCTGGACGCGGCCCGGATCGCCGCGGGCGAGGTCGTTCTGGAGCTGGCCGCGGGTCCCGGTGGAGCGGGCCTGGCGGCGGCTGAGCGTGTGGGGCTGAGTGGGACGGTGGTGCTGTCGGACGTTGCCGCCGAGATGGTCGCGGTGGGCGCCATGCGGGCAAGCGCCCACCCTCAGGTGAGCACCGCGGTCTTCGACCAAGGCGAGATCGATGCGGCGGATGGGCGCTTCGACGCGGTGATCGTTCGCCATGGACTGATGTTTGCGGAGGATGTGGTTGGAGCTGTGAGGGAGGCGGCGCGTGTCCTGCGACCCGGCGGGCGGTATGCGGCGATGACGTGGGGGCCGCGAGAGGAGAACCCGTGGCTCGGATTGGTGTTGGACGCCGTCGGTGAGCAGTTCGGCGTGCCGTTTCCGCCGGCGAACGTCCCCGGCCCGTTTTCGCTCGACGACCCTGTGGTCCTTGCGTCCGTCCTGCGTGAGGGCGGTCTGGAGGGCGTCCGAGTCGAGACAATCGCGACTCCGATGCACGCAGCTTCTCTGCAGGCCTGGTGGGAGCGCGTGCCGCAGCTGGCCGGTCCGCTCGCGATGGCGCTGGCCGGCATGGAGCCCGAGGTTCGAGACGCGATCGCGGCGCGCGCCCTCGATGCGGGCGCGAAGGCGTCTCGCAGCGATGGAGATCAAATCGTGTTCGCCGGCTCAGCTCTGGTCGCGTCGGGGCACGCTAGTCGTTCCTCACATTGAGCTCGTCCACCTGGAGCTTGCCCACCTTCAGCTCGTCGATCGTCAACGAGTGGACTCGACCGCGTCCGATGCTGAGGCGTCCGATCGCCAACGCGCCGATCGCTCCAGCTCCGACTGCTCCCGCACCGACCGCAAGCGCCCCGATCGCCATCGCGCCAAGAGCGCTTGCGGAGGACCGCTTCGCTGACTTACCGCGTCTGTGTCTCACTGATCGTCTCCTTCTTCGTATTTGATCTCATCCGGCGGTCCCGCCTCGCCCGCGCGCAGGTCCAACTGCCACCAAAGCACGTCGTGCCACGCGCCCGCCTTCCAGCCGATGCGCCGGTAGGTGCCGACGGGGACGAACCCCATCGCGCGGTGCAGACCGTTGCTGGCTTCGTTCGGCTGGGTGACGCCGGCGCAAAGCGTCCACAGGCCGATCGCGCGCAGCCGCTCGAACAGCTGCGTGTACAGGGCCCGCCCCACGCCGGAGCGATGGTGCTCGGCGGCGATGTAGACGGCGACGTCGGCCGCCCAGCGGTAGGCGGCGCGTTCGCGATGAGGCGAGCCGTAGGCGTAGCCCAACATGACATCGTCCTCCTCGGCGACGATCCACGCGTGCGCCCCATCGATGCGGCGGGACATCTCCTGCGCGCTCGGCGCCCGCTCCTCGAACGACACCACCGATTCGGACACATACGGCGCGTAGATCGCCGCACACGCGGCTCCGTCGCGCTGGGCATCGGCGCGGCGGACGATCACTGGAGATCAGATGCCGACCGCGCGGAGCACACACGGTGCATGGTAGGCGCGAAAGCCCGAAAATGGCTGCGGAGGACCAGGGCTCGCGGAGCGGATCGGCTCGTGCTCGGCTCTAGCCGCTCGTCGGCCCGACCTTGCCATTGTCAGTATCGCTGCTCTCGGTTTCGTCATTCGCTTCGTTGTGGGCCTCGGGGACGAGGACGAAAGACTCGATCGCGACGTCGGGATCGACGTGGTTGTCGCTGAGGAACGCGAACACGCTGCGTCCGGAGTGCCTCTCGACGGCAGCGATCATCTGCGCGCTCATCGTGCGCTGGAAGGCTTTGCGGCTGGCGAGCACGAGGTCGACTTCGCCGTCGCGGACGAGGCTGCGCTCACCCATCGTGAGTGTGTCCTGGAGGACGACGGTGATCAGATCCTCGTGGATGTAGGTGCGCGCCTTGGTCGGTCCCCGGCCGGTGTACTCGCGCATCAGCTGCACGATGCCGCTGGAGATCGCGGAGGCTATTGACCCCTTCGGGGTGGGTGTGCTGCTGGACAAGGAGTTCTCACTTCTCGCCTCCTACCTAGGATCGGGCCTGGCGAAGGACAGGAAGGAGGCGAATGGATTCCGCACGCCAGACCCGTGTTTCCCCTCCGTGCCGCGTAGCTTACGACCCTTTACGAACTCACGTACCACGGATTCTAGTTGATCGACTCGCGTTGTGTGCGCGGGGGGCGGCATTACTATTGGCGCGATGAGCGAACGTGAGCGCGATCGGCTGATCGCTGAGTTGCGCAGAGCGCTGCATGGGAGCGAGCGCCGCTTCGACGCGATCGTGGGATCGCTGGGCGATCCCGTCACGATTCGCGACCGCGAGCATCATTTCGTATACGCGAACCCCGCTGCGGTCGCGCACCTCGGCTTCGAGACGTGGGAGCAGTTGCGCGACACCTCGCCATCGTCGATCATGAGCGACTACCTCGTGTGGAGCGAGGACGGTCGCGAGATCTCGATGGAGGACATTCCCTCGGTGCGAATCCTGCGCGGCGAGCGAGCCGAGCCGCTGTTGATCCGCACGGTCAACCGCATCACGGGCGTCCAACGGTGGAATCTGCTGAAGGCGGCGCCGCTGCTCGACGACGAGGGCGAGATCGAGGCGACGATCACGATCATCGAGGAGGTCACGCAGCAGAAGCGCTCGGAGCGGGGGAGCGCGTTCCTGGCCCGGGCGAGCGCCGAGCTGTCGAGCACACTCGACTACGAGCAGACGCTTCGCAACGTCGCCGACCTGGCGGTTCCTCACATCGCGGACTGGTGCGCTGTCGATCTGCTCGACGAGGACGGCGATCGCAGGACGGTCGCGGTCGCACACGTCGATCCTGAGCGGCTGCGCCTGGCCGAAGCGCTGCGTGAGTACGTGCCGGACGAGCTCGATCCCGAGCAGGGGCTGGGGAAGGCGCTGCTCTCGGGTGAGGCGGTGCTCTACCCGGAGATCAACGACGAGATGCTGGTTCAGAGCGCTCTCGACGATCGTCATCTGGAGTTGCTGCGATCGGTGGGCTTTCGCTCCGCGCTGATCGTCCCGATGCTGATCGGCGACCGGGTCTTGGGCGCGATGACGCTGGTGAGCGCGGAGTCGGTGGTGGTGTTCGACGACATCGACCTCGCCCTGGCCGAACAGACCGCCTCGCGGGCGGCGGTGGCGATCGAGAACTCGCGCCTCTACAGCGAGCGCTCGGCGATCGCCCGTACGCTGCAGTGGGATCTGCTTCCCGAGCAGCTGCCCGATATCCCCGGCTACGAACTCGCGAGCATCTACATGCCCGCGCTGCAGACGAGCATGGTGGGGGGCGACTTCTATGACGTGTGGGCGGTCGGGGGCAGCTGGATGGTCCTGGTCGGAGATGTGACGGGCAAGGGAATCGAGGCGGCGTCGCTCACCGCGCTGGTGCGCCACACGGTGCGAACCGCATCGGAGTTCGAGTCGAGCCCCGCGCATCTGCTGGCGTTCGTCGATCGCACGCTGAAAAAGCGCGCGACGCTGTCGGTGTGCACGGCGATGTGCCTGCGCCTCGATCACGATGAGGCGACGTTCGCCGTGGGCGGCCATCCATTGCCGTTGTGCGTGACCGCTGATCGAGTCAGGGAGCTGGGCGAGCACGGACCGCTGCTGGGAGCGTTCGCTGACGTTCGCTGGCAGGACTTCACAGTCAAGCTGAAGCCCGGCGCCACGCTGGTCGCGTACACCGATGGGGTCACCGACGCGCGCGATGACAGCGGCGAGCGCTTCGGGGCACAGCGGCTGGAGCGGACGCTTGCCGAGCTCGTCTCGAGGCCGGCCACGGAGGTGGTCGAGAGGCTGACCGCGACGCTCGAGGCATTTCAAGTGGGTGCGCACGCGGATGACACCGCGGCGCTCGTCCTGCGTCGTCTTCCTGCGAGTGAGTTGACGCGGGACAACCTGCCTGGGCAAGACGTCGAACGAACGCAATCGATCACTACACAGGCATAGGGAGCGATGGTACGACCAACGAGATTCGAGGTAGCGGAAGCAACCCAGAGCGCGACGCTCGTGCTGTCGATAGCAGGTGAGCTCGACCTGAACACGGCGACTGAGCTTGCTCGTCGAGTCGAGGATGGTCTGGGGAGGGGCGCCTCGCGGGTGACTCTCGACCTGAGCGCTCTCACGTTCATGGACTCGTCGGGCCTGCGTCTACTGATTGAGCTTGATCAGCGCGCCGGCAGGGACTCCTGGGAGCTCGGCCTGATCGCCCCGAAGCACGAATCTGCGAGCGCGGTGCTGCGCTTGACGGGGGCTGATCTCGCGCTGCCGTTCGAAGGGCCAGTCTGATAATGGAGCTGAGCAGCGGGCGGCGAGACATCAGCGAAGAGCCGATGCTGCGGCTCGACCTCGAGCGCAGTCCCGAGGCGCCCTCGCTCGCGCGGGCGGCGATCGTCGGCTTCTTCGAGGGGCACGACCTGAGCCCGAGCGCAGTGGCGACGCTCACGCTGCTCGTCTCCGAGCTCGTGTCGAACGCGGTGATCCACTCCGACGCGCCCGCGGCGAGCGTGATCTCACTGCGCGCGCGCCCGCTCGATGACGGGAGCGTGCGCGTCGAGGTGACCGATCAAGGCAGCGGCTTCACGCCGGTTCCGCGCGACCAGGAGCGCCACCGAGGCGGCTACGGCCTCTACCTCGTCGACAAGCAGGCCACGCGCTGGGGCGTGGACAGGAAGGACGGCGTGCGCGTGTGGTTCGAGCTGCCGAGTGACGACGGCTAGTCGGGGTTGACCGATTGCCGGGAGGGTCAACCGGGTAAGGAGAGCCAAGGCGGCAATTGGTCCTGCTCGGGTGTCGCGGGCGCCTCTAAAAGCGAGGGAGCGAGAATGTCTGAACTACCTGCCGGTGAGATGAAGCTCATTCAGTATCTGAATGAGGCCTATGGCCTCGAGAAGCGCTTGGAGACGGCGCTCGAGGCTCATATCGCGATGACCACGCAGGCCGCTTACAAGAAGCGCCTGAAGCAGCACTTGTCGGAAACCAAGCGCCACGGCAGAGAGGTCAAGAAACGGATCAAACAGCTCGGTGGCGTGGCCGCGACGATTGACGCCCCTGGGCCTGCGCCGGTCGCCGAGGCCGCCCAGGCGGTGCTCAGCGGCGCCCAGAAGGCGGTGGCGCTCGCTCAGGGCCCGCTGCACATGCTCCGTGGCACCGGCGAGGAGGAGAAGCAGCTTAAGAACGCCAAGACGGAGTATGCGAGCGAGGCCGAGGAGATAGCGACCTACTCGGCTATCGAGGCGCTCGCCGAGACGCTCGGCGACAGCGAGACGAAGCGACTCGTGCGCGCGATCCGTCGCGAGGAGGAGCGCATGCGCTCCTATCTGGAGAAGCAGATACCGCGCCTGGCCAAGACGGTCGCCAGAGCGGAGATTCCCGCGTCGCAACGCAAGACCTCCACCCGTACGAGAAAAGCCTCCACTCGCACGAGGAAAGCGACGAGTGCAAAAACGAAAGGTGAGAGGGGTCGCCAACTCGCTCGACGGTGAGGAATAGAAGAGCTTCGGTGCGTCGTCTGCTCGCCTTCTTGCTGCTCGTGTCGGTGGCGGTGTCGTTGGGGGCGTGCGGGCGGGCGGGTGAGACCGGAGTTCGAGCGGGGATCGAACAACTGGCGTCGATCTCCGCGGAGGGCGCTCTGATGGCCGACGGCGTGGCGCGCGGGCGCACCAAGACTACGTTCGTGCGTGTCCACGGCGCCGAGTTGAGCGCCCAGGCCGAGCACGAGGCGGAGAAGCTGGGCGACGCTCCTGTTTCCCCGGATCTGCAGAGCCCGATCCAGGTGGCGATCCAGCTCGCCGCGGATATCGGGGGCGCAATAGACGACCTGCGCGTGTCTCCTCACGATCCTCGGCAGGCACGCCAGGACGAGGCGAAGTTGCGCCATTGGTCGCAGAAGGCCGCGGCGCTGGCGGAAACCCTGTGAAGAAGATCTTCCAGGTGGCGCTTGGAATCATCGCCGCGATCGGCGGGTTCGTCGACATCGGTGAGCTGGTGTTCAACACGCAGGCCGGGGCTGAGTTCCGCTACCAGCTGCTGTGGGCGGTCCCTGTGGGCGTGATTGGGATCATCGTGTTCGCTGAGATGACGGGCCGGGTCGCGACGGTCTCCGGCCGTCCTGTCTTTGATGTGGTGCGGATGCGGATGGGTCTGAGCGTGGGGCTTGTGACACTCCTGGCTTCACTGCTGATCAACCTGCTCACGCTCGCCGCGGAGGTCGGTGGTGCGGCGATCGTCTTGCAGTTGCTGTTCGATCTCAACGTGTCGACGTTGATCCTGCTGACAGTGGTCTGCCTCGTGCTGATCGTCTACTTCGTGCCGTTCGGCGGCATCGAGCGGATCTTCGGCTACTTGGGTTGCGCGCTGCTCGTGTATGTCGCCGCGGCGATTCATCTGAAACCCGATTGGCATCAGGTGACACAAGGGCTGGTTCCGAGCTGGCACCCGTCGGCTCTGTACGCGTACTTCGTCGTGGGTGTGATCGGCGCGGCGATGGTTCCCTACGAGGTCTACTTCTATTCCTCGGGTGCGATCGAGGATCGCTGGAACCTCAGCGACCTGAACCTCAACCGTGCGAACGCCGTGCTGGGATTCACGCTTGGGGGAATCCTGTCGATCGCGCTGATCGTGGTCGCGGGAGAGGTCTTCTACGGCTCGCAGGTTCAGCCGGGCTACCTGGGCACGACCGCGCTGGGTGCGCAGCAGGCTTACGGTGAGGCGGGGCTCCTGCTGGCGCTCCTGGGGATGCTGTTCGCGGTCGGCGGCGCGGCGGTGGAGTGCGCGTTCTCGGGCGCTTACACGCTTGCGCAGTTCGCGGGGTGGGAGTGGGGCAAGTACCGCCGCCCGCGTGACGCGCCGCGTTTCACGCTGGCCTGGCTGATCTTCTTCGTGCTTGCCTTTGTGGTCGTGGAGACCGGGGTCGACCCTGTGCTGCTGACGGAGTACGCGGTGATCCTCTCGGTCGTTGCGCTCCCGATGACGTACCTTCCCGTGCTGCTGATCGCTCGCGACCGCACGTTCATGGGCGGACACGTCAACGGAGTTCTTCCCAACACGCTCGGCTGGCTGTATTTCGCGATCCTGCTTGTGGTCGCGCTCGCGGCGATCCCGCTGATGCTCGTCACGGACGGCGGGGCGAGCTGATGGACGGGGAGCGCATGGATCTGGTGTATCGCGTCCTGGACGACCAGCTCGTCGATGTCGACGGGCGGCGCTGCGGTCGCGTCGACGATCTCGAGTTCGACGGCGATCTCGGCGAGCCGCCGCTTCTCCACGCGATCCTGAGCGGGTCGGGGACCTGGCACCGACGGATGCCTCGACCGCTTCGCTCACTCGGAGCGCGCATCTTCGGGACCGGCGTGTCGGGCCGCGACGTGATCCGGGTGCCCTGGAGTGAGGTCGAGGAGATCACCAGCGTGGTCAAGCTCCGGGCGAAGGCGAGCGAGCTGGGACTCGCGCAAGGTGACGATCGCGATGCCATGTTCGTGGCCAAACTTCCGAAGTCATGATCCGCGCGAGCGATCTGATCGGCTGCGTGCTGCGGACCGAAGCGGGTGAGCGCCTCGGTCGGGTCCACGATCTGCGCGCTGAGGCGACGGGCGAGGGTTGGAAGCTCGTCGGGCTGGTCGTGGGCCGAGGCGGTATGGCGGCTCGCCTGATCGGCTCAGATCCAGAGCCGCTGGTCCGCGGCGACACGATTCCCTGGCAAGCGGTCACGGGCCTGAAGGACGGTCTCGTGATCGTCCGCGACGGCACGGCTCGTCGGTAGATCGTGCCGAGGCTGCGGCGATCCAACTGCGCCGCGCCGGGGATCGCGCGTCGCCGTCGTGGCAGGGGCTTCGAGTACCGCGACCCCGCGGGCGAGCGCATCGACGACCCCGAGGTGATGGAGCGCATCCACGAGTTGGCGATCCCGCCGGCGTGGCGCGAGGTCTGGATCTGCATGGACCCGCGCGGGCATCTGCAGGCCACGGGCCTGGACGCGGCGGGCCGCAAGCAGTATCTCTACCACGAGCGCTGGCGCACGCACCGCGACCGGCTGAAGTTCGATTCGATGGTGGCGTTTGGGAAGGCGCTGCCGCGGCTGCGCCGCCGTGTGGCGCGCGAGCTGAGGCGCGAGCGGGACGGCGGCAAGGCGGCTCCGCTGGCGCCGGAGGAGCTGACCCGCGAGCGGGTGCTCGCGTGCGCGGTGCGGCTGCTGGACGTTGGGTTCTTCCGCATCGGCTCGGAGGACTACGCGGAGCGCAACGAGTCCTATGGGCTGACGACGATGCTGCGCGAGCACGTGACGGTGGGCGGGCATGAGCTGCTGTTCGACTTTCCCGCCAAGTCGGGGCAGAGGCGCGTGCAGGAGATCGCGGACGAGGACGCGCTGGCGGTCGTCTCGGCGCTGAAGCGCAGGCGCGGCGGCTCGCAGTTGCTCGCGTGGCACGCGGCGAGCGGGTGGGTGGAGCTCCACGCGGACGACGTCAACGCCTACATCAAGGAGCTGACCGGCGGCGAGTTCACGGCCAAGGACTTCCGCACGTGGAACGCGACGGTGCTGGCGGCCGTGGCCCTCGCCGTGGAGGCAAGGCAACGACAGAGCCGCGCCGCTCGCGAGCGGATCGTCCGACAGGCGGTGAAGACGGTGGCGGCGTATCTCGGCAACACCGCGGCGGTGTGCAGGGCCTCGTACATCGACCCTCGCGTGATCGACCGCTACCACGCTGGCGTCACGATCGCGGGCGCGCTCGGAGATGTGGCGCGCGGTGGCCCCGATCTCGCGAAGACTCGCGTCCGCGGGCGGATCGAGGCGGCGGTGCTCGACCTGCTGGCCGACGCGACTTCCTGACAGAGCTCGCCGCGAGCGCCTCGGGCTTGCCGCGGAGGGTGTGCCTCAGCCTGGCTGTCGGGCGCGCGCCTCAGGCCTGTCGCGCGGCGATCTCGGCGAGCGTGCCAAGCGACGTGCGGATGACCTCCCTCTGGCCGTCCAGGCGCGCGGCCTCGGCGTCGGGGATCTCGACGTGGACGTTGATGCGCGTGCGATCGCCGTCGAGCGGCTCGAGGACCCATTCGAAGCGCAGATCGGAGACGAGGCAGGACACGGTGACGGCGCGCCCGTGGCGGTGGGTGTCGAGCAGCTGCGCCATGGGGAAGTCGGGGTAGCCGTCGGGGAACATGGTGTACTCGCCGCTGGCGTCGGCCCCGGTTTCGACGGTGCCGATTCCGGCCCACCACTCGGGAAAGCGCGACGGGTCATACAGCAGCTTCCAGACCTCCTCGGGCGGCGCTTGGGCGTCGGCGCTGTCATGAAAGGACGGCATGCGGGGCTCCTTGGTCGTCTCTTTGTAGAAGGTCGAGCTCGCGCTGCACCCGCTCGAGCTCACGCTCGGGCTCGATCAGTCCGACGACGGGGCGCCCGAGGTCGGCGAGCACGGCGGCCATGCGCTCGCCGTGGGAGAGGCGCGAGAGCTGTCGCCGCCAGCCGTCGGCCGCCTCGGTGAGGCGTCGCGCGGCGAGCGTGCGGTCGCCGCCGCTCCACGCGATCAGCCCCTGCACGCGGGCGAGCCTGGGCACGAGCGTCTCGGGCCAGTCGCTGGGGCGCAGCGGCTCGAGCGTGGTGGCCCGTACCTCGGCCTCGGCCTCCTCGATCCGTCCCAAACGCGCGAGCGCCTCGGCGCGGGCGAGGCGGGTGAGCGCGGGGGAGATGGGCGCGTCCTCGACGAGCGCCCGCTCCAGCAGCGTCTCGGCGAGCGATGCGTCGTCCTCGGCGAGGGCGAGGATGCCGCGGTCGTGCGCGGCGGCGGCGCTGAGCCGCGGGTCGTCGATCCGCTCGGCGAGCTCGACGGCGGAGTCGGCGGCGAGGCGCGCGTGGGAGAGCTCGCCGCTGCGCATGAGCAGGAAGGCGCGCATGGCGAGCAGCTGCACTTCCAGCGGGGCGAGCCCCTTGCCGGCGAGCACCTCGCCGAGTCGATCGAGGAAGCCGAGCGCGCGCGGCAGATCGCCGCTGGCGGCGGCCGCGCCGGCGGCGTTGGCCCAGCATCCGTACGCGAGGTCGGGGCGCCCGGCGCGCGCGATCGCCTCGCCGGCGGCGATGGAGGGCGCGTAGGAGCCCTCGAAGTCTTCGCGGCGCACGGCGGCGAGCGCGACGTGCAGGTATACGTGGGCGAACAGACGGGATCGCGAACATCGATACTCTGGGCGGTCCTGCGCAGCATGCTCTGGCCGATGCTCGTTTCGCTGCCCCTGCTTGCCGCGGCGGCATGGT
>DASUPL010000109.1:0-4856 GCA_036281155.1 Solirubrobacteraceae bacterium | reverse complement strand
TTAGTGATCCGGCGGTAGCAAGTGGAAGTGCCGTCGCTCAACGGATAAAAGGTACTCCGGGGATAACAGGCTTATCGGGCCCAAGAGTCCACATCGACGGCCCGGTTTGGCACCTCGATGTCGGCTCGTCGCATCCTGGGGGTGGAGTTGCTCCCAAGGGTTGGGCTGTTCGCCCATTAAAGCGGTACGCGAGCTGGGTTCAGAACGTCGTGAGACAGTAAGTTAACCGTTGCTGTCTATAAATTCGGCTATATGCTGGAAAATCCGAGTATCCGGCGCTACTCGCCGCTATGCGGCAGTGACAATGCGTCCGGTGCGGACAATCAGCAGGAAAGGCCAACCGGTTTGTATTTGGTTGGAATCCTCAGAGACTATACGCCGAACATGAAGAGTGATGCCTTCGTGAAGATATAGTCCGAGCTGCATGGCGACATGCAGAGTCAGGCAGAAATGACCTGGCCCATGGGCTCCCGTTGGGGAGGCCGTGGTAACAAATCTGTCGGTCCCTATCTGCCGTGGGCGTTGGAGAGTTGAGAGGATTTGTCCCTAGTACGAGAGGACCGGGATGAACGCACCTCTGGTGTATCTGTTGTCCTGCCAAGGGCATAGCAGGCTAGCTACGTGTGGATCGGATAACCGCTGAAAGCATCTAAGCGGGAAGCCGGCCTCAAGATGAACTCTCCCATCCCCTCGAGGGAGTAAGACCCCTGGTAGACCACCAGGTTGATAGGCCGGATCTGGAAGGACGGCAACGTCTGAAGGAGACCGGTACTAATGGGTCGAGGGCTTGACGGATATTTTGATACTCGTTGTGGCGCTGTGCAGTTTTGAAGGACCGGGGAGGCGGGTCTCTCGCCTTTTTCCGGTGGCTTCAGCGAGAGGGAAACACCTCTTCCCATTCCGAACAGAGCAGTTAAGCCTCTCAGCGCCGATGGTACTTGGCCCGCAAGGGCCTGGGAGAGTAGGACGCCGCCGGTTTTTCCTAAGACACGGGCCGCCACCAGGCGGCCCGTCGTCGTTCGCTACGCTTCTGGCGCATGAGCTCGAGGCAAGCGTGAGCAACCTCGCCGCGCCGCTCGGCCCAGAGCACGATTCGGCGCCGGGCGCAACATCGCCGCGAGGAAGCTTCATCATCTGCTCGACGCAGCGCAGCGGCAGCGGACTGCTCTGCCGCGGCTTGACGAGCACCCGCGCGGTGGGGGCGGTAACCGAGTATTTCAACCCCACAAACCGCGAAGCGCTCACGGCGCGATGGCGGTGCGCCCCTGGTTTAGACGCGTACGTCGCTGCGCTGCTCGCGCAGCGAGGCGCACAGGACGGGATATTCGCCACCAAGCTTCACTGGGACCAACTGCAGCACCTTCGCTCAGAGGCGCTCGGCCTCGAGCCGGGCGAGCCCGAGTTCGAGATCTCGGCGCGGTTCCTCTCAAAGCTCTTCCCAGATCCGATCTACGTCCACGTGCTGCGCCGCGACGTGAACCGGCAGGCGATCTCGTTCTGGAAAGCCCTGCGGACGGGCGCCTGGTCGCAGCCGAACGCGGAGGCGCCAGAGGCCAGGGAGGAGGCTCCCTACAGCTTCGAAGGGATCGACCGCTGTCGGCGGCTGATCGAGAACGCCGAGGTCCACTGGGATCGCTTCTTCCGCTTCAACGGCATCGAGCCTCTCGAGGTGGTGTACGAGGATCTCGAAGCGGCATACGAGTTGACGATTCGCTCGCTGCTCGAGCAGCTCGTCGGCGGACAGGCGCGCGACGTGGAGATCTCCGCGCCGCAGAGCGCAAAGATGCGCTCCGACCGCTCAGAGGTGATGCTCGAGCGCTTCGCCCGTGACCGTCAGGTGCGCGGGCTCGAAAACCCTCTCGCGCCCGACGTTCGCCTCGAGGACCTTGACGCTGCACCGGTCCAGGGCGCCACTACAGGCGACAAGCACACCGTTTCGCGCGCGGCCGTCTGATTCGGCCTTCTCTGCGTGCTCGCGCGCCCACGCAGCGGCGCTCGATGCGGATGGTTCGCCTCGGGCCGCGCGTCCTGATCGACCTCCCAGTCGACCGCGTAGTCGTCCTCGAGCAGCAGGAACGAGCGGGTGAGGCGAAGGGCATCGAGCGCACGCTGCCCAAGCGGTGATGATCTCGCAGAAGAGAACATGTGTTCGTAAGATAGGTTCGCGCTCGGACGGAACTGATGCGAACAGACGTACGCATCGCGTGCGTGCGACCAGATCGGCTCTGGAATGCCGGATCACGACGTGGTCAGCTGCAACGAGAGTTGCAGGTTTCCGGCATGGACGCGATCCGGCGCGGCGGCCCCGAACCGAAAGCAGGGGCCTGGCGGGCCGGCTCGAACTTGACTGCTCAGATGGCTGTTACGCTTGCGAGGCACCTCACCAGAACGCCCATCGTGGGCGCGAGGCGACGCGCACAGCTCATGGAGAAGTTCGTCATCCACGGCGGCGTCCCGCTGTCCGGCACGATGGTTCCGGCCGGCAACAAGAACGGGGCCCTGCCGATACTCGCCTCGAGCGTCCTCACCGAGGACGAGGTGATCGTGCGCAACGTTCCGCGCATCCGCGACGTCGAGGCGATGCTGCGGATCCTCAGCGCGATCGGCGTGGACGTGAGCTGGCGCGGTCCCAACGAAGTGGCGCTGTGCGCCGCGAACGTGCACGAGGTCGAGATCGAGCGCGACCTGGCGGAGATGATCCGCGCGTCGTTCCTGCTCGCGGGACCGTTGCTTGCACGCTTCCGCCGCGCCGTGATGCCACCGCCCGGGGGCGATGTGATCGGCCGCCGGCGCCTGGACCCGCATCTCGACGCATTCCGCGCGATGGGCGCCGTCGTCGAATGTGGACGCGAGATCGTGCTGAGCGCGCCGCGCGGGCTGCGCCCGACGGACGTGTTCATGGACGAGCCGTCGGTGATGGCGACGGAGAACGCGCTGATGGCCGCCGCGCTCACGCCGGGAACGACGGTGATCGGCAACGCCGCGTGCGAGCCACACGTACAGGATCTCGCGCGGATGCTCGTGAAGATGGGCGCCGACATCCAGGGCATCGGCTCGAACCTCATCACCGTCAACGGCGCCGAGCGCCTCCACGGCTGCGAGCACGACGTCGCGCCAGACCACATCGAGATCGGCAGCTTCATGGCGCTCGCGGGCGTCACGGGCGGCGAGCTGCGCATCAAGGACACCGTGCCGGGCGACCTGCGGATGATCCGCCTGGTGTTCGAACGCGTCGGTCTGCGCTCGGAACTCGACGGCAACGACGTGATCGTGCCCGGCGGACAGGAGCTCGTCGCGCAGGCGGACGTGGGGGAGTACAAGAGCAAGATCCAGGACGGCCCCTGGCCGGCGTTCCCCGCCGACCTCACGTCGATCGCGGTGGCGCTTGCCACGCAGGCCCACGGCTCGATCCTCGTGCACGAGTGGATGTTCGAGAACCGCCTGATCTTCACCGACAAGCTGATCCTGATGGGCGCGGACATCGTCATGTGCGACCCGCACCGCGCGATCGTCACCGGCCCGCGGACGCTGCGCGGCGAGCGCGTGGAGTCGCCCGACATTCGCGCCGGCATGGCGATGCTGCTGGCGGCGCTGTGCGCGGAGGGACGCAGCGAGATCGGCAACATCCGCCAGATCGACCGTGGCTATGAGCGCATCGACGAGCGGCTGCGCGAGCTCGGCGCGCGCATCGAGCGCGTGGCCACGGAGCCCGTACACGCGTAACCTGGGCTCGGCGATGATCCACCCCATCCCCAGCGGCACGCGCGACGTGCTGCCAGACGAGACGCGCGAGGTGCGCGCGATCACGGACACGCTCAGGCGTGTGTTCGAGCGCCACGACTACGGTGAGGTGTACACGCCGGCGCTCGAGTACGAGTCGGTGCTCGCGCGCGCGGACATGGCCGAAGCGCAGCCCGCGTACCGCGTATTCGACGAGTCGGGCGCGGTGCTCGCGCTGCGCTCGGACATGACGGTGCCGATCGCGCGCGTCGTCGCGACGCGCTACTCCTCCAGCGACACACCGTTGCGCTTCTGCTACTTCGCGCACTGCTACCGCGGCGTGCGCCCGCAGCGCGGGCAGCCGCGCGAGATGCTGCAGGCGGGCATCGAGCTGATCGGCTCGCCCGCGCCGCAGGGGACCGCGGAGGCGCTGACGGTGCTGTGCCACTCGCTCGACGCGACCGGGCTGAAGAACTACCGCATCGGCCTCGGCGACGCGTCGCTGTTCCCCGCGCTGATGGCGAGCCTGCAAGTGCGCGACGAGGTTCGCCACGGCCTGCTGGAAGCGCTCGTGCTGCGCGACTTCGTCGCCCTGCGGGAGATGCTCGCCGACTCCGGCCTCACGGGCGAGGCCGCTGAACTGCTGCTCGAGGTGCCCCAGCGCCGCGGCGGCCCGGACGTGCTCGCCGATGCTCCCGCCCCCGCGGACGCTGCCGTGACGGGCCTTCGGCGCGTACACGAGCTGCTCGAGCCCGCGGTCGCGGAGCGCGTGATCTTCGACCTCGGCCTGGTGCGCAACATCGGCTACTACACGGGCGCGGTCTTCGACGTGTACGACCCCGCGCTCGGCACGCCGATCGGTGGCGGCGGCCGCTACGACGAGCTGCTGGGGCGCTTCGGGCGCAGTCTGCCCGCGGTCGGCTTCGCGCTCGGCGTGGACCGTCTGCACATCGCGCTCGCGGGCGAGGAGCGCGGCACGGGCGCGCTGTTGGCGGGCAACGGCGAGGAGCGGGGCGACCCCGACGCGGCGGCGGAGCAGCGCGCGTGAGCTCGCTCAACGGGCTCACGATCGCGGTCCCGCGCGGCGCGCTGTTCGGCGACACCGTCGATCTGCTCGCGGGCCTCGGCCTCGACAC
>DASUPL010000108.1:0-6487 GCA_036281155.1 Solirubrobacteraceae bacterium | reverse complement strand
TGAGCCGGGCTGAGTCTGACGGAGACGGGTTTGTAGGTTTCCTGTCTTTGTTGGATGGGTGTGGTTGGTTGGCTTTTCAGAGCGTAGAGTTCCTCGAGTTCTCGTGGTGGCCGGTCATCGAGTGCTTCGTGTAGTCGCTCGTTGTTGAACCACGCGACGTACTCGACAATGGCGAGCTCGAGCTGGCTGCGTGTCGCCCAGGTCCGGTCGGCGATCAGCTCCGTCTTGAAGCTGTCGACGAAGCTCTCAGCAACCGCGTTGTCGTAGGCATCGCCGACGGTGCCGATTGACGCCAGCACGCCGTGATCGTGCAGCATCTGCGTGTAGTCGTAAGAGGTGTATTGACTCCCCGCATCGGTGTGGGCAATGAGCGCCACATCTGCGCCGGGCTGGCGTTGATGCAGCACCATCCGCAGCGCGTCAAGGACGAGCGTGGTGCGCATATGCAACGCGAACTGCCAGCCCACGATCCGTCGGCTGTAGGCGTCGATCACGAACGCGAAGAACACCAGCCCCTCCCAACAGCGCAAGTAGGTGAAGTCCGCGAACCACTTCTCATCTGGCCGGGATGCCGTGAAGTCGCGCTGGACGAGATCACCCGGCCGTGTGGCTTTCGGATCGGGCTTGGTGGTGCGCCAGGGCTTGCCGCGCCGCTTGGCGCCCAGAATGTTGTTCTGGCGCATCAGCCGCCTGACACGGTCACGGCCGACGTCCTCGCCCGAGCGCAGCAGCGCCTTCCAGGTCCGCCGATAGCCATAGGCGCAGTAGTTCGCCTCGTGGACCTCCTTGATGCGGGCGAGCAGCCGCTCGTCTTCGATCGCTCTGGGCGAACGCCGGCCCGAGGCGCGCTCGTAATAAGCGGACACCGATACGCCCAAAGTGGCGCAGATCGGCTCGACCCCGAAGTGCTCGCGATGCTCCGCGATAAACGCGCTCACTTCGGCCGGTGTGGGTCGAGCTCGCCCGCGAAAAACACGCTGGCGGCCTTCAGGATCTCGTTCGCACGGCGCAGCTGCGCAACCTCCCTGCGCAGCACTTTGATCTCCTCACGCTCAGCGTCACTGAGCAGATCCTTGCGTCGACCCTCGTTCGCTTCAACGCGACGCACAAACACACGCAGGGTCTCAGACGGCAGACCCAAGTCTCGAGCCACGTGCGCGATCGGCCGCCCCGACTCGAACACCAGCCGCGTCGCGCGCTCCAACAACTCCTCGGGATACTTCCTCGCTGTTGGCATACCAGAAGGCTCTCCCCTTCCCCGCGGACGAACCCGCGGATCAGCCTCCCCAAAACTCAGCCTGGCTCAGTCGTCGTTTAGGCCCATGAATAGGTCCATGGGCCTCGCACAACTCATCTCCCGATGCCGAAAACAGCCATCGCAGATTAAAGAAACAGCCACTTTGCAGGGATTTCACGAATGGAGCCAACCGGGATCGAACCGGTGACCTCCTGCTTGCAAAGCAGGCGCTCTCCCAGCTGAGCTATGGCCCCAAGAGGCCAACTATACGCCCTACAGGGCTGATTTCCGGGCCTCTACGTTGGCCATCGGCGCGGTTCGACGCCCCGCCCTACTCGAACGAGAGTCGTTCCTGGCCGGGGATGCTCGGGCCCGGCTCGCTCGCGGCGTGACCCGCGATCTCCCACTCCAGCTCCAGATCGTCCTGCTCCACGCGATTCGTGATCCGCCCCGCACGCACGGGCGCGATCGCAGCATGGCCTGGCGGATAGGCGTCCGTGAACCCGTCTCCGCTTTCCGCGAGCACCTCGCGCATGTCGATCTCAACGGTCTCCTGCCCGACGGTCGAGAAGTCAACATCGCCCTCGGAATCGGGCGTCGCAGCCTGGCTGTGTGGCATCGGCTCTTCGGCCGCGAGATCCAAGGCGGCCTCGGCATGCGCACCGTCGAGCGCGGGAGAAGCGTCTCCCCCCCACGTGGCGGGCTCGTCGGGAAGGACAGGCTCGAGAGCCTCCCGCTCCTTGCGCGCGATCTCGCCGGGGTCCGCGCCCTGCTGGCGCTGGAGCTCCAGATGTTCGCGTATGGCTTCGTCAAGCAATCCCATGCCGCCCCCAAACCATACCGGCCCCACTGGCGGTCGCTCGATCACTACACTTCTCAGGCCGGTTGATGCACCGCAGACCCCGCAACCACGGGGCTATAGCTCAGATGGGAGAGCGCCTGGATCGCACCCAGGAGGTCGGGGGTTCGAGTCCCCCTAGCTCCACCATTGAATCGAAGTTCAAACCCTGGCCCCGAGAAAAGGGGTCGGGGTTTGCGCTTTCTGGCCCCTTGGGGCGGGGCTTCTGGCCCGACGTCGCGGGCTGGGGCTGCCCGAGCGGCTCGTGCCACGCCGATAGAGCGGCATACACAGGCGTCAGCGAGACTCCGACGATCTGGCTTTCCTCTCCCACGAGGATACGCGTAAAGAACGTCTGGTTGAGCAGCCTTCGCTCGAACGGCACGCTGGACATGTAGGTCGCGTGAGGCGTCTTGGTCTTTTCGAGCGCGTCCTCAAGAGAAGCGTCGACGTCCTCTGCTTGCAGTTGGGCTTTGCCGAGCAAGCCCTTGGCCTGCTGCTGCTCGGATTCGAGGCGATCCTGCTCACGGGCCAGGACTTCCTCGGAGACGAGGCCCTTGTACGAGAGCTGGACGAGGTTGAGCTGGTTGTCTTCGAGAGACTGGAGCGCACTCCGATGGCGCTTGATTTCGCGGTCGACGACAGCGGCGCGCTCCGCAGCATCGTTTCGCACGTCGGCCCATACAGCGTCGCGGACTTTCTTCGTCAGTCGCACGGTGCGGTAGTGCTTCTCGAGCTCACGCTCGATGAGATGCGCGGGATAGTGACTGGTGTGGCAGCCGCCGCCGTTGCGTCGTGAGGAGCGGTTGATGCACGAGAAGTACTCGTAGAGACCGCCTTTGCCGCGGTTCTGGGTGTAGAGCAGCCGACCACCGCACGCTCCGCAGTAGAGGCTTCCCCTCAGATAGTGCTCGTGCTTGGAGGGGCGCTCCCCGGCAACAGCGTGGGCGGCGAGTACCGCCTGGACCTGGTCGAAGGTTTCGCGGTCGATCAGCGGATCGTGACGGCCGACCACTCGCTTGCCCCGGTACTGGACGATCCCAACGTAGTAGGGATTACGGAGCAGCTTGTGCAGGCTGGTCTTGCGGATCGGCGATGGGCCGCGTTTGGGGGTTGGCCGGCTACGCAGACCGTGAGCCTCCAGATGTTCGGCCAGCCGGGAGATAGGCCAGTTGCCGGTCGCGTACAGATCAAAGGCGACCTGCACCAGCGGCGCACGCTCGGGATCTACCTCGATAGAGCGAATGTCCTGGTTGCCTTTGAGTTCACGATGAGGCCGGTAGCCAACTGGCGGCTTGAACGGTGTCCCGCCACTCAAGTGCTTCTGGTTCAGGCCCTTCTTGATCTCGGTCGCGAGGTTGTTGGAGTAGTACTCCGCGAAGGTCGCGAGCATGCCGTGCATGAGGCGTCCGGCGGGCGTCGCATCGATGTTCTCAGACGCCGATACCAGGGTGATGTTCATCCCGATAAAGCGCTCATACAAAGTGGCGTCATCCAGGCGGTTGCGGGCTAGACGGTCAACCTTGTGGACGATCAGGTACTTGACGCCGAGCGAGAGCAACTCCTTGAGCATCTGCTGCAAGACCGGTCGGTTATCGCTGCGGGCCGACTCGGCTCGCTCGACATATACCTTTGCTACCTGTACCCCGCGCTGAGCGGCCTCGCGTTCACATGCCTGCACCTGCGCTGGGATCGAGTAGCCGTCCTCGTCGCCGTCACGGCCGAGCTGCCCAGAGCTCGACACGCGGGCATAGATGGCTGCTAGTCCCTGTCCGTCCACCTCAATCTCATTCGCTTGAATATCTGGTGCAATCAATGGCAATGGTCCTCCTTTCTTTGGTTATTTGCATTACTATTTTCCCTCGGAGTACTTGTTAAGTCCAGTTGTTAATGGCATAACTGGGGTGGGCCGATCTGATAAACCACTCAGATCGGCCCACGTTTCACTTCAACGCCTCCAGGCGTTCAGTGATGGCCTTCTTTCTGTCGGATGCGCTGGCTTTGAGGGCTTCGTACTCGGCTTTCGCCTCATCTGCCCTAGCCTTGGCTGCCTCGATCTCGCGGTCGATTGATGCAATCGCGCGTTCGAGCGCTGCCCTGGCGTCGGCTATGGCGTCGTCGGGGGTTGTCTCCCGGCGACGGGTTCGTGGTTTGCTTTCGCCGCCCTCGAGTTTTTTCTTGTGGGAATAGTAGCTCCCACGAATTGAGTCGTAGGGTCGGCCTGTCTCATCGGCGAGCTGCTTGAAAGCATCCGCCTTCTCGATACCCGAAGCGATCCGTTTCTCGACCTCCTCGAATATCTGCTGAGCCTTTGTAGCTGCCACGACTAGATACCTCCTGTGAGTTGAGTGGCCTTGACGGCGAACAGAAAGACGCTTGTCCTTCCATCCGCCGTGGGGCCGCCCAGCCCTCACGATTGCTCCCGTGCCTCATGCGCCCAATGGGTGAGGCGAGCGCAGGCAATATCCACGTATTCCGGCTCTCGCTCAATTCCGAGGAACATCCGATGCTCCAAGAGTGCTGCCGCGCCGGTGGAGCCGCTGCCGGTGAACGGATCGAGCACCAGCCCGCCAGACGGACAGGTGAGCCGTATCAGCCAGCGCATCAGCGCTATGGGCTTGACGGTGCGGTGGGTGTTGCGCCGCAAGCGGGGTGGGTGGTGCCCACCGTTGTAGAGTTTCACCGACTGCACGGGTAGCTGCTCGCACCCGGCGTCTCGCTCCTCCTTGGTCGCCTTCGCGCAGAAGAACAACCGGCTCACGTTCCCGCGCTGGGCGTCGACCAGCGACACCGGACAGTCCGGCACGCATACCGCCCCGGCGCAGCTGGGAGCATGGGAGAGCGTGAGGTGCGCAGGCCAGTAACCACCGACACGAGCCGCCTCGATATTCAGCGCTCCCGTGCCCCACTCGTTGAGGTTGCGCGGGGTGGTGCCAGCCATCGGCGCACGCGCTAGCAAGATCGGCTCGTAACAGGGTTTGAGAGTGGTGCCGAGTCCGCCCGGCCAACGCCTGGACTTCGGCAGTCCTTGGGCGTAGAGCCACAGAAGCTGATCCCGTACCTCAAGCCCGGCGTCCTCAACGCCTGAGACGAGGCGGTGGAAGGTGCGGGGAGCCCCGAACGTGATCAGGTGCCCGCCCGGCTTCAAGACTCGCTGGGCCTCCCGCGCCCACACCGCCGTCCAGCGCTCGAACGCCTCGCTTGCGCTCGTCCCGTCGACACCGACCGTTAGGCGGATGTCTGCTCCGTCCCAGGCCGCCCCCGCGAAGTCGATGCCGTAGGGCGGGTCGGTGACGATCGCATCAATACAGGCGTCCGGCAGCTTGGCGAGCATCATCAAGGCGTCAGCCTCAATGAGCCCCCAGGCGTTGGTGTCATCCTCGTAGAGCGCGAGCTTGGGCGTGGTGCTCACGAGCGGGCCTCCCCGGCCAGATAGCCGACGGCCTCATCGAACGAGCGGACGGTGAACAGCCGCTGGACCTCGGCGGGCATTCGGTGAAGAACACTCTCGATCTGCTCGGCGCGGTGGGCGTCGGGCACCGTCCACAGCACGCGGGGATAGACGCCGTGCTCGTGCTGTTCTGCGCCTGAGCGGTAGTGCTGAGCGTAGAGCGCGATCTTGCGGGCGATGGTGCGCCCGGACTCCGAGCCGAGATCAACCTCGACCATCCAGCGGTCTTCATGCTGGCCCGCCCCGATGCGGATGAACAGGTCGGGCTTGAGCAGCTTGCGCGCACCCAATATGGCGGTGTAGCTGCGCCAGCAGACCGGCTCCTGCTGCGTCTCGATCAGTTCAAGCTCGCCATCGCGATTGGCCTCTCGCAACCGTAGGGCGAGCTCGGTGGTGGCGAGCGTGTGCGCGAGGTGCAGGGTGCCGGGGATCTCCACGCGCGGCCCGTGGATTCCGCGTGCGGCGAGTAGTACTACCCCGGCGCGGCCGGTGTAGTAGATCAGCCCCGCGCTGCCACGCATCCCGGTGATCTGGCGGGGAAGCGTTTGGAGGACTCGCCAGTCGACGAGGCGCTTGAGCGCCCGACGTCCCGCGCGAGCAGCGGCGGTCTGTGCGTTGTCGGTGTTCCAGAACGCTCGGATGAGCTGCGCCCCGGAGGCGAAGCGTCCATCGTGGACGAAGACAAGGAGCTGCCAATCGAGATCGGACATGGCCTGCCGGGTGAGATGGAGACGGCTGGCCGTGAGGTAGGTGAGGGACTGCGGGGGAGCAGAACCATTCGCCGTCGAAAACCCGCGAGATACCCCACTGGCACGGGGATTTCCGGCCTGGTGACTCGATGGGCCTGGTCGCACGGCTGGACGACTCATGCGGCCCTCCCTCTGCGCCCCAGCCGCACATCATCAGCGTTCTGGCCGGTGTTCGTGGAGGACGTCGTGGGCGAATCGGCCTCTACCAGCGA
>DASUPL010000107.1:0-33675 GCA_036281155.1 Solirubrobacteraceae bacterium | reverse complement strand
GCCCGCTGCGGCTGCGCGCTGAGCGACCCGACGGGCACGATCGTGACGCCGATCGACACGGTGCAGCGCCCCGCGAGCAGACGCGGGATCACGCAGCTGCGCGAGCTCGTCCGCGAGCGCGAGGTGGACCGCGTCGTCGTGGGGCTGCCGCTGTCGCTGAGCGGAGCGGACACCGAGCAGACGCGCGAGACGCGCGCGTTCGCCGAGCGCCTCGCGAAGTACCTCGGCGAGGGCGTCCCGGTGGAGATGCACGACGAGCGTTTCACCACGCGCATGGCGCAGCGTGAATCGATCTCCCGCCCACCGTTCACGACGAGCGAGGACTCGCGCGCGGCGGCGCACATCCTCGAAAGCTGGCTCGCCGCCCGATCGCGTTAGGGTCCCTGGCGTGCCCCGCGGCGATCGATCACGGCCCACGCACGAACGCACCGCCGAGGAGCGCGAACGCGACCGCGAAGAGCGCCTGCGCCGGCGTGGACAGCTTCCCGCCGAGGCGCCGGCTCCGCCGCCGGTGACTCCTTCGCCACCACCAACTCCGCCTCCTCCGCCACCGGAGTCCGTGGTCGAGCCTCTGCCAATACAGGTCACAGACTCATCCCACAAACCATTGCCGCTCGCTCGCATTGGGGCAGTGGTGGCTCTGCTTGCGGTGGTGGCGGCTGTGGGCCTGCTGCTGGTTGAACTGCTGCGTCCCGAACACACGAAAACGATCGCGGCGCCGGTCGTGGTGAAGGTGCTGATCCCGGAGGGCAAGACGCGCGCGCAGATCGCGGAAATCGCATCGGCGAAGCACCTGAGCGGCAGCTACGCGAAGGCGTCGCGGCGCTCCTCGCGGCTGCGACCCAGCGACTACGGCGCCCCGGGCGGCACGACGAGCCTGGAAGGCTTCCTGTTCCCGGCGACGTACGACATGAACACCGGCGCACCGGTCGAGAGGCTCGTGAAAGCGCAGCTGACGGCGTTCCGCGAAAACTTCACCGCGAGTCAGATCGCGCGCGCCCGCGACCTGCACGTGACGCCGTACGAGCTGCTGACGGTCGCGTCGATGGTCGAGCGCGAGGCGCAGATCCCAGGCGACCGCGCGAAGATCGCGGCGGTCATCTACAACCGCCTCCACGAAGGGATCCCGCTGGGGATCGACGCGACGATCTACTACGCGGTGGAGAAACAGAAAGGGATCGCGACGTACGCGCGCGAACTGACCGAATCGCAGCTGCGAATCGACTCGCCGTACAACACGCGCACGCGCACGGGCCTGCCGCCGACGCCGATCTCGAACCCCGGCAACGCGTCGATCCACGCCGCGGCGTACCCCGCGCACGTCGACTACCTCTACTACGTCGCCGCCGCGGACGGCTGCGGCGAGCAGGTGTTCTCGGACAGCCAGTCGGCGTTCGAAGTCAACGCCGCGGCCTACCGCGCGGCGGTTAGCGGGAACGGCGGACACCCGCCGACGTGCAAGAAGAAGAAGTGATGCGACGTCTGGGCGTACTCGGCTGGCCGGTCGCGCACAGCCGCTCGCCGGCGATGCACAACGCTGCGCTGGACGCCCTGGGTATGACCGACTGGCGCTACCAGCGCCTGCCCGTCCCTCCGAGCCTGTTCGCGCAGACTACGCGCGCTCTGGGAGCGGCGGGCTTCCACGGAGCGAACGTGACGATCCCGCACAAGCACGCCGCGCTCGAGCTCGCCACCGACGCGACCGCGCCGGCGCGGGAGATCGGCGCGGCGAACACGCTGACGTTCGCCGAGGACGGCGCGATCCACGCGGAGAACACCGACGCTCCGGGCCTGATCGCGGCGCTCGGCGCCCTGGCCGACATGCCCGCCCACCCGCGCGTGCTCGTGCTGGGCGCGGGCGGGAGCGCGCGCGCGGCGGCGTGGGCGCTGCGCGAAGCGGGCGCGAGCGAGGTGTCGGTGTGGAACCGCACGCACGAGCGCGCACGGGCGCTCGCGAACGATCTCGGGGTCCGCTTCGCGACCGACCCCGAGCCGGCGGATCTGCTCGTCAACTGCACTTCGGTCGGGCTGGAGGCGGGCGGCGTAGAACGCTCGGCTACTGAGGCTGAGGCGCTCAACCAACTCGGTTTGACGTTCGATCAAGTCGGTGAGTACTCAAATGTCGTCGATCTGGTCTACCGCTCACGCGCCCCCACGGAGCTTTTGGCAGCCGCCAGAGCACATGGCGCGCGCACGGTCGACGGTCTCGAGGTCCTCGTCGCGCAGGGAGCGCTCAGCTTCCAGATCTGGACGGGCGTGGAGCCGCCCCGCGACGTCATGCTCGACGCTGCCCGCGGGGAGGGCGCCGGCGGGTAGCCGCCACACGACGTGGAGCGCGCGAGCGGTCCGCGCCGGCGCGGCGGGGGGCGCGCGATGAGCGATCTCCCGCCGCCGACCGACACCGACCTGAACGCGATTTTCGACCTCGACCGCGAGAGCGCCGTCGAACCGTTGATCTCGGTCGAACGCGGCGAGCTGGACGACAGCGACCCGCGCCTGGACGACCTCGACCGCGTCGCGCGCCAGGGGCCGCGGATCGAGCGCGAGCGCGTCCTGCAGGACGAACCGGCGGTCGAGATCGAGCACGTGCTCGAGGACGAACCGCCGGCTGACATCCACCTCGCCAAGCAGTCCTCGCCCGCGCCTGAAGACGGGCTCGCGGAGGACTTCTCCGATCCGTCCGCGAACGGTGCGATGACCGGCATCACGAAGCCCTCCGCGACCGGCTCCTCGCAGCGGTTCCTCACGGACGTGATCGTCGCGATGGGGCTCGCCTCCCAGCGCCAGGTGGACGAGGCGCTGGATGCGTCGCGCACATCCGGCACGACGCCGGAGAGCGTGCTGCTGGCGCACAACGCGATCACCCCCGACGCGCTCTCGCGCGCCCTGGCGGAGCGCTACGGCCTCGACCATCTCGACCTGGGGATCTTCACCGTCGACATGTCCGCGGCGAACCTCGTGAGCACCGCGGTCGCGAAGCGCTACCAGGCGGTGCCGGTGGCGTTCGCGGACAAGCGCACGCTGCTCGTCGCGATGGCCGACCCGTCGAACGTGCTCGCGGTCGACGACATCGCGATCATGACCGGCTACGAGATCCGCGTGGCGGTCGCGCCGCCGGAAGACATCGCGGCGCTCGTCTCGCGCCTGGACCGCCTGGAAGACGTCGTCGGGGAGTCCGACGCGCACGAGGACGTCGACGAGGACGAGCTCGTAGCGCTGCACGAGACCTCCGAAGACGCGCCCGTCATCAAGCTCGTCAATCAGCTCGTCGCGCAGGCGGTCGAGCAGGGCGCATCCGACATGCACCTCGCGCCCGACGGCAAGGAGATGCGCGTGCGCTTCCGCATCGACGGCGTGCTGCAGGACGTCACGACCGTGCCGCGCAAGACGGCCGCGGGCGTGATCTCGCGCATCAAGATCATGGCCGAGCTGAACATCGCCGAGAAGCGCCTGCCCCAGGACGGGCGCGTGGGGCTCGTCGTCGACGGCCGCCACGTCGACCTGCGCGTCGTGACGCTGCCGAGCGTGCACGGCGAGGGGGCGGTGATGCGCGTCCTCGACAAGGCCTCGGTGGTCGTGGAGCTGGACAAGCTCGGCATGGCCTCGGCGGAGCGCGAGCGCTTCGAACACGCCTGCCAGGAGACCCACGGCGCGGTGCTCGTCACGGGCCCGACCGGCTCGGGGAAGTCGACGACGCTGTACGCGGCGCTGAAGCTGCTGAACACGCCGGAGAAGAACATCATCACCGTCGAGGACCCGGTGGAGTACGAAATGGCGGGCCTGACGCAGGTGCAGGTGGCGGCGAAGATGGGGCTGACGTTCGCGATGGGGCTACGCGCGATGGTGCGCGCGGACCCCGACGTGATCATGGTGGGGGAGATCCGCGACCGCGAGACCGCGCAGATCGCGGTCGAGTCGGCGCTCACCGGGCACCTCGTGCTCTCGACGCTCCACACCAACGACGCGCCGTCGGCGATCACGCGCCTGATCGAGATGGGCATCGAGCCGTTCCTCGTCGCCTCGGCGCTGGACTGCGTCGTCGCGCAACGTCTCGCGCGGATGCTCTGCCCGAACTGCAAGCGCCGCACGATCATCCCCGCGAAAGTCCTCCAGGAAAGCGGCTACAAGGCGCGCGTGGAGCTCGAGGCGTATGAGCCGGCGGGCTGCAGGCGCTGCGCGGGCAGCGGCTACCGCGGACGGGTGGGTCTGTACGAGGTGATGAAGATGTCGCCCGAGATCCAGAACCTGGCGCTCGAACGCCGCCCGGCGGAGGCGATCCGCGACGTGGCGGTGGAACAGGGAATGACGCGCCTGCGCGACGACGGGCTGCAGAAGGTGAGAGAGGGACGCACCTCGATCTCGGAGATCGCACGGGTGATCGGCAGTGGGTAGCTCACATTTTCGTCCAGCGGCGCGATGGGTCGCAACGCATCCGCTAATGGCCGCCCCCGGATCTGTCGATGGGCGGGCATGGATATAGATTTCGCTGACCTCCTGATGGAGGTCGTCAACCGCCGCGCCTCCGACCTGCACCTGACCTCCGGCGCCCACCCCACGGTGCGCGTCCGCGGACGCCTGGTGCCGCTCGAGGAATACCCCAAGCTGGCGACGACGGACACCCGCGAGATCGTCTACTCGATCCTCACCGGCGACCAGCGCCAGCGCCTCGAGACCGACTGGCAGCTGGACTTCGCCTACTCGATCCCCGGCCACGCCCGCTTCCGCGTCAACGCCTACTACCAGCGCGGCGCGATCGGCGCCGCGTTCCGTCTGATCCCGTTCGGCATGACCTCGATCGACGAGCTCGGCCTGCCCGCGGCGGTGCACGAGTTCACGCGCCGTCCGCGCGGCTTCGTGCTCGTGACCGGCCCGACCGGCTCGGGCAAGTCCACCTCGCTGGCGGCGATGATCGACGAGATCAACAGCACGCGCGAGGAGCACATCATGACGATCGAGGACCCGATCGAGTTCCTGCACGGCCACAAGAAGTGCATCGTCAACCAGCGCGAGCTCGGCTCCGACGCACAGAGCTTCGGCGACGCGCTGAAGGCCGCGCTGCGCCAGGACCCGGATGTGATCCTCGTCGGAGAGATGCGCGACCTGGAGACGATCTCCACCGCGCTGACCGCGGCCGAGACCGGCCACCTCGTGTTCGCGACGCTGCACACGCAGGACTCCGCGCAGACGATCGACCGCATCATCGACGTGTTCCCCGCCCACCAGCAGGGCCAGGTGCGGGTGCAGCTGTCGGTCGCGCTGCAGGGCATCATGACCCAGCAGCTGCTGCCCACCGCCGACGGCTCCGGTCGCGTGGCGGCGTGTGAGGTGCTCGTGCCGAACCCCGCGATCCGCAACCTGATCCGCGAGGGCAAGACCCACCAGATCTACTCCGTGCTGCAGACCAGCTCCGCGGCGGGGATGCAGACGATGGACGCCTCGCTCTCGACGCTCGTGCGCCAGAACAAGATCACGCAGAAGCTCGCCGAAGCGCGCTCGTCGACCCCGGAGGAGCTGAGGCGACTGCTGGGCGCGGGCACGCTGGCGGCGGCATAGGCATCGCGCGATGAGCACGTACGTCTTCAAGGCCATCGACGCAGCCGGCGGCAAGGCCCGCGGCGAGGTCGAGGCCGAGTCCAAGCAGGCGGTCTCCGACCAGCTCAAGCAGCGCGGCCTGATCGTCCTCGACATCACCGACAAGGGCGGCTCGAAGGACATCGAATTCGGCTTCATGAAGCGCGTCAAGCCCGCCGAGCTGGCGGTCTTCTCGCGCCAGCTCGCGACGATGATCACCTCCGGCATGAGCATCCTGCGAGCGCTGTACGTGCTCGAGGAGCAGACCGAGAGCAAGTACCTCAAAGAAACGATCGTCGCCGTGCGCAAGGATGTCGAGGCGGGTCTGTCGCTGAGCGACTCGATGGCTCGCCACCCGAAGGTGTTCAACCCGCTGTTCGTCGCGATGACGCAGGCGGGGGAGATGGGTGGTGTGCTCGAGGACGCGCTCCTCCGCGTCGCCGACCAGCTGCAGAAGGACGCCGCGCTGCGCCGGCAGATCAAATCCGCGATGGTCTATCCGGTCCTCGTGATCATCTTCGCCGTCGGCGTGATGATGGCGCTCGTCGCCTTCCTCGTGCCGGTGTTCGTCGGCGTGTTCAAGCAGTTCGGCGGAGAGCTTCCCAAGCTCACGCAGGTGTCGGTGTTCCTCTCGGAAATGGTCACCGGCTACTGGTGGCTGATGTTCCTCTCCACCGCCGCGACGATCTTCGCGTTCGTGAAGTGGAAGAAAACCTCATGGGGACGGCGCCAGTGGGACCACTTCCGCCTGCACGTGCCCGCGAAGATCGGCACGATCGTCCAGCAGGTCGCCGTCGCGCGCTGGTCGCGCACGCTCGCCTCGCTCACGAGCGCCGGCGTTCCGCTGCTGCAGGCCCTGGAGATCACCGGGCGTACGGGCGGCAACGTCGCCGTCGAGGAAGCGATGGACGGCGTGATCGCGTCGGTCAAGCGAGGCGGGACGATCGCCGCGCCGCTGGCCGCGGCGCCGCTGTTCCCCGCGATGGTCACGCACATGGTCGGCGTCGGCGAGGAGACGGGCGCGCTCGACCAGATGCTCGACCGGGTCGCGGAGTTCTACGAGGAACAGGTGGAAGCGTCGGTGAAGGCGCTCACGTCGATCCTCGAGCCGATCATGATCGTGGTGATCGGCGGCATCGTGGGCTTCATCGTGATCTCGATGTACCTGCCGCTGTTTGAAGTTTACAACCACATTGGTTAGCGCTCCACCGCTGACTTCTTACGGCGAGATGTGAATCTTTCCGTCGCTGACGGAGAGTGAGACGGCGCCGTCGAGGAGTTCCAGAAGCTCCGCTCCGGCCAGCTCCCGGCGCCAGCCGCGCAGGGTGCGCACGTCGGCCTCCTTCTCGCCGCCGCGGGCGGCGGCGACGATCGCCTGCAGGTCTGCGCGGGCGGCGAGGAGCTCATAGGCGAGCCCGGCTTCGCGCGCCCTTGCGCGCAGCAGCGCCTCGCCGAGCGCCACGAGCGGCGCGTCGTCTGGCCTGGGGGCCGGGGGGCGCGATCCGGGCGGCGGGGGATCGGGCTCGCGTTCGCGGCCGCGCTGGATCGCCTGCAGAAGATCGTCGGCGCGTCTGCCCGAGCCGTTGGCGCCGACGCCGCGGATCTTCTCCAGCTCGCCGCGCGAGGCCGGCTTGCGCCTTGCGAGCTCGACGAGCGCGGCGTCGCTGAGCACGCCCTGGACGGGCCGGTTCTGGCGCTCGGCGGTCTGCTCGCGCCACTCCACCAGCTCGCGCGCGACCGGGCGCGCGGAGGCGCTCAGGCCGCCGATGCGTGGCAGGCGCGCGAAGATCGTCTCGGGGATGCGCTCGTCGCTGGAGCTCGCGAGCGGCTCGCACTCCTCCCGCGCCCACTCCAGGCGCCCGAGCGCGGCCAGGCGCCGCTCGAGCTCGCTGGCGAGCTCGAGCAGGTGCACGACGTCCCCGCGCGCGTACTCGACCTGCTCGCGTGAGAGCGGGCGCGCGTCCCAGCGGGTGAAGCTCGCGGTCTTCTCCACCCGCAGACCGAGGATGTCGGTGAGCAGCGAGTCATATGAGCTCTGCGCGCCGAGGCCCGCGAAGCCCGCCGCGACCTGCGTGTCGAACACGTTGCTCACCTCCGTGTGGAAGTGCCTGCGCATCAGCGCGATGTCCTGCCGTCCCGCGTGCACGACCACCTCGATCGCGGGGTCGGCGAGCACGTCGCACAGGGGCGAGCCGTCGAGTCCCTCCGCGAGCGGGTCGACGATCAGCGTGCGCTCGCCCTCCTGCCCGTGCCCTTCAGGGTGGGCGCCCTCGGGGATCGCGAGCTGCACGAGACACAGCAGCGTCCGGTAGCGGCCCTCGCCCATGAACTCCGTGTCGAGAGCCAGGCGTCCGGCCTTGCGTGCTCCCTCGGCGAGCGTTCGCAGCTGCTGGGTCTGCGTGTCGGGCGCGCTCACGGCGCGACCCCAGGCAACCGGTACAGCAGCCCGGTCCTGCTCAGCCCCGCCTCCCGCGAGACGTCGCTCGCGTGTTCGCGCACCCACTTCACGGGCGCCGAGCACGCCGGATTGGCGTGCGTGGCCCTGCGGCCGCAGACCGAGTTCAGGAACGCGTAGCGCACCTGCCCCTGGGCGGTGAGTCGCCGCAGCCTGTCGATCGGTGTGAACACGCGTCCGGCATAGGTTGTCAGCACCAGCACCGGTCCGGCGTCCTGCACGATCAGCGAGCCGATCGCGGTCGCGGACGCGGCCGCCAGCTCGTAGCGCGCGCCGCGCTGGTGAGCGCGCACGTAGGAGCTCACCAGCCGCTGCTGCTCGCTCGGCATAGCGCCGACGTAGCCCGCGAAAGTGATGTGGGTTTCGATCGCCGTTACGTCCGCGCGCAAGGGGATCGCGAGGATCGACACGAGCGTGAGAGTCACGGCGCCGGCGCGCGCGAGCGAATCGCGCCGCGGGGCGCGGGGCGCGGGCGTCGCCGCGGAGGGGGCGCCGGGGGTACTCGCGGGCGCCGCAGGCGAGGGGGCGCCTGGGGCGCGGGCGAGCGCTGCCAGCGTAATCGCGCCGAGCGCACAAAGCAGGGACAGCCACCAGATCCCGGGGGTGCCGTAGAGCAGACGCTCGCCGTAGAGGACCGCGACGAGGAGAGACCCCGTGAGGACCGCCAGCCGCACGTTGGCCCGCCTGCGCTCGCTGGACGGGGCCAGCGCCCAGGCGACGCCGATCCCGAGCATCGCGGCCACCGCGGGGGTGAAGCCCTCGACGTAGCGCGGGTGCAGGCGCGCCATGTGGCTGAACAGCACGATCCCCGTCAGCATCCACAGCCCCACGCCCGCCGCGCTCGCGCGACGCATCCGCGCCCTCGCCTCGCGCGCGGCGGGGTCCGTATTCGCATCCCAGCCCCGCCCGCCGCGCGCCCCCCACAGCAGCGCGGGTATCCCGAGCAGCAGGGCGAGCAGCACCTCCATCCCCAGGCGCTGGCCGGAGAGCGGGCCGATGCGGCTCAGCAGACGCGTGGCGGAGGGCGGGACGATCGGGATGCGATCGCGGTCGGCCTGCGTGGCGACGGGGTAGCGATGGCCGGGTTTGTACGCGCCGGGCTGCGGTTCGGGAGATTTGCCGCCCAATCGGTCGGTGCCGTTGAACACGAACGCGGCGTTCCACGCGCTGCCGTTGCTCGACCCGATCGCGTACGGACGATCGTGCGCGGGCACGAGCAGCGTGGCGGTGAGCCACGACAGCGCGACCGCCACGTAGAGGACCGCGGCGAGCGCCATCCGCGACAGGCGATGCGCGCGGGTTCCAGGGAGCCCGAGATAGAGGAAGACCGCGAGGCCGGGGAGCGCGACGAGCGACTCGAGCAGCTTGACGTTGAACGCCAGCCCGAGCGCCGCCGCGCCGGCGAGCAGCCACGTGCGGCGACCGGTCTCGGCGGCGCGCACGAGCGCCAGCAGCGCGAGCACGAGCGTGAGCATCATGACCGCGTCCATCGTGTCGCTGCGCGAGGTGATCACCTCGACGGGCAGCACGGCGAGCGCCGCGGCCGCGGCGAGCCCGGCGGTGGCGCTCCACATGCGGCGCACGGCCGCGAACAGCAGCGGTACGGAGGCGATCCCCGCGAACGCCTCGGGCAGCTTCAGGGTCGTCGAGTTGAACCCGAGCAGCTTCACGCTCGCGACCTGCAGCCACAGGTCGATCGGCGGCTTGTCGATCGACACGCTGCCGCTGGGCTCGAACGCGCCGAGGAAGAAGTTATGCCACGACAGCGCCATGCTGCGCACCGCGGCGTCGTAGAACGGGTCGGGCGAGACCTTGCCGATGTAGAGCAGCCGCAGCGCCGCAGCGCCGAGCGTGATCGCCGCCACCGCGGCCCACTCGGCGCGTCTGCCTCCTCTTCTCATCTCGGGAACGCTAGTCTCAACGCAAGATGGCCCGCGAGAGCGACAACGGCGACGGCGAGGATCGGCTCGAGGGGTCCCATGAGCCGCGGGAGTGTATGCCGTGCCGCGGCAGCGGCAAGGTGATCAGCAGCCTCGGCGGGACTCCCAGCGAGACGGTCTGCCCGTGGTGCGGCGGCGGCGGGGTGCGCGTGGCGGACACCGACGCCCAGGCGAAGTGGCCGGCCAACGACGCGCCAGCGCCGCGGGAGGCCGTCGTAATAGAGAAATAATGCGTCCAGGGTTTCATGCAGCTATAAAGGTCGTCTTTAGGGGAGTCGATGCACGGGCTGACAAGGCCAGTGCCGAGGTGCCAAGGCAAGCATCCGAAAGGTGCGTAGCAAAGCCGGCGGCTCTCGAATCAGGGGGACGCATCGCCGCTTGAGGCGATTACCGAGGGCTGGCGCCCATGTAAGCGATCCTAGGAGGATCACCATGTTGTATCGACTGCGCCAGCGCTCGAGTGATGAGGGTGGTTTTACCCTCATCGAGCTCTTGGTCGTCATCCTGATCATCGGCATTCTGGCCGCGATCGCGATTCCGTCGTTCCTGAACCAGAAAGGCAAGGCGTACGACGCTTCGGCGAAGGAGCTTGCACGTACGGCTCAGACCGCGGCGGAGACCATCGCCACGGACAACAACGGCGAATACACGAAAGTGACCGCCGCTGAATTGAAAGCATACGAGGCGACGATTCAGACCGCCGCTGGTGGTAACAACGCCTACATCAGCGCGACCTCGCCCGCGGCGGAAACGTACTCCGTGACCGCGACGGCCGCGAGCACCGGTGACGAATTCACCATCAGCAGGAGCTCCGCCGGGGTGATCAGCCGCACGTGCGCGAGCACGAAAGGCTCGAAAACCGGCTGCAACGGAGCCGCGAGCGGCACCTGGTAATCAGCATCTGAGCTCTGCATCGGGCAGAGACTCAAAGCAGTGCGGAGGGGGCGGCCTACGAGCCGCCTCTTTTCGTTGTATTTCCAGACGAGTTCGTAAAGAACTCGAATTCGATGCCGATAGGGGAGGTGATGATGCGTCGGCTACAGCAGAACATGCGAAGCGATCGGGGCTTCACCCTGATCGAGCTTCTCGTCGTGATCCTGATCATCGGCATTCTGGCCGCGATCGCGATCCCCTCGTTCCTGAATCAGAAAAGCAAGGCGTACGACGCGGCGGCGAAGGAAACGGCTCGCACGGCGGGGTTGGCGGCCGAAACTTACGCGACCGACCACGCCGGCTCGTTCGCGGGCATCGAACCGAAAGTCCTGCGCGAATATGACTCGGCGATCCAGACGGCCGCGGGTAACAACAACGCCTATCTGACGATCGCCAAAGAACAGGAAGCCGGCAAGGGCTACGTCGTGACCGCGGTGGCTCCGGGCGGGAGCGGCGACACGTTCACGATCACGCACAAAGAAAACGGCGAAGTGTCGCGCACGTGCAAAGCCGAAACGAGTAACAAAGGCGGCTGTTCCAACAACAGCTGGTGAGCTTCCCGGGCGAGCGCCTCTCATGCTCGCCAAGCGTCAGGCTCGAACAAAGCTCAAGCGTCCCGTCGTATCTGCCGAGTAGCTGACCATGGAGGCTGTGACATTGGCGGGACTGCTCGGCGCGATCTTCGGATCGTTCCTGAACGTCGTCGCCTACCGTCTGCCGCGCCAGGAGTCGCTGCTCACCCCGGCGTCGCACTGCACTCGCTGCGGAACGCCGGTGAAGCCCTACGACAACATCCCCGTCGTATCGTGGCTGCTGTTGCGTGGACACTGCCGCGGCTGCGGCGAGTCGATCTCGATTCGCTACCCGCTCGTGGAGGCGCTCACCGCGGCGCTGTGCGTCGGTGCGGTGTTGAGCCACGAAGCGACCGTCGAGATAGCGCTTGCGATCGTGCTGATCCTGCTGATCGTGCCGGCCGCGCTGATCGACCTCGAGCACCGCATCATTCCCAACCGCATCACCGCCCTCGGGGCGTTGCTCGCATTGGGCATCGGCCTGGCGCTAGACCCTTCGGGGGAGCCCGAGCGGCTGCTCGCGGGCGCGGGCGCGGGCGGGTTCCTGCTGCTCGCCGCGCTCGCCTATCCGGGCGGGATGGGCATGGGCGACGTGAAGCTGGCGGGGATGATGGGCCTGTTCCTCGGCGCCGCGGTCGCCCCGGCGATTCTGATCGCATTGATCACGGGCGTTCTGCTCGGCATGGTCGTGATCGCGCGCAAGGGCGCGCGGGAGGGACGCAAGACCGCTGTTCCGTTCGGTCCGTTCCTCGCGCTGGGCGCGCTGAGCGCGATCTTCGTGGGACAGCGGCTGGTCGATCTCTACGTCAATCACTTCGTTCACTAAAGCGTCGAGGAGTTAGCGCCGATACCCCTCCTGCGGAGGATCGAAACCTCCGCCACACCGATCATGCAACTCCCCTCACGAATCCCAACTCCGAGCCTGAAGCTCAACATGAACATCGGCCGCCGCTCCGGCGCCGATGTCGTCGGCCTGGACATCCAGCCGGGCTTCATCGCCGCGGTGAAGGCCAGGGTCAACGGCTCGATCCTGGCCGAGCAGGCAGCGGCGCTGCCGCTGCCGGCGGACGTGGTTCGTGACGGCGAAGTGATGGACCAGGACGTCCTCAGCGACGCGCTGCGCGAGCTGTTCGGACAGAGCAAGATGAACAAGCGCGTCCGCGTCGGCGTGGCCAACCAGCGTACGGTCCTGCGCACGCTCGAACTTCCCCCCGTCACCGACCACAAGGAACTCGCCGCGGCGGTCACCTTCCAGGCTCAGGACCAGGTGCCGATGCCGCTCAGCAACGCGGTGCTCGACTTCCACCCGCTCGGCGTCGTGGACACCCCCGCCGGGCCGCGCCAGCGCGTCGTGCTCGTGGCCGCTCAGCGCGACATGGTCGAAAAGCTGCTCGCCGCGGTCCGTCGCGCGGGGCTCACGCTCGAGGGCGTCGACCTCTCCGCCTTCGCGTTGATCCGCTCGCTGTATCGCGCCGACCCCGAGCAGTCCGCACGGGTGCTCTACCTGAACGTGGACGGCCTCACGAACCTCGCGATCGCCGAGGGCAAGATCTGTCACTTCACCCGCGTGGTCGGAAGCGGCCTCGAGGGCATGGCCGTCGAACTGGCCGAGCGTCGCGGCATCGCGCTGACCGAGGCGCGCGAGCTGCTCGCGGCCGCCGACCTCACCGCGCCCGCGCCCACGCCCGTGCCGATCGTGCAGGAGCCCGTCGTCGAGGAGAAGGCCGCGGATGAGAACGAGGACCCGGCCATGGCCGAGCAGGTCGAGCCGGTCGAGGACGGTGGCGAGAGCGAGTCGCCCGCGCCCGTCGTCGAGCCCCTCTCCGCCCCGCAGACGTCATCTGACGCCGAGCTCGCGACGGTGCTCGAGAGCGGCATTCGCGAGATCTCCGGCGAGGTCCGCAACTCGCTGGACTTCCACCGCTCACAGGACGGCGGCGGCGATGTCTCCCACGTCATCCTCAGCGGCTCCGCTCAGGACATCCCCGGATTCGCGCAGGCGCTGCAGGCATCGCTTGGCCTGCAGGTGCGCAGCGAGACGATCGGACTCTGCGACGAGCACGTGGCGGACCACGTCTCCGCCCACCGGCTGGCCGTCGCCGCCGGGCTCGCGGCCTCGGAGGCGCCGCAATGAAGGCCGTAAACCTGATCCCGGCGGCACAGCGCGAGGGCGCGGCCGTCGGTGCTGGCCGCTCCGAGGGCGGGGCCTACGCCGTGCTCGCGCTGCTCGCCGGCGTGGCTCTGCTGGCGGTGCTCTACGGCATGGCCAAGCACGACATGACGAGCAGTCGCGCGCGGGCCGCGTCGCTCACCGCGCAGGCGCAGAGCGCGCAGAGCGCCGCGAGCCAGCTCGCGCCCTACACCTCCTTCGTCTCGCTGCGCGACCAGCGCATGCAGGCCGTCGAGACGCTCGTCGCGTCGCGCTTCGACTGGGCTCACGCGTTCCACGAATTCGGGCGCATCGTGCCGGTCGGCGTGTCGTTCACCTCGTTGGAGGGGGCGATCGGCTCGGGGTCGAGCAGCGCCACGGTCGCCAAGCCCGTGCCTTCGAACGCGCCCGCCACGCCCGCCTCGACCGTGGCGTCCGCCACGCCCCCGGGCAGCGTCCCCACGTTCACGCTCGCTGGCTGCGCGGTCAACCAGAAGACGGTGGCGCGGATGCTCGAGCGCCTGCGTCTGATCGACGGCGTCAGCGAGGTATCGCTGCAGAGCTCGACCGCGGCCGCGCCCACCGGTGGTGGCGGCGGTGGTGGCGCTGGCGGGGGATGCGCGGGTGGCAACCCGGCCTTCTCGGCGACGATCACGTTCGCCGCGCTACCGACGCCCGTCGCGCCCACGACTTCCACGAGCACGGTCGCCGACAGCGCCGGCTCGAGCGCCTCGACACCTTCCTCCACGAGCTATGGGAGCGCCGCACGATGACCGCCCGTGACCGCATCGTCCTGATGACAGTGATCGTCGTGGCGGTTCTCGGCGCCGGGTGGATGCTCGTCGTCTCCCCGGAGCGCAAGAAGGCGAGCAGCGTCAGCGCCGAAGTGACGAGCGCCCAGGCCGCGCTGAGCGCGGCCGAAGGCGAGCTCTCCAAAGCGCGCGCCGCGCAGTCGCAGTACGCGGCCGCCTACAGCTCGATCGTGAGCCTCGGAAAAGCCGTGCCCGCGGAGAAGGAAGTGCCGTCGCTGATCTACCAGCTCGCACGCGCGACCCGGCAGCGCAACGTGTTCTTCTCCTCGATCTCGAGCACCGACGGCGCGGCTGGCGCGAGTCCCGCGAGCAGCGCGGAAGCGACCGCCGTCGCGGCGGGCTTCACCGCGATGCCGTTCTCGTTCGTCCTCGGCGGGAGCTTCTTCGACCTGGAAAGGCTGATGCACAAGCTGACCGACCTTACGACGCGCACCGCCGCGGGCACGCTGAAGGTCAACGGGCGCCTGCTGACGATCCAGGGCGTGAGCCTGACCCCTGCCAACAAATCGGGCGCGGGCACGAGCAACGAACTCACCGGCACTGTCACCGCGAGCGCGTACGTGCTCCCGGGAGATGAGCCGGCGGCCGCTGGCGGGACAGCTGCCTCGTCCGCCGGCGCCAGCACCCCAGCTTCGACCACCGGAGCGCCCAGCTCCCCGACCGCCCCGGCGACCGTCACGGTGAACCCATGACCGACTTTCTCAACGCACTGAAGACGGACCTCTCCGACCGACGCCTGCTGCCGGTCGTGGCCCTGGTGGGCGTGGCTCTGCTCGCGGCGATCGCCTACGTGGTCATCGGCGGGTCCTCGAGCTCCTCGACGCCCACGGCCGCGGTCGCTCCGGTCACTTCGAGCGTCCCCCCGTCGAAGCTGACCGTCAGCCAGGCGAACACCGAAAAGCCGGTCGCGGAGACGACCGAAGGCACGAAGGCGCAGCACCGCGGGACCGCACGCGACCCGTTCGTCCCGCTGCCCGTGAAGACGAGCAAAGCCGCCGCCGCCGCGACTCCTTCCACGACCGGATCGCCGACGACGGGCTCCTCGCCGACGACGACCACGTCCAAAGAAACGGCGCCGTCGAAACCGTCGACGCCGTCGAAGCCGAAAACGACATACCGCGTGGCCGTGCTGTTCGGCGTGATCCCCGCGGGGACGGACCCGCTGGCGGCGACGCTGACGCCGTACGCGAACCTCAAGCTGCTGACGCCGCTGCCCTCCGCCAGGCTGCCGCTGCTCGTCTACAGGGGTGTGACGACCGCCGGGCACAGCGCGACGTTCACGGTCGTCGGCGAAGCGATCCTGCGCGGCAGCGCCAACTGCCTGCCGAACGCGGCGCAGTGCGCGGCGATCAACCTCCGGCCTGGGCAGAGCGAGCAGCTGGAATACCTGCCGCCGAGCGGCGGGCCGTCGGTGCTCTACGAACTGAGGGTCGTGACGATCGCCGCCAGCAAGGCGCACGCCGGCTCGGTCAAGAGCCCGCTGGCGGGGATCTCGAAGGCGGGTCGCGAAGTGCTGCGTCGCTCCGGCCTGGTGGCGATCCCTTATCTGCACTACTCCAAGCGGCTCGGCGTGCTGGCGTTCTCCAGCCACTCCGCCTCGGCGGCCCGTGCGCGCACCGCGCGGCGCCACCACCACAGCCGCTGAGTCCCCGGCGGCACGGCCGCCGAGTCCCCAGCAAATAAGCTAGGGGCGATGGCGCTCCGTCTCATCACCGCCGGCGAGTCGCACGGCCCCGGCCTCACGTGCATCGTCGAGGGGCTTCCGGCCGGCTTGGCGCTCGAGGCCGAGCGGATCAACGGCGACATGGCGCGCCGCCAGCTCGGCCACGGCCGCGGCGGGCGCATGAAGATCGAGCGAGACAGCGCCGCGATCACGGGCGGCGTTCGCCACGGGCGCACGCTCGGCGGCCCGATCGCGCTGCAGGTGGAAAACCGCGACTACGCCAACTGGGAGGAGCGGATGAACCCGTGGCCCGTGGAGGAGCAGGTGCCCGAGGTGCACCTGCCGCGGCCTGGACACGCGGACCTGGTGGGGACGCAGAAGTACAAGCAGAGCGACGTGCGCAACATCCTCGAGCGGGCCTCCGCGCGGGAGACCGCGGCGCGCGTGGCGGGCGGGGCGCTGTGCAAGGCGTTCCTGCGCGCGCTCGGCGTGGAGGTCTACTCACACGTGATCCAGATCGCCTCGGTGCACGCGCCGGCGGGCGAGCGCGAGCTCACGGCGGCGGACTTCGTCGACGTCGACGCCTCGCCCGTGCGCTGCCTGGACGCGGACGCCTCGAAGGCGATGGTGCGCGAGATCGACAAGCTGCGCAAGGCCAACGAGTCGCTCGGCGGCGTGTTCGAGGTGCGGGCCTTCGGGCTGCTGCCGGGCCTCGGCTCGCACATCTCCTGGGAGGAGCGCCTGGACGGGCGCCTGGCGATGGCGATCTGCTCGATCCAGGCGCTGAAGGGCGTGGCGATCGGCGACGGCTTCACCGTCGCCGGCCTGCCGGGCTCGGAAGCGCACGACGAGATCTTCTTCGCGCCCGAGCGCGGCTACTACCGCGAGAGCAACCGCTCGGGGGGCCTCGAGGGCGGCATGACCACCGGCTGTCCGCTGGTGGTGCGCGGCGCGATGAAGCCGCTGCCGACGCTCACGAAGCCGCTGCGCTCGGTCGACACCTCGACGCATGAGCCCGCGCAGGCGCTGCGCGAGCGCACGGACTCCTGCACGGTGCCCGCCGCGGGTGTGGTGGGGGAGGCGATGGTCGCGCTCGTGCTCGCCGACGCGTACCGGCAGAAGTTCGGCGGCGACCACATCGACGACGTCCGCGAGGCCGTGCACGCCTACGAACAGCGGATCGGATGGCATTCGTCCTAATCGGCTTCATGGGGGCCGGCAAGTCGACCGCCGCGACCGAACTGGCGGCCGCGGCGGGCGTGAGCGCGATCGACAGCGACGCGCTGCTGGAGGAGCGCCTCGGACACCCCGTCGCGCGTGAGTTCGCCGTCAACGGCGAGGCGGCCTTTCGCGAGGCGGAGGAGGAGCTCGTGTGTGAGCTGCTCGCCCGCGCGGGGCGCGAGGAGGTGGTCGCGCTCGGCGGCGGCAGCGTCTTGTCAGAGCGCGTGCGCGACGCGCTCGCCGAGCACGTGACGGTGCTGCTCGACGTCGACCCGGAGACCGCGTGGGAGCGGGTGCACTCCACGCCCGGCGGCGCGGCGCGGCCGCTGGCGCGCGACCGCGACGCGTTCGATGCGCTTCATGCCGAGCGCCGCGAGTGCTACGAGCAGCTCGCCGACGCGATCTTCACCGAGATGCCGCTCGGCGCCGTCGCGCGCGCTCTCCCCGGCCTGGACGCCCTCGCCGCGGCTCCCGGCGGCGCGCGGCTGCTGTGGGCGCACTCGAGCTCGGGCGAATACCCGGTGCTCGTGGCGCGCGGCCTGCTGGACGACACGGCGCTGGCGGGGGTGCTGTGGCCGCTGGATCGCTCGCGCTCGCGGGCGTTCTGCGTCAGCGACGAGACCGTGGCGGGGCTGTATGGAGAGCGGCTGGGGGAGCTGGCGGGGACGATCGCGATCCCGGCGGGAGAGCAGAGCAAGACGCTCGCGAGCGCCGAGCGGGTGTGGCACGAGCTCGTGGCGGCGGGCATGACGCGCGCCGATCACGTGGTGGCGCTCGGCGGCGGCGTGGTCGGCGACCTGGCGGGGTTCTGCGCCGGCGCCTACCAGCGCGGCGTGCCCGTGGTACAGGTGCCGACGACGCTCGTCGCGCAGGTCGACTCGGCCTACGGCGGCAAGACGGGCGTTGATCTGCCGCAGGCGAAGAACTACGTCGGCGTCTACCACCAGCCCGCGGGCGTGCTGGTCGATCCCGACACGCTCGCGACGCTGCCCGCGGCCGAGCTCGCGGCGGGCTGGGTGGAGGTGCTGAAGACCGCGCTGATAGCGGGCGGGCGTCTGTGGGAGGAGGTGGCGGGCGGGGGCGAGGTGGACGAGCGCACGATCCTCGCGTGCGCGCGCACGAAGCTCGCGGTCGTCGCGCAGGACGAGCGCGACGGCGGGCGCCGCCAGGTCCTGAACCTGGGGCACACGGTGGGTCACGCGATCGAGACGGCGAGCGGCTACGCGCGCTTCCGCCACGGCGAGGCGGTGGGGCTCGGCCTGCTGGCGGCGCTGTCGCTGTCGGGCCTGCCGGAGCTGCGCGAGCAGGTGCGCGATCTGCTCCTCGCGCACGACCTGCCGGTGGCGCTCGAGGACGTGCCGGCCGCGGATGTGATCGAGGCGATCGGGCGCGACAAGAAGCGCGTGGGCGCCAGCGTGCCGTTCGTGTTGGTGAAGGCGCCCGGCGAGGTGGTCCACGGTCGCGAGGTCGAGGAGGCCGACGTGCGCGCGGCGGTTGCGGAGCTCGCCGCATGAGCGGCTCGCGCTACCGCGTCGAGGTGATGCACGGCGTCAACCTCGACCAGCTCGGCAGACGCAACCCGCTGCTGTACGGGACGCTCACGCTGGCGGAGTTGGAGCAGCGCATCGAACGGGAGGCCGCGGCGCTGGAGATGAGCACTCACTTCTTCCACACCAACCACGAAGGCGCGTTCGTGGAGCACCTGCACTCGCTGCGCGAAAGCGACGCGGACGCGATCCTGATCAACGCGGGCTCGTGGACGCACTACGCGTGGTCGATCCGCGACGCGCTGGAGATCGCGGGGCTGCCCGCTCTGGAGATCCACATCTCAGACGTCCAGAACCGCGAGCAGTGGCGGCGCTTCTCGGTGTTCGGCGAGCTGTGCTTCGCGACGATCTCAGGCCGCGGCCCGGACGGCTACGGCGAGGCGCTGACGCGGCTGCGCGAGCACCTGGACGAGACGCGCTCGTGAGCGACGCTCCCCCGCGCGTGGAGCGTCTGGCGGGCGGGCTGGAGGAGCTCGGCGTGGACGCGCTGCTGGTGCAGTCGCTCGTGGACGTGCGCTACCTGACGGGCTTCACCGGCAGCAGCGGACTGGCGCTCGTGCTCGGCCCGCGCCTCGCGGCGGAGCTCGGCGAGCATCGCTTCTACACGGACTTCCGCTACACGACCCAGTCGGCGCGGGAGGTGCCCGAGGCGTTCGCGCGCGAGATCGTGACGGGCGATCTGACGGAGGCGCTCGCGGCCACGCTCGCCGAGCGCACCGGCAGGCTGGGGTTCGACGAGGCGAGCGTGACGGTGAAGGCGCACGGGCGCCTGGGCGAGCTGCTGGGGGAGGGCTGGGAGCTGGTGGGGCGAGCGGGCGCGGTGCAGCGCCTGCGCGCGGTCAAGGAAGCGGGCGAGGTCGCGCGCATCCGCGCCGCGTGCGAGCTCGCGGACGAGGCGCTGCGTGGCGTGCTGGAAGCGGGCCTGGTGGGGCGCAGCGAGCGCGACGTGGCGATCGAGCTGGAGCTGCGCATGCGCCGCCTCGGCGCCGAGGCGGCGAGCTTCCCGTCGATCGTCGCGGCGGGCGCGCACGGCGCGCTGCCGCACGCCCAGCCACGCGACGAGCAGATTCCCCGCGACGTGCTCGTGACGATCGACTGGGGCGCGCTGCACGAGGGCTACTGCTCGGACTGCACGCGCACTTACGCCACGGGCGAGGGGATCTCGGCGCTGGCGCGAGAGGTATACGAGATCGTGCTGGGCGCCCAGGAGCAGAGCCTCGCGGCGGTGGCGGCTGGGCTGAGCGGGCGGGAGGTGGACGCGGTGGCGCGTCAGGCGATCGAGCAGGCGGGGCATGGCGAGCACTTCGGTCACGGCCTCGGGCACGGGGTGGGCTTGGAGATCCACGAGGCGCCGCGGCTGTCGCGCACCGCCTCGGAGGAGCCGCTGCTGGTCGGCAACGTGGTGACGGTCGAGCCGGGCGTCTATCTACCGGGCGAGCTGGGCGTGAGGATCGAGGATCTGGTCGTGGTGGGCGAGCTCGGGCCGGACGTCCTGACCTCGCTGCCGAAGGCGCTCACGACCGTCACCTGAGCGAGCTGCGCCCCCAGCCAGCAGGCCAGTGGCAGCGACCAGGCGAGGAAGAACGCGGACTGGACGTCGGGCGCGATGTGCGCGGGCAGCCAGCCGAAGCTGATCCAGGCGAGAGCGGTGCTCGCGAGCGCGAGCACGGGCGGTCGGCTCGTGCGGGCGGAGACCTCCCAGGCGAGGAGCGCGAGCAGGAACGGCAGCGGGTAGTAGGAGATGTCCCACGGGTCGAGCACGCAGCGCAGCAGCAGTAAGAGGGCGAGCAGTCGCAGCGCGGCGCCCACGGTGCGCCGCGACCGCCACGCGAGCAGCGTGAGCGGTATGGCGAGCAGGACGATCAGAGGGTGGGTGATCCCACTCAGCCAGCTGGGCGCGATGCGCCATTGCGGGTGTGTGCTGAGGGGCGCGTTGAGCGGCACGCTGTGCACCTCGCCGTGGGGAGCGGGCACGTGGTTGGGCGTACCGAGGAACCACCACACCTGCCACGGCTGGAAGATTTCCTGAGCGGGGACGGCGAGGGCTTGATGGGCGAGGCCGCCGCGGGAGGCGATCGTGAGCGGGGCGAGCACGAGCGCCGTCACGGCGAGGGCGCTCGCCATGCATGCGATCGCGGGGCGCCAGCGCCAGGCGCCGGCGTGCGGCGCGAGCGCGAGCAGCACCGGTCCGACGGCCAGCAGCGCCCAGGGCTTGTTGGCGAGCGCGAGGCCCAGCAGCACGCCCGCCCACACGACGCGGCGCGGCCCGAGCGATGCTCGCCCAGCGACGGCGACCGCGGCGACGCACAGGCACGCCCCGAGGATCTCCTCGGCGTGGCCGTATTCGAGCGCGAACAGCGCGATCGGGTTGGCGGCGCACACGCCGACGGCGACGGCGCGCGAGAGCGTCGAATGCCCGGCGCCACGCATCCGCGCGCACAGCCAGACGGCGAGCACGACCGCGGCGAGCAGACAGGGGAGCGCGATCATGCGGTAGACGGCGAGCTCGCCGCCGCCCCAGAGGTTCGGCAGCAGCGCGAACGGGGCTCTCATCACGAGCGAGCCGCCGTAGGCGGGAGCGAGCTCGAGGAACTCCACGAAGTGCCCGTGCGCGAGCGCGCTGAACGAAGGCTGAGCCTCCATTTCGTAGTCGTTCCAGGCGAAGCCGTACAACCCCAGCCACGCGATGATCGCGCAGCCGCCCATCGCCGCGAACGCACACAGCGCGTTCTCGCGCAAAGCTCGCCGCATAGGTAGGCATCGGCGCGAGGGGTGGGGGGCTTGAGCTTTCTCGGGGTGTCGGGTTCAGCCCAAGAGCGATGCGACGCCACGCTCGTCCGGGGTGACATGGGCGAGCGTGGGTAGCGAGGCGAACGCCTTGTCGGCGGACACGAGGGCCTGGGCGCCCGCGTCGAGCGCCGCCGCCGCGAGAAAGGCGTCGAACGCACCGAGCTCCTCGGTGTGCTCGAAGATCGAGAGTCCGCGGCGAAGATGCTCGCCGGTGACTGTCAGCAGGGGGGAGAGGAGCTCCGAGTAGTCGCTGCCGAGGGCGACCGCGTCGGCCCGGCCGCGTCGTCGAGCGCGGACGTGCACGAACTCCTGGATGACCTCGACTGTCGTCGTCGCTTGAACCTTGCCCTCCGCCACCGCGGCAATCAGGCGACGGGACGGGTCTCGCAGTGGGTGCTCGGCGCCCTTGGCGTAAACGAGGACCGTGGTGTCGAGGACGATCACGCGCGGCGGCTGCGCAGCTGCTCGAGCTCGTCGCGCAAGCCCGAGGGGTCGGGCACCGGCATGTCCGTGGCGTCGAGGAGGCGGCGACCGGCGGCGCGACGTCTCGCATCCGGGTTGCTCACGCCGCGATCGATGGCCTCACGCACCACCGTGGCTACCGAAACACCACGTTCGCGCGCGACGGCCTGAATCCGCTGATGCCTTTCATCGTCCAGGAGGATCTGCAGCCGATGCTCAAGAGCCATGCTCATACTGTAGCATGTGTATGTCTAGCGCTGATGTGTTGGGGAGGACTGTGAGTGGAGCTACAACATGTGATAAGCATGCTATCCTCAAGACGGCATGTCATCGATGATCCAGATTCGCAACGTTCCCGATGCGCTACACCGTGACCTGAAGGTGCGCGCGGCGCGGACGGGTATGACGCTCTCCGACTATCTGCTCGATGAGCTTCGCGCTCTGGCTGTACGGCCGACGATGCAGGAGTGGCTTGCACGCAGTGAGACCTGGGGGCAGGTTGAGACCGGTGAGTCGCCTGCCGAGGTGCTCGCGGCGGAGCGTGGCCGTAGTGCGGCGTGATCGTCGCCGATGCGAGTGCGATTGCGGAGTTGCTACTCGCACGTCCACGCGCAGCCGCAGTCCGCGCGGCTCTCTTGCCGCACCCAGAGCTGCACGTGCCGGAGCACTTCCATGTCGAGATGCTGTCTGTCTTGCGTCGCTATTCGATTCGTCGCGAGCTGAGCCAGCGTCGAGCCGCTGAGGCGCTCGCGGCGCTTGCCGACCTGCGCGTCTTGACGTATCCGGTTATCCAGCTCGCGGACACGGTGTGGGACCTGCGTTTCGACTTGACTGCCTACGACGCCGCCTACCTGGCGCTGGCGCGTCGGCTGGACGTCGCCGTGATCACTCTCGACAAGGGACTCGCGAAGGCGGCCGCGAAGGACGCGCGCCTTGTGGCTCTCTCCTAAGCAGCTGCGGCCATTCCTCTAGTCCGGTCTCTATGAGCCCGCACTCGGCAACGTGTCGAGCAGTACTGTGCATCGCTTCGCTTGGTGAGTAGGAAGAAGGGTGTACCGCATGAGGCGCACCGTCCCGACGCTCCCCGCGTTCGCTTTCGTTGTCGTCGGCGGTTAGAAGCCAGCCTCCGACACGCATCCGAGCACGTCATCGACTGTTGGCCGCGCTGTCTGAGATCAACGACGCGACGACCGCAGCCTCCCTGGCACGCTACCCCGCGTCCGAGCTCTTCGCGGTGCTCTTTGCTTATGCAACGCGCACATGTAGGACCGCCTCGGTGGTGCAGCCAGGCTACGAAAACGGTGAGTTGCCGGTGGCACCTTCGACATCGATCTTTGCTCATTGGGAACCATGTACCGCCTAACGGCATGGCTAGGAAAATTTTTCCGCTGCCTAGATTGTAGAACCAGGACGTCATCACGACAACGACTCGCGCGTCAGAGCTCGCCGGCCAACTCGGCAAGCAGCGCCTGTGGGCTGATGATGCGTATGCCCCGATGTTCGCGAACCGGGAGCATGTGCCGTCGATCGCCCGAGACGATGATGTCCACGCCTGCGTTCACGCCGCACGCCAGAACCACGTCGTCGTCAGGGTCGCCTGTGATCTCCTCGACCCCTTTTGTCGGCGTGTGCGCTCGCGCAACCGAGATATCGATCAGGAGCGCCGTTATCTCGCGGACCCGCTCGGGCTCGAAGCCAAGCTTGAGGGTCAGCACCCGCTCGAGCTCGCTGAGGACGGGATCGGCCAGCACCAGCTCGATACGACCCTCCATCGATGCCTCGATCACCCGGCTCGGTGGACCGCCAGCAATGAACGCCGATACAAGTACGTTCGTGTCGCAGAGTGCGCGAACAGTCACGCGCGCATTGCACGCAGCTCGTCAACCAGCCCCTCGACATCTTCGGGTGCGAGCCCCAGCGTCTCGGCTCTGCCGCGTCCGTACCGCTGGAGAGCGGTGAAGTGCTCGTGCTGTATGTGACGACGCAACGCGTCGCGCACGACCTCGCTCTTTGTCTTGCCGGTCGCGCGGGCAAGCGCTTCCGCCTCTGCGGCGAGCTCGTCGGGGACTGACACCGAGAGAAGACGAGACATATGAAATCATCATATCGTACGAGTGCCGTCGGAACCCGGCTGCCGACTCCCGCTTCTCGGCCGCTACCCTCCCAATCGTGATCACCACCAACCAATTCAAGAACGGCAACCACATCGAGGTCGAGGGGACGATCTTCAAGATCCTCGAGTTCCAGCACGTCAAGCCCGGCAAGGGCGGCGCGTTCGTGCGCACGAAACTGCGCAGGAGCACCGACGGCAACGTGATCGACAGGACGTTCAGGGCGGGTGAGAAGTTCCGCCCGGTGCACACCGAGGCGCGCAAGATGCAGTTCCTCTACGGCGACGGCACCGACGCGCACTTCATGGACACGGAGTCCTTCGAGCAGATCGCGGTCGCCGAAAAGGCGCTGCAGGAGGCGCTGCGCTTCATCACGCCGAGCAGCGAGGTGGACCTGCTGTTCATCGACGGCGAGCCCGCGGACGTGCAGCTGCCGAGCTCCGTGGACTTGGAGGTCACCGACACCGAGCCGGGGCTGCGCGGCGACTCGGTCTCAGGCGGCGGCACGAAGCCGGCGACGCTCGAGACGGGCGCGACCATCAACGTGCCGTTGTTCGTGGAGCAGGGGACACGCATCCGCGTCGACACGCGCTCAGGCGAATACATGGCGCGCGCCTGATGCTCACCAGAGCCTCTTAGATGCGCCGCTCCGATCAACGCCGAGCCGCGGTGATAGCGCTCTACCAGCACGACCTGACCGGCCGCCCGCTGGTCGAGACCCTGGGGGCGAGCGCGTCGCTGTTCGTGCGCGCGCTGGCGCACGCGGCGCTCGACCGCGCGGAGGAGCTCGACACGATCATCGATCGTCACGCGCACGGCTGGTCGGTGGAGCGGATCCAGCCGCTGGAGCGCAGCATCATGCGCGTGGCGCTGGTGGAGATGCTCCATCCCGACGCGGCGCCTGCGGAGGAGCCGATACCGGCGGAGGGGGCGATCGAGGAGGCGGTGGAGAGCGCGAAGACGTTCTGCGGCTCGGACGCCCCGGGGTTCGTCAACGGGGTGCTGGGCGCAGTCCTCCGCGAGGTGCGCGAGAATGCACAGATCCTATGAGCAGCGTGGAGCGACTCGACGATTTGATCGCGCGCCTGGAGCGCGCCGCGGAGCAGCTGCGCTCGGGCGAGCTCTCGCCGGACGCGGCCGCGACGATGGTCGAGGACTGCGCGTCGCTGGCGACGCAGGCGGCGGCGGAGCTGGAGCAGCTGACGCACGCCGAGGCGTTCGCGCCCGCGCCCGGCCAAGACAGCCTCCTATAGGCCCGCCACCTGACGTGCGGACCGTCAGCCGGACCGTGAGCGCGAGCTATCCGGATCATCTCTGCGAGGAGGTGGAGCGCTACCTGGAAGCGATGAGCTTCTCGGAGATCGCGCTGACGGAGGGTCTGGTGGAGGCGATGCGCTACTCGCTGCTGGCGGGCGGCAAGCGCATCCGGCCGGTGCTCTCGCTCGCGACCGCGCGCGCGGTCGGACTGGAGCAGGCGCAGGTGCTGCCGCTGGCGGCCGCGATCGAGCTGATCCACACCTACTCCCTGATCCACGACGACCTGCCCGCGATGGACGACGACGACCTGCGTCGAGGGCAGCCCACATGTCACGTGAAGTTCGGCGAAAGCACCGCGATCCTCGCCGGTGACGCGTTGTATGCGGAGGCCTTTCGCCACCTGCTGACCCAGCAGCTCGCCGCGCCCCAGTGCGTGCTGGCCGCGGCGGCCGAGCTGACCGCGGCGACGGGAGTGGACGGCATGGTTGGCGGTCAGTACGCGGATGTGAACGCCGAGCGTCCGTCCAGCGCGCGCACACTGCGACGCGTGCACGAGATGAAGACTGGACGTCTGATCGGGGCGTCGGTGCAGTGCGTACTACTGTTGTCGGGAGTCGAAGATGGTCCGGACACGGCACCCTTTCGCCGCTTCGCGGCCGAGCTGGGCGTGCTTTTCCAGATCGTTGACGACATACTCGATGTGACGGGCACCGACGATGCACTGGGAAAGCCACGAGGCAGCGATGAGCGTCAGGGGAAGCGTACGTACGTGAGCGAGTTTGGGATCGAGCGGGCGAAGGAGCTGGCGGCGGACTCCTACCGCATGGTTCGCGAGGCGCTGGGCGAAGTATCCGAGCGCGCCTCGCTCGCGGGCGAGGGCGCCGCTGGGGCCTCCGCCACGGCCGAGCTCGAGGGCATCGCGGACTTCATCTACACGCGCACGTCATGAGCCTGCTGGAGAACGTCGACAGCCCCGAGGACCTGCGCTCGCTCTCCGAGCAGGAGCTCGCGCAGCTGGCGCAGGAGGTGCGCGAGCACATCATCGACACGGTGGGCGAGATCGGCGGGCACTTCGGCGCGAACCTCGGCACGTGCGAGCTGGCGGTGGCGCTGCACTCGGTGCTGGAGTCGCCGAAGGACAAGATCCTGTGGGACGTCGGCCACCAGGCGTATCCGCACAAGGTCCTCACCGGCCGACGCGACCAGTTGGAGACGATTCGCCAATACGGAGGCCTCGCGCCGTTCTGCTCGATGGCGGAGTCGCCGCACGACATCATGGGCGCGGGGCACGCGTCGACGTCGATCGGCTACGCGGTGGGCATCAAGGAGGGCATGCGCCGGCTCGGCCCGGACGCGGACGCGGACGGCAAGGTCGTGGCGGTGATCGGCGACGGCGCGATGACGGGCGGGGTGGCGTTCGAGGCGATCGGGCAGGCGGGCGGGCTGGGCACTCCGATCGTGGTGGTGCTGAACGACAACGGCATGTCGATCGCGCCGAACGTGGGCGCGCTGTCGCGCTACTTCAACCGCGTGCGGCTGAACCCGAAGCTGTGGCACGCCCGCTCGGGGGTGGAGGGCGGGCTGACGCGCCTGCCGGGCGGCATCGGCTCGGCGTTCGAGCGGCTTGGACCGCATCTGAAGGAGTCGATCAAGGCGTTCTGGGCGCCCGGGCTGTGGTGGGAGGAGCTCGACTGGGCTTACATGGGCGTCGTCGACGGGCACGACACGCGCGTGCTGCGCGAGGCGTTGCGCGAGGCGCTCGCGGCGGAACGCCCGGTGGTGGTGCACATCGCGACGGTCAAGGGCAAGGGCTTCGCGCCGGCGGAGGACGGGGGCCTCGAGGGGATGGAGAAGTGGCACGCGGCGAAGCCCAAATCGATCCTCAACGGTTCCCCCACGCGCGCGCCGAAGCCCATCGAGGGCGCCGGCGCGAGGATCGTCAAGCCGGCGCCGCCGCAGTACACGCAGGTGTTCGGCGAGGCGCTCGTGCGCGAATGCGAACGCGACGAGCGGGTCGTGGGGATCACCGCGGCGATGAACTCCGGCACCGGGCTGAGCATCCTGCAGGCGGCGCTCCCAGATCGCTACTTCGACGTGGGCATCGCCGAGCAGCAGGCGATCCTGTTCGCGTCGGGGCTGGCGCTCGAGGGCGTGAAGCCGGTGGCGGCGATCTACTCGACGTTCCTGCAGCGCGCGTATGACCAGATCGTGCACGACGTGTGCTTGCAGAAACTGAACGTGGTGTTCGCGATGGACCGCGCGGGACTGGTGGGCGATGACGGACCGACCCACCACGGGGCGTTCGACATCTCCTATCTGCGCTGCCTGCCGAACATGGTGCTGATGGCGCCGCGCGACGAGGCGATGCTGGTGCACATGCTGCGCACGGCGATCGAGTACGACGACGGCCCGATCGCGCTGCGCTACCCGCGCGGCGAAGGCACGGGCGTGGAGCTGCCGAGCGAGGGCGTGCCGATCGCGATCGGCACGGGCGAGATCCTGCGCGAGGCGCAGCCGGCGGCGGGCGCGGAGCGGACGGGCACGCGCGTGGCTTTGATCGGCTACGGCACGGGCGTGACCAAGGCGCTGGAGGCGGCGGAGGAGCTCGCACGTCACGACATCGCGGTGACGGTCGCGGACGCGCGCTTCGCGAAGCCGATCGACGCTGGCCTGATGGCCCAGCTCGCGGCCGAGCACGACCTGCTGGTGACGGTCGAGGAGGGCGTGCTCGCGGGCGGATTCGGCACGGCGGTGTGGGAGACCCTCAACGAGGCGGGCGCAACGCCGCGCATTCTCAGGGTGGGGCTGCCCGACCGCTACGTCACGCACGGCAAGCCGGCCCTGCTGCACGAGGAGGTCGGCTTCACCGGCCAGCGAATCGCGGAGCGCGTGACAACGGCGATCGCCGACCCATCTGTGCGCGATATCACACACATCGCCTGAGGAGGTGGGCATCATGATGAGTGATCGAGAGTGCAACATCATCTCTCCTGAATCCCTCCTCCCCGAAACGGCCCGCTTTCCCCGGCGGGCCGTTTCTTTTAAGCACTGAGCCTTGCGGCCGCGCGCACGCGGCTCGTTGTGTGTAAGGGTTCGAGCAGGATGGAGAAGCGCCGACTCGACACGCTGCTGGCCGAGCGGGGTCTGTTCCCGTCGCGCAGTCGGGCGGCCGCGTCGGTGATGGCCGGCCAGGTTCACGTCGGCGCGGGCGAGCGGCGCGCGGAGAAGCCGAGCGAGATGGTCGACGTGGAGGAGCTCGTGCGGGTGCAGCAGCGCCCGGAGTTCGTCTCGCGCGGCGGCGTCAAGCTCGCGAACGCGCTGATCGCGAGCGGCCTGGACGTGGTGGGCCGCCGGGCGCTCGACGTGGGCGCGTCGACGGGCGGGTTCAGCGACTGCCTGCTGCAGCACGGCGCGCGCGAAGTGATCGCGGTGGACGTGGGCTACGGCACGCTCGACTACAGCCTGCGGATCGACCCGCGCGTGGCGGTGATGGAGCGCACGAACGCGCGCTCGCTCACGCCCGAGATGCTCCCGCCCGCGCCGGCCGAAGGCCCGCAGGAGCTCCCCGATCTGGCGACGGTCGACGTGTCGTTCATCTCGCTCGGCAAGATCCTCGCGGCGGTGCTCGGCTGCCTGCACGGCGGCTATGACGTGCTCGCGCTCGTCAAGCCGCAGTTCGAGGTCGGCCGCGGACGCGTGGGCAAAGGCGGCGTGGTGCGCGACGCGGACGATCGCCGCGACGCGCTGATCGCGGTGGGCTCCAGCGCGCTCGAGCTCGGTGCGGCGGTGCTCGGCTACCACTCCTCGGGGCTGCCCGGGCCGAAGGGCAACCGCGAGACGTTCATCCACCTGGGCGACCCGGCCAAGCTCTCGGGCACCGGCGACTCGGGCGTGCGCTCAGGCGCCAGCGACGGAGGCGTGCACTCGGACGCCAGCGGCCGCGAGGAGCTGGAGCGGATGGCGCGCGAGGTCGAGCCGTGAGGCAGATCACCGTCTTCACACACCGTCGGCCCGACGACGTGGCCGCCGCGCTCCAGCAGCTGATGTCCTACGCGCGCGACGCGGGCGTGACGCTGCGCCTGGACGCGGAGGAGACCCGCAAGCACGGCATCTCGGCGGGCCCGGGCGTGGTGGTGGACGCGGACATCGACAGGGATGTGGAGTTGTGCGTGGTGCTTGGCGGCGATGGCACGATCCTGCGCGCGCTGCAGCACTACGCGGGCAGCGGCGTGCCGGTGTTCGCGATCAACTTCGGCGAGATCGGGTTTCTGGCGACGGTCGAGCCGCAGGACATCGTCGACGGCTTCCGGCGTGCGCTGAGCGGCGAGTTCGAGCTGCTGCGCCTGCCGGCGATCGTGGTCGAGCTGGGGGGGGACAGGCACGCGGCGATCAACGACGTGGCGATCCACCGCAAGGTGGGCGAGCGCGTGGCGGAGCTCGCGTACGCGCTCGACGGCGAGGAAGCGGGAAGCGTGCGCTGCGACGGGCTGGTCGTGGCGACGCCGGCGGGGTCGACGGGCTACAACCTCGCGAACGGCGGGCCGGTGATGGCGTGGGGCGTGGCGGGGTTCGTGGTGTCGTTCATCGCGCCGCACTCGATGACGGCACGCGCGCTGGTCGTCGCGCCGGGCGATCCGTTGACGATCCACAACCGCTCACGCGATCCACTGGACGTGGTCGTGGACGGGCGCCCCGTGGGGGAGATTCCGGCGGGCGGGTCGATCGACGCGCGCTTCGCGCACGACATCGGCACGCTCGCGCAGCTGCCGGGCTCGTCCTTCTACAGACGGCTGCGCGAGAAGTTCGGACGCCTCGCCAGCTGAGACGGCTCAGGCGACGCGGGCGCTCGGCTGCGCGCTCGCGTGGTGAGCCGTAGGACTGTCGTGCTGCATGGAGGCGACAAAGTCGTCGAGCTGCGGGCGTGAGAAACGCCGCTGTCCTCCAGGGGTTCGGTAGCAACCGATGTGGCCGGCGTCCGTCCAGCGGCGGATCGTCGCCAGGGAGACGCCCAGATAGCGCGCTGCCTGCGAGCTCGTGAACACGAGCTGGTTGGCGTTCGGGGTGATGGCGGCTGAGATGGGAGAGGACATCGGTCGGCCTCGGATCGGTTGGGGTCAGTCCGTATTTCGCCCGAAATCGCCCGAAACTTGAGCGCCACTGACGTTTGTGGACGTTTGGGTGTTTTTGACATGGGCTTTTGAGCCCAGGCAACAACGCGTTCGCCCTCCAATACAGGCCGATAGCGCCCGCTCGACGTGCAAGCAATCCTGCACATCCCTCCGCAGGGCTGGACAAGACGTCCAAAACTCGACTAAAGTACGTGAACCTACTCAAACGTGGGTAAGTACGTGTAAGGAGACAAGAGGGATGTTCAAGACGAACAACCCTGGTTCCCCTGGAGAAGGAGACCACTGTGACTTGGGTTCGCTAGAGCTGTATTCGAGGTCGCGCAAGCGACCGAGGCTGGAGGCGTCGCGTTGATCGGTCGTTGACCGATCGGTTCGGCGCCTTCGTCTTTTCCGGGGTCGTCCCCGGGATCAGCCCTGGGCGATCTTGCGCGTGCGCCGGCCGAACGCGAGCTCGGCCTCGAAGTCCGCGTCGTCGCCGTAGAGCAGCGCGCGGGCGTCCTCGCGTTCGAGCATCGCGGTGAACGCGTTCACGAGGTCGCTGTCGAGCTGGCGCCCGGCGACGCGGCGCAGCTCCGCCATCGCGTCCTGGGGCGTCATCGGCGAGCGGTAGGACTCGCGCGCGGTGAGCGTGTCGTACGTGGAGCAGATCGCGAGGATCCGCGAGGCGAGGGGGATCTCGGTGCCGATCAGCCCGGCGGGGTAGCCGCTGCCGTCGATGTGCTCGTGGTGGTAGAGGATCGCGTCCGCGACGGGTCCGTAGCCGTCGAGGCGGCCCACGAGCGTGGCGCCGTCCTGTGGGTGGCGGCGGATCACCGCCCAGTCCTCGTCAGAGAGGATCTCGGCGTGCAGGATGCGGTCTGGGAGCGCGAACTTGCCGATGTCGTGCAGCAGGCCGGCTGTATGGAGAAGATCTTGCTCGGCCTCATCGCAGCCGACCTCTTGCGCGAGCACGCGCGCGTACCGCGCGACCGCCGCCGCATGGCGCGCCGTGGTGCGGTCTCGTAGCGCGAGCGTCTCGACGAGCGTGCTGAGTACGCCTAGCTGCAGGGACGCGAGGTGGATGGAGCGCATTTCCAGCTGGTCGGCGCGGTCCTCGGAGCGCAGCAGCGCGATCATCAGGTACTGGAAGATCAACAGCACGAGGATCGCGCCGAACAGCGGCCACAGGCCGAGGTTGGTGTAGGCGACGGCGAAGACCGCGGCGAGCGCGCCCGCGGCGACCTGGCCGGGCAGCAGCGGGATGAACAGGTCGCGGATCTGACCCATCAGCGAGCGGCCTTCGGTGACGCGCACGTCGATCGCGACGAGCGCGAAATTGAGGGCGTTGGTGACCATGAACACGGCGAACACGACGAACGCGAACGCCACGCTCTTGGTCTGGGCCAGATTGGAGGCGGCGTGGACGTTGCCGATCAGCGCGTGCACCATCAGCCCGCCGAGGACGGTGAACGCGGCGTGCGCGGAGAGGTTGTTCAGCCACAGCGCCGGGGATACGCGCCTGGTGGCGGACGTGAGCGCCATCGCGGCGATGCCCACGAGCACCGCCGGCGCGGGGCCGAGCAGGCTCATGGCGAGCACCACGGCGATGAACGACGCCGTCAGGTGCTGCCCGCGGATCTCCACGATCAGGCGCTGGCCGACGAGCGCGAGCGCGAGCAGTAGCACCACGAGCTCGAACGGGCGCCATTCTTCGGGGTTGGACATCCACGCCGCGGCGCCGACCGCGCCCGCCAACAGCAGGCCCTCGGCCAGCCACAGCAGTCGCTTGTTGAGCATCCACGTCACCATCAAAGTGGCTCCGTGGTACTTAACGACCCTTTTCGGGTGGTCCTTAAGGTGTCGAGGGCACGCTGGACGTGGAGTGTTCGCCCGCTGCGTCCGTGTTCGCGACCCGTGAGCGCGGCAGCGACAGGCGCACGAACGCGGTCGTCGTCGCCGCGGCGCCGAGCCCGACCGCCAGCAGCGCGGCGCGCGGCGAGGTGAGGGCGGTGAGGATGCCGCCGAGTGAGAGGCCGATCGCGGGCGAGAGCGCGCCGAGCGATTCGACGGCGCCCATCATCCGCCCGTGCAGATCGGGCGGCGTGAGCTGCTGCACCGCGCTGATCAGCGACGCCCATTGCACGCCCTGGCCCGCGCCGCCCACGAGCGCCGCCGCGCACGCCACCGCCAGCGACGGCGCGGCCGCCAAGCCCACGTAGGCCGACCCGACCGCGAGCGTGCCGACGCTCAACATCATCCCCAGCGGTCGCGTGACGGCGCGCGCGAACGCGGCGCTGCCGAGCACCACGCCGATCCCCCAGCTCGTCAGCAGCAGCCCGTAGCCGGAGTTGCCCACCTGCAGCGCCGCCTTCGCGTAGGCGACCTCCACGGGCGCGGCCGCCTCGAAGAACACCAGCGCGAGCGCCTCCGTCAGCAGCAGCCGCCGCAGCACGGGCACGTCGTTGACGTGCTGCCACGCGGCCTGCAGGCGCGCGCGCACCGACTGCCCCGCGGCCTCCTCGACGTGGGGGTGCAGGTCCGTCAGCAGCGCGCCGCACGCCAGGAACGACACGGCGTCGATGAACAACGCCGCGGGGGCGCCCGCGCCGGCGACGAGCAGGCTGCCGAGCGCCGGGCCGAGCATGAACGTCGCCGAGAACCCCACGTTCAACAGCGCGTTCGCGGTGCGCTCGGCCTCGTGCACGGCCTCCTCGCCACCGGGGTCCGCGGGGCCCGCCCCGTCGACGGCCACCTCCGCGCGCGCCGCGCGGGCGAGCTCGGCGCGCAGCAGCGCGCTCGCGGCGAGCGCCGCGGTGCCGGTCCCGATGTAGATCTCCTGCACGGCGCGGCTGCCGCGGGCATCCTCGGCCGTTCCATCGACGAGCACGCGGCCCTCGTTCATCACCGTCACGCGATCGGCGAGCGCAAACACGCGGTCGATATCGTGCTCGACGAGGAGCACGGGGATTTCGCTTGAAATCCGTTTGACGAGCTGGCTCACGCGCTCGCGCTCGGCGGCCGCAAGCCCCGCCAGCGGCTCGTCGAGGAGCAGGAGCCGCGGCGCGGAAGCAAGCGCCAATCCCA
>DASUPL010000106.1:0-2205 GCA_036281155.1 Solirubrobacteraceae bacterium | reverse complement strand
CAAAGAGCCCGGCATGCTGCGGCACGGCACGGACGGACTGCCCGCGTCGCTCGCTGCGCCGCTTGGTTGAGCGATTCAGGGCCCAGCGGCGCGGCTGACCGGCCGGCACGCGCGGCGAGCGCTCATTCGGCGCGAACCGGGTTGGAGACCGCGCCGAGGCCGTCGATCTCGACCTCGACGACGTCGCCATCGCGCAGGAACCGCCCCTTCATCGCGCCCACGCCCGCGGGCGTACCCGTGGCGATGATGTCGCCGGGGAGCAGCGTCATCGTGCGCGAGAGCCACGCGACCGTCTCCGCCACGCCGAAGATCAGCTCCGCGGTGTTGCCCTGCTGTACGATCTCGCCGTTGACGCGCGTGCGCAGGCCGAGGGCTCGGAGGTCGCCGACCTCGTCGAGGCTCACCAGCGCGGGGCCGCACGGCGCGAACGTGTCCACCGCCTTGCCGCTGCACCACAGCGGGTTCTGGAGCTGCAGGTCGCGCGCGCTGACGTCGTTGAAGGGCATCGCCCCGGCTACGTGCGCGAGTGCGGCGGAGGCGTCGAGATTGTGCGCGCGGCGGCCGATCACGACGGCCAGCTCGGCCTCGTAGTCGACATACTCGGGGTGCGCTGCCGGCAGCACGATCTCCTCGCCGCTGGCGATGAGCGAGTTGGCGAACTTGGCGAACCACATCGGCGCGGCGGGGATCTCCTGCCCTGTCTCAGCCGCGTGGTCGCGGTAGTTGAGGCCCAGGCAGATGATCTTGCCCGGGTCGGGCACCGGGGGCAGCAGTCGCACCTCATCGAGCGCGACGCGCTCGTCGTGCCCGTTCGCGCGCTCGCCGAGCTCCGCGAGGCCGTCGGCGTCGAGCGCCTCCAGCAAGCCGCGCACGGAGGCCGAGGGCGCGTCGAGGACGCTCGCGGGGACGATCTCCTCGCCCAGCAGGACGCCTGCGGTTGGCCCGTGCCCGTCGTCGAAGCTGATCAGGCGCATTTCCCGACTCTAGAACCTTTGTCCACGCGTCCGGCGAACGCTAAGGGCTGGCGTTTCGATGGGTCGAATCATCGAAGTAGGACCATATTGGTTCGAAGGAATCATGAGTCATAGTTACTCTGGAAGGAGCAGCGAATGCCGGCGTTCTACATCACCGAGGACGTGCAACCCGACGGCCCCGTCGTCCTGGCGGTCAGCGGCGAGATCGACTTCGAGGTCAGCCCTCGTTTGAGCGATTGCATCGACGGTCACATCAAGGCCGGGCATGTTCGTCTGATGCTCGATCTCTCCGAGGCGAGCTTCATCGACTCCACCGCCATCGGCGTGCTCGCGGGGGCGGCCATGAGGCTGCGCAAGTCGAGCGACGGGTCGCTGGTGCTCGTCTGCAACGTCGAGAACCGCAAGATCATGCGGATCTTCGAGATCGCGGGCCTGGAAAGCACCGTGGACGTGTACCACTCGCGCGAGGAAGCGTTCGCCGATCTCGCCGCCGCCTGCTGAGATGGCCGTGCAGACCGAGCTGAGCGTCGCCGCGGAGCTGCGCATGGACGCGCGAGCGTCCGAGCTCGCCGGCGCCCGCCGCTACGCCGCCGAGGCGGCGGCCGCGTTTGGGCTGGAGGCCGATGCCGGCTACGACTTCGTGTACGCCGTCAACGAGGCGGTGACCAACGCCATCCGGCACGGCTCGCCCGACGAGCACGGGCAGATCCTGCTCAGCGTGCGTGCGGCGGAGGGGCGGCTGGTCCTCTCCGTACACGACCGCGGGAACTTCGCGCTGCCCACGTGGCCGCCGCGGGCAGGGCGCGAGGGCGGTCGCGGCTTCGCGCTGATGGAGCGGCTGGTCGACGACGTGCAGGTACGAGTCGACCGCCAGGGGACAACCGTCACGCTGACGACGGCTCGTATGTGATCATGTTTCGCACAGGGCTCACGCGGAGGGGGTGAGGTATGGTGAACTGCCACCTGAAGTCCAGAGGCTCGCGTCTGAGGGGACGAACGGGGAGCCTTTCGCTCTGCTTCGCGTGTGCCATGTTGGCGCCCGCGCCCGCGCCCGCGGCACTCGCGGCGCGTGCGGCTCTCACGCCGAGTATCTCGATCAAAGTCCCGCCGCTCGTGGGCGTGGAAGTGCCGCCGGTGAAAGTCGAAGTCCCCTCGCTCCCCAAGATCGAACTGCCGTCGCTGCCGAAGGTCGAAGTCACGCTTCCCAAGGTGGAAGTGCCGCTTCCAAAAG
>DASUPL010000105.1:0-14368 GCA_036281155.1 Solirubrobacteraceae bacterium | reverse complement strand
CGCCGCGCGCCTGCACGACGCCGCCGCTCCCGCGCGCTCGCGCATCGCCCTGGAGGCGGTCCGCGGCGAGGTCGCGACGGTGCTCGGACATCGCGGCGTCGAGCGGATCGCCGTGGCGCAGACGTTCAAGGAGCTCGGCTTCGACTCGCTCGCCGCCGTGGAGCTGCGCAACCGCCTGAACACCGCCACCGCGCTGCGGCTCCCGGCGACGGTGATCTTCAACCACCCGACGTGCGAGCGGCTCGCCCAGCATCTGCTCGAGCTGCTCGCGCCCGAGGCGGACGCCGGCGAGGATCTCACCGCCGCGCCGACGCCCACAGCGGCGAGCGCGGTTGACGAGCTGGACCTCGCGGGACTCGTCCGCGCCGCCCAGGGCGATGCCACTGCGGAGCGGGAGCCTCAGCGCGGATGAGCACGATTCCGAGCACCGAGGAGGTCACCGAGGCGCTGCGCAGCGCCCTGCGCCGCGGCGAGCGGCTGCAGCAGGAGAACGAGCGGCTGCGCGCGCGGGCGGCCGAGCCGATCGCGATCGTCGGCATGGGCTGCCGCTACCCCGGCGGCATCGCCTCAGCGGCAGAGCTGTGGCAGCTCGTCGCGACGGGCGGCGAGGCGACGGGAGCGTTCCCCAGCGACCGCGGCTGGGATCTCGACGGTCTCTACCACCCCGACCCCGACCATCCGGGCACCTGCTACGCACGCGAAGGCGCGTTCCTGCACGACGCGGCGTGCTTCGACGCGGAGTTCTTCGCCATCAACCCGCGCGAGGCGCTGGCGATGGACCCGCAGCAGCGGCTGCTGCTGGAAACCGCGTGGGAGGCGCTCGAGCACGCCGCGATCGACCCCCACACGCTCGCCGGCAGCCACACCGGCGTGTACACAGGGGTGAGCTCGCAGGACTACAACGTCGCCACGCTGCTGGCCCCCGCCGAGCGCGACCTCGGCGGCTACGTCGTGACCGGCACGGCGGGGAGCGCGATATCGGGCCGCGTCTCCTACACGCTCGGCCTGGAAGGCCCGTGCGTCACGGTCGACACCGCCTGCTCGTCCTCGCTGGTGGCGCTGCACCTCGCCTGCCAGGCGCTGCGCCAGCGGGAGTGCTCGCTCGCGCTCGCCGGCGGGGTGGCGGTGCTCGCGACCACGGCGCTGTTCGTGGACTTCAGCCGCCAGCGCGCGCTCGCGCCCGACGGGCGCTGCAAGTCCTTCGCCGAGGCCGCCGACGGCACCGGCTGGTCGGAGGGCGTGGGCGTGCTCGTGCTGGAGCGCCTCTCCGACGCGCTCGCGGGTGGCCACGACGTGCTCGCTGTGGTGCGCGGCAGCGCGGTGAACCAGGACGGTCACAGCAACGGGCTGACGGCCCCGAACGGGATCGCCCAGGAAAGCGTGATCGGCGAAGCGCTCGCGCGCGCCGGACTCTCGCCAACGGACATCGACGCGGTCGAGGCGCACGGCACCGGCACGCGGCTGGGCGACCCCGTCGAGGCGCACGCGCTGCAGGGCGCCTACGGCCGTCACCGCGAGGCGGGCGATCCGCTGTGGCTGGGCTCGGTGAAGTCGAACCTCGGGCACGCGCAGGCTGCGGCCGGCGTGGCGGGCGTGATCAAGATGGTGGAAGCGCTGCGCCATGGAGTGCTGCCGTCCTCGTTGCACGTGGACCGGCCGTCCTCGCGCGTCGATTGGTCCGCGGGCGGGGTGGAGCTGCTCCTGCAGGAGCGCGATTGGCCCGCCCGCGGCGGCGCGCGGCGCGCGGGGGTGTCGTCGTTCGGCGTGAGCGGCACGAACGCGCACGTGATCCTGGAGCAGGCTCCCGTCGTGGCGCCTCCCGCCGCGGCGCGCGAGACGGGCCAACCTGCGATCGACCCTGCTGCTGTGAAGGCCGCCGGGGTTCTGCCGTGGGTGCTCTGCGGGCGCGACGCGGCGGCGTTGGCCGGCCAGGTGCAGCGCTTGCACACGTGGATCGAGGGCCGGGACCTGGGCGAGCGCGACGGCTGTGGAGATCGCGCGTTGGATGTGGGGTTGGGGTTGGCGAGGCGCTCGCTGTTCGAGCACCGGGCGGTCGTGCTGGGCGGGGACGTCGAGCAGTTGGCGGAGGGGCTCGCGGGGTTCGGATCGGGGTTGAGCGGGGGCGGGGTCGTGAATGGTGTGGCCGTCGCTGGCCCTTCGGCGTTCCTGTTCACCGGTCAGGGCGCGCAGTGGGCGGGGATGGGCGCCGAGCTGTACCGCGCCTCGCCCGTGTTTCGCGGGGTGTTCGACGAGGTGTGCGGGCTGCTCGACGGCGGTCTCGGCGAGGGGTTGCGCGAGGTCGTCTTCGACGGACACGAAGGGCTGCTCGACCAGACGATGTTCACCCAGGCCGCGCTGTTCGCGATCGAGGTGGGGCTGTTCCGCTTGCTGGAGGGGTTGGGGGTCCACCCCGATTTCGTGATCGGGCATTCGATCGGGGAGTTGGCGGCGGCGCACGTGGCGGGTGTGTTCTCGCTGCGGGATGCGTGTCGGCTGGTATTGGCGCGCGGACGGCTGATGGGCGCGCTGCCGGCGGGCGGCGCGATGGTCGCGCTGCAGGCCAGCGAGGAGGAGGTCGCGGAGTCGTTGATTGGGCTGGAGAGGCGGATTGGGCTGGCGGCGGTGAACGGGCCGTCCTCGATCGTGATCTCGGGAGATGAGGACGCGGTCGAGGAGCTTGCCGCGATGTGGCGGGAGCGGGGGTGCAAGACGCGCCGGCTGCGGGTCAGCCATGCGTTTCACAGTCCGCGGATGGACGCGATGCTCGACGAGTTCTCACGCGTGGCCGGTGAGATCTCCTACGCGGAGCCACAGCTGACGGTCATATCGAACGTGACGGGCGAGCCGTACGGCGGGGAGATCGGCTCCTCGGCTGAGTACTGGGTGCGTCACGTGCGGGCGACGGTGCGGTTCCAGCAGGGCGTGCGCTGGTTGCGGGACGCGGGAGTCGCCAGGTTTCTCGAGCTCGGTCCGGATGGCGTGTTGACGGCGGCAGTGCAGGAGTGCCTCACCCCAGACCCCGCCGGCGGGGAGGTCCTCGACTCGTCGGGAGCGCCGTTCGGCGCGGTCGCGTCGATGCGTCGCGAGCGCCCCGAGGTCGCGACGTTGCTGCGCGGGCTGAGCGAGCTCTGGGTGCGCGGCGGCGCGGTCGATTGGGCGGCGCTGTTCGCGGGCTGGGGTGCGCGGCCGGCGCCGCTGCCGACGTACGCGTTCCAGCGTGAGCGCTACTGGCTCGAGACCCCAGCCGCGAGCAGCGACCCAGCCGCGCTCGGACAGCGCTCGACGGGGCACCCCCTGCTGACGGCGGCGGTCGCTCTGCCGGAGAGCGGGGGCTGGCTGCTCACCGGAAGGCTCTCGCTGCGCGCGCAGCCGTGGCTCGCGGATCACGTGGTGATGGGCTCGGTGCTCGTGCCGGGCACGGCGCTGCTGGAGCTGGCGGTCGAGGCGGCGCGGCTGGTGGAGTGCGAGCAGGTCGCCGAGCTGACGCTCCACGCTCCGCTGGCGCTCGCGGAGGACCCGGCCGCGGAGGTCCGTGTCGAGGTCTCGGATTCCGATGATGGTGGCTGGGCCGTTGCGATCCATTCGCGTTTGGCCGGGGAGGAGATCGAGGAGCCGTGGACGCTTCACGCCTCCGGTCGTGTCGCGGGCGCGTCCGCGCCGCCGGCCGCGGATTTGCTCGCGCAGGCGTGGCCCCCTTCCGGGGCCGAGCCGGTCGATGTGACCGGCCTCTACGACGAGTTCGCGGCGGTGGGTCTCGAATACGGTGCGGCCTTCCGCGGGTTGAGGCGCGCGTGGCGAGTCGGTGAGGAGGTCTGCGCCGAGATCGAGCTCGACGGCTCTCGACACGGGGCGGGCAGCGGGTTCGGGGTGCACCCGGCGCTGCTGGACGGCGCGTTGCACGCGGCGCTGATCGCCGCTTCCCCCACCAACGGAGGTACGGGCGCCGCGGATGGCGAGCCCGCGGTGCGGCTGCCGTTCTGCTGGTCGGGGGTGACGGTGTACGCGCGCGGCGCGTCGAGCCTGAGGGTGCGTTTCGGCGTCGGTGAGCAGGAGGGCGCCTACAGGCTCACGGCGAGCGACGAGCGTGGCACGCCTGTGATCGAGGTGGGCGAGTTGAGCACGCTCCCGGTCTCCGCGCAGCAGCTCAGGCGGTCGCGGAGCGGAGGTGCGCTCTACGGGCTTCGCTGGAGCGAGCAGGACAATAAGACGCCCGCGGGCGAGACGCCGCGGGCGCCCGCCGAGGTCTCGGCGGTGCTGCTCGGCGCGGAGCGCTCCCGGCTTGCGGAGTCGTTGTTGGGAGCGGGTCTCGTGGGAGCCGCCTTCGAGGATGCGGAGGTCCTACTCGGGGAGCTGGAGGCGAGCGGCTCGGTGCCTGATGTCGTGGTCCTCGATTGCACTTCGGCTCCCGGTGCGTCTGCCGCCGGGTCGGACGTGGTCGCCGGCTCGGTGGTCAGTTGGTTGTTTGGCGTCGTGCGGTCGTGTTTGGCGGATGAGCGTCTTGGTGGTTGTCGTTTTGTAGTGATTACCCGCGGCGCGGTTGCCGTCGCTGGTGGGGATGGTGCGCCTGACTGCGCGCAGGCCGCTGTGTGGGGTTTTGTGCGTTCGGCGCAGAGTGAGTATCCGGGGCGTTTGGTTTTGGTGGACGTCGATCGCGAGGACGCGTCGTTGGGTGCGCTCGGGTCGGTGCTTGGATCTGGTGAGTCACAGGTGGCAGTGCGGGGCGGAGGACTGTTCACGGCTCGGCTTGGTCCGCTTGATGGCGATGGCGCGCTCGCGGCGCCGGATGGGTTGTGGAAGCTCGCGGCTGGTGGTGATGGGACGTTGGCGAGTCTGTCGCTGGCCGAGTCGCCTGAGATGGCTGCGCCTCCTGGGGAGGAACAGGTGCGTGTTGGTGTGCGTGCTGCCGGCTTGAACTTCCGTGACGTGTTGATTGCGTTGGGTGTGTATCCGGGGGGTGGCGCGATTGGTGGTGAGGGCGTTGGGGTCGTGCAGGCGGTGGGGCCGGGTGTTGAGGAGTTGGTGGTTGGTGATCGGGTGATGGGTCTGCTCGATGGTGGGTTTGGTCCTGTGGCGTTTGGTGACCATCGTTCGCTTGTGCGTGTTCCAAAGGGGCTTTCGTCGAACGATGCCGCGACGGTCCCGATCGCATTCTTGACGGCGTATTACGCGTTGCGTGATCTCGCTGGGGTGAAAGCTGGTGAGAGGTTGCTGGTGCATTCGGCAGCGGGTGGGGTGGGGATGGCCGCGGTGCAGTTGGCGCGTCACTGGGGTGTGAAGGTTTTCGCGACCGCGAGCCCGGCGAAGCATGGTGTGTTGGAAGAGTTGTTCGGGCTTGATGAGGGCGATATCGCTTCGTCGCGTTCACTGGAGTTCGCGGAGCGTTTTGCTGACGTGGATGTGGTGTTGAACTCACTTGCGGGTGATTTCATCGATTCGTCGTTGGGATTGCTGGCCGCGGGTGGGCGTTTCGTGGAGATGGGCAAGACCGATCTGCGCTCGGCCGAGGATGTCGCTGGGAGTCACCCTGGGGTCTCCTATCGGGCGTTCGATCTGATGGAGGCCGCTCCTGATCGCATCGGGGAGATGCTGCGGAAGATCGCGGTCTTGTTCGAGGAGGGTGTTCTCAGCCCGTTGCCGGTGACGGGGTGGGATGTGCGGCGTGCACCGGAGGCATTTCGCTTCATGAGTCAGGCGGGGCACGTGGGGAAGAACGTTCTGAGGATGCCCGCGTCGATCGACCCGGATGGCACGATGTTGATCACGGGTGGGACGGGCGCGCTGGGCGGCTTGCTGGCGCGTCATCTCGTCACCGAGCATGGCGTTCGTCACCTCGTCCTGGCGAGCCGTCGGGGTCGTGAGGCCCCAGGGGCGCCCGAGCTGGCAGAAGAGCTCGAGAGCCATGGCGCGAGCGTGGAGGTCGTGGCGTGCGATGTCGCCGAGGAGGCCCAGCTCGCGCGTCTGCTCGGGGAGATCCCGTCCGAGCGGCCGCTGCGCGGGGTCATCCACGCCGCGGGCGTCATCGATGACGGCGTCCTGGAGACGATGACCCGTGAGCAGTTGGATCGTGTGTTCGCCGCGAAGGCCGGGGCGGCGTGGTGCCTGCACCGCCAGACCCTGGCGTGTGATCTGACGACGTTCGTGATGTTTTCCTCCGCCGCCGGTGTGTTGGGGGCTCCGGGGCAGGCGAACTACGCGGCCGCGAACGCGTTCCTGGATGCGCTCGCGGCGCGCCGCCGCGCGAGTGCGCTGCCGGCTGTGTCGATCGCGTGGGGTCCATGGGAGTCAGCCGCGGGGATGACGGCGACTGTGGATGAGCGCGACATCGCGCGGATGGGTCGCTCGGGGATGCTCCCCCTCGACCCGGCCGACGCGCTCGATCTGTTCGACACCGCCCATCGCTCCTCCGAGGCGCTGCTGCTGGCGGCGCGCCTGGACCGCGCCGCGCTCCAGCGCAGAGCGACCCAGGGCGCCCTGCCCGATTTGCTGCACGGTCTCATTCGAACCCCCGCACGCCCGTCGGCGGCACCCACGGTCTCGTTCGCCGCGCGGCTGGAGGGCCTGCCCGCGGGCGAGCGCGAGCGCACGCTGACCACGATCCTCGTCGGCGAGATCAACGCGGTGCTCGGGCACCACCACTCCCACACGGTCGACACGGAGCGCACGTTCAAAGAGCTCGGGTTCGACTCGCTGACCGCGATCGAGCTGCGAAACCGCCTCAACAACGCCACCGGCCAACAGCTCCCCGCGACGCTCATCTACGACCACCCGACGACCGCCGAGCTCGGCTCCTACCTGCTGGAGCGCCTCGGCTCGGCCACGCCGCGGTCTGAGCCGATCGACGAGCGCGCTCTGCGCGCGATGCTCGACTCGATCTCGATCGAGCGTCTACGCGACGCCGGGGTGCTGGAGACCCTCACCGCCCTCGCGCGGAGCGGTGCGCCGCGGACGGCGCCGCCGCGCAGCGAGGGCGAGGAGGCGGCGATCGACGAGATGGACGCCGACATGCTCGTCAGCACGGTGCTGGGTCGCGAGCCGGAGGTCGCGCGGTGACGCCGACACAGGACGAGCTGCTGGAGGCGCTGCGCGTGTCGGCGAAGGACAGCAGCCGCCACCGGGCCGAGACCGAGCAGCTGCGCTACCGCGCCCACGAGCCGATCGCGATCGTCGGCATGGCCTGCCGCTACCCCGGCGGCGTCGCGACGCCCGCCGAGCTGTGGCGGCTCGTGAGCGAGGAGGTCGACGCGACCTCGCGGTTCCCCGAGGATCGCGGTCCGCGGTGGCAATCTGTGTTCAACCCCGACCCCAACCAGATCGGCTCCAGCTACGTGCGCCGCGGCGGGTTCATCGCCGAGCCGGGGCACTTCGACGCGGAGTTCTTCGACATCGGCCCCCGCGAGGCGCTGGCGATGGACCCGCAGCAGCGGCTGCTGCTCGAAGCGGCCTGGGAGTCGCTCGAGGACGGCGCGATCGACCCGCTCGCGCTGCGCGGGAGCGACACGGCGATGTTCGTCGGCGTCAGCTCCCAGGACTACGGCGTGACGGGCCCCGCGGAACACGCGCCGCCTCAGCTGGAGGGCTACCTGATCACGGGCCGTGCCGGCAGCGTCGTCTCGGGTCGCGTCGCCCACCGCCTCGGGCTCGAGGGCGGGGCGGTCACGGTTGACACGGCCTGCTCGTCCTCGCTCGTGGCGCTGCACCTCGCCTGTCAGGCGCTGCGGCACGGGGAATGCTCGCTCGCGCTCGCCGGTGGGGTGACCGTGATGGCGGCGCCGACGCTGTTCGTCGAGTTCAGCCGCCAACGCGGCCTCGCGCCCGACGGCAGGTGCAAGTCCTACGCCGACGGCGCCGACGGCACCGGCTGGTCGGAGGGTGTCGGCGTGCTCGCGCTGGAGCGCCTCTCCGACGCGCAGGCGAACGGGCGCAACGTGCTCGCGGTCGTTCGCGGCAGCGCGGTCAACCAGGACGGCGCCTCCAACGGCCTGACGGCGCCGAGCGGGCGCGCGCAGGAACGCGTGATCCGCCAGGCGCTCGCGAACGCGGGCCTGGGCGGTGGTGATGTGGACGCGGTCGAGGGCCATGGAACGGGCACGGTGCTGGGCGACCCGATCGAGGCGCAGGCGCTGATGGGCGCCTACGGACAGGACCGCCGCGAGGGGCGTCCGCTGTGGCTGGGGTCGGTGAAGGCGAACTTCGGCCACGCGCAGGCGGCGGCCGGGGTGGCGGGCGTGATCAAGATGGTGGAAGCGATGCGCTGGGGACGGCTGCCGCGGACGCTGCACGTCGACCGTCCGTCCTCGAAGGTGGACTGGTCGGCGGGCGAGATCGAGCTGCTGAGCGAGGCGATCGACTGGCCCGATCATGGTGAACCGCGACGCGCGGCGGTCTCCTCGTTTGGGATCAGCGGCACGAACGCCCACGTCATCGTCGAGGCGGCTCCACCCGTGAGGGTCGCCGCTAACGAGCCGGCCGGCGCCGCGCGCGTCTCCGGCTCCGCTTCCATCTCCAGCTCCGCGTCCGTTGTGGCTCCCGCCCCCGCGGTGTTCGAATCGTTGCCGCTCGTGCCGTGGGTGCTCTCGGGTAGGAGCGAGGCGGCGCTCGCCGGCCAGGCAGCGCGTCTGAGCGTGCGCGTCGCGGGCGATCCAGCGCTGGGCGCCTCAGACGTCGGTCTCTCGCTGGCGGGGCGTTCGGCGTTCGAGCATCGGGCGGTGCTGCTGGGACGCGACCGCGAGGAGCTGATGGAGGGCGTGGCCGGCCTCGCGCGGCCGGGGCTCGAGTCTGTGGGCGGCGCGGTGAGCGGGGTTGTGAGCAAGGGCGCGACGGCGTTCCTGTTCACGGGTCAGGGCGCGCAGTGGGCGGGGATGGGCGCTGGGCTCTACCGCGCATCCCCCGTGTTCCGCGGTGCGTTCGATGAGACGTGCGCGCTGTTTGACGAGGGCCTGGGCCGGTCGTTGCGGGAGGTCGTGTTGGGCGGCGCTGGGGCGGGGCTGCTCGACCAGACGATGTTCACCCAGGCCGCGTTGTTCGCGCTCGAGGTGTCGCTGTCCCAGGTCCTGCTGAAGCTGGGTGTGCGTCCCGATTTCTTGATCGGACATTCGGTTGGTGAGTTGGCGGCGGCGCACGTGGCGGGGGTGTTCTCGTTGGAGGATGCGTGTCGGCTGGTGTTGGCGCGGGGGCGGTTGATGGGCGAGCTGCCGGCGGGCGGCGCGATGGTCGCGCTGCAGGGGAGCGAGCGGGAGGCGGTCGAGCTGCTGGCCGGTCATGAGGCGTCGGTTGCGTTGGCGGCGGTGAACGGGCCGTCCTCGGTCGTGGTCTCGGGCGATGAGGACGCGGTCGAGGAGCTTGCCGCGGTGTGGCGGGAGCGTGGGCGCAAGGTGCGGCGGCTGCGGGTCAGTCATGCGTTTCACAGTCCGCGGATGGACGCGATGCTCGACGAGTTCGGGCGTGTGGCGGGCGAGATCTCGTTTGCCGAGCCACAGCTGACGGTCGTCTCGAACGTGACCGGAGAGCCGCTTTCGGCTGAGCTGGCGTGCTCTCCCGAGTACTGGGTCCGCCATGTGCGCGAGCCGGTGCGGCTGCTCGACGGCGCGCGCTGGCTGCGCGACGCGGGCGCGACGCGCTACCTGGAGGTCGGTCCCGACGCGGTCTTGACCACGGCCGTGCACGAGTGCCTCACGCCCGACCCCGCCAGCGGTGAGGGCGTCGACCCGTCGGGAGCGCCGTTCGGCGCGGTCGCGTCGATGCGCCGCGAGCGCCCCGAAGTACCCACGCTCCTACGCGGCTTGAGCGAGCTGTGGGCGCACGGTGAGACGGTCGACTGGGCCGCCATGTTCACCGACGCGCGGCCCGTCTCGCTGCCGACGTACGCGTTCCAGCGCGAGCGCTACTGGCTCGAGCCGCCCGCCACGACGAGCGATCCCACGGCGCTCGGGCAGCAGCCGACCGAGCACCCACTCCTGACCGCGGCGGTCAGCCAGCCCGAGGATCGCGGATGGATGCTCACCGGCAGGCTCTCGCTGGACGCGCAGCCGTGGCTTGCCGATCACGTCGTGATGGGGTCGGTGCTCGTGCCGGGCGCCGCGCTGCTGGAGCTCGCCGTTGAGGCTGGGCGGCTCGTGGGGTGCGAGCGAGTCGAGGAGTTGACGCTCCACGCTCCGCTGGCGCTCGTCGAGGGGGAGGCCGCGGAGGTTCGTGCAGCGGTCACGGATTTCGATGATGGCGGCTGGGCTGTCGCGATCCATTCGCGTCCGGCCGGCGAGGAGCTCGACGAGCCGTGGACGCTCAACGCTTCCGGTCGTGTGGCGATGGCGTCGGGGCCGCCGACCGGGGACGGTGAGTCCATGGAGGCGTGGCCGCCGCCGGGTGCGGAGCTGCTCGATGTGGACGATCTCTACGCCGAGATCGCGGCGGCGGGGCTCGAATACGGCGGCGCGTTCCAGGGACTGCGGCGCGCGTGGCGCTCGGGAGGCGACATCTACGCCGAGATTGAGCTCGCCGATCAACCGCGCGAGGAGGCTGCCCGGTTCGCGATCCACCCGGCGCTGCTGGATGCTGCGCTCCATGCGGCCCTGCTCGATTCCTCGCTTCTGCCCGGCGGCGAGATGCGGCTGCCGTTCTGCTGGTCGGGGGTGACGGTCCACGCGCGCGGCGCATCGAACCTGAGGGTGCGGATCAGCGCTCACGCGGACGCGGGGAGCATTCGCCTCACGGCGAGCGATGAGCACGGCACCCCGGTGATCGACGTGGAGATGCTGAGCACGCTCCCGGTGTCCGCACAGCAGCTCAAGCAGTTCCAGGGCGGTGGGGCGCTTTATCGACTCGGCTGGACCGCGGTGACCGGCGAGACGCCCGTGGCGGGGGAGTCGTCCGGGGTGTCGATTGACTCGGTGGCGCTACTGGGTGCGGAGTGCTCCTGGCTTGCTGATTCGCTGGCGCGGGCGGGCGTCGCCGTTAGTACCTACGCGGATGTGCGGGCTTTCACCGCTGCGCTCGGTGATGAGGGCCCGATTCCCGACGCTCTCGTGATCGACGGTGCGGCGCTCGCCGGCGCGCGGTCGGCGCTGCACCGGCTGCTCGAGGTCCTGCAGGCGTGTCTGGCGGATCAGCGTCTTGGCGGTTGTCGTTTTGTAGTGATCACCCGTGGTGCGGTTTCCGTCGCTGGTGGGGATGGTGCGCCTGATTGTGCGCAGGCGGCCGTGTGGGGTTTCGTGCGTTCGGCGCAGAGTGAGTACCCGGGGCGTTTGGTGTTGGTTGACGTCGATCGTGAGGACGCATCTCTTCGTGCGCTCGCGCTCGGGCTCGGGTCGGCGGAGCCGCAGATCGCGCTCAGGTCCGGTGAGGCGTTCATCGCGCGTCTCGCCTCCGCCGATGGCGATGGTGCGCTCTCGACACCGGATGGCCCCTGGACGCTCGCGGCTGGTGACGATGGGACGTTGGAGAGCCTGTCGCTGGTTGAGTCGCCTGAGTTGGCTGCGTCTCCTGGGGAGGGGCTGGTGCGTGTTGGTGTGTGTGCTGCTGGCTTGAACTTCCGTGACGTGTTGATTGCGTTGGGTGTGTATCCGGGTGGTGGCGCGATCGGTGGTGAGGGCGTCGGAATCGTGCAGGCGGTGGGGCCGGGTGTTGAGGGGTTGGTGGTTGGCGATCGGGTGATGGGCCTGCTCGATGGCGGGTTTGGTCCCGTGGCGTTTGGTGACCATCGCTCGCTGGTGCGCGTGCCGCGGGGGCTTTCGTTGGGTGAGGCGGCGACGGTCCCGATCGCGTTCTTGACCGCGTATTACGCGCTTCGTGATCTCGCTGGGGTGAAAGCGGCTGAGAGGTTGTTGGTGCATTCGGCGGCTGGTGGCGTTGGGATGGCCGCGGTGCAGTTGGCGCGTCACTGGGGTGTGAAGGTTTTCGCGACCGCGAGCCCGGCGAAGCACCACGTCCTGGAGGAACTGTTCGGGCTCGAGCAGGACAGCATCGCTTCGTCGCGTTCACTGGAGTTCGCGGAGAGCTTTGGTGTTGGCGGTGGTGTGGATGTGGTGTTGAACTCACTCGCGGGTGAGTTCATCGACGCGTCGTTGGGGTTGTTGGGCGCGGGTGGGCGTTTCGTGGAGATGGGCAAGACGGATCTGCGCTCGGTCGAGGATGTCGCTGCGCGTCACCCGGGGGTTTCTTATCGGGCGTTCGATCTGATGGAGGCGGGGCCGGAGCGGCTCGGGGAGATGCTCGGGGAGATCGCCGAGTTGTTCGAGGAGGGTGTTCTCAGCCCGTTGCCTGTGACTGGTTGGGATGTGCGTCGCGCGCCGGACGCGTTTCGCTTTATGAGTCAGGCGGGGCACGTGGGGAAGAACGTGCTCACGATGCCCGCGTCGATCGACCCGGATGGCACGGTGCTGATCACAGGTGGAACCGGCGCCCTGGGCAGCGCGCTCGCGCGCCATCTCGTCACCGAGCACGGCGTTCGTCACCTCGTCCTGGCGAGCCGTCGAGGGGACCAGGCTGCTGGGGCGCCCGAGCTGGAGCAAGAGCTCGAGGGTCACGGCGCGAGTGTGAGGGTCGTGGCGTGCGATGTCGCTGAGGAATCGCAACTCGCCGCGCTGCTGGCCGAGATTCCGCCCGAGCGCCCGCTGCGCGGGGTCATCCACGTCGCGGGCGTCATCGACGACGGGGTGCTGGAGACGATGACCCGGGAGCAGCTCGATCGCGTGTTCGCGGCGAAGGCCGAGGCGGCGTGGAACCTGCACCGCCAAACCCTCGGGTGTGATCTCACCACGTTCGTGATGTTCTCCTCCGCCGCCGGTGTGCTGGGGGCGCCTGGGCAGGCCAACTACGCGGCCGCGAACGCGTTCCTGGATGCGCTCGCGGCGCGCCGCCGCGCGGCTGCGCTGCCCGGCGTCTCGATCGCGTGGGGGCCATGGGAGACGACGGCGGGGATGACGGCCACTGTCGACGAGCGCGACATCGCGCGGATGGGCCGCTCAGGGATGCTTCCCCTCGACCCGGCCGACGCGCTCGACCTGTTCGACACCGCCCACCGCTCGTCCGAGGCGCTGCTGCTCGCCGCGCGCCTGGACCGCGCCGCGCTGCGTCGTCACGCGACGCAGGGAACGCTCCCGAGCCCGCTGCGCGGCCTCATCCACACGCCATCTCGCGCCGCCCTCAAACCCACCATCTCGCTCGCCACGCGCCTGGAGGGCCTCCCGGCAAACGAGCGCGAGCGGGCGCTCACGAGCATCCTCGTCGGCGAGATCAACGCGGTGCTCGGGCACCACCACACGCACACGATCGACTCGGATCGCACGTTCAAAGAGCTCGGGTTCGACTCGCTGACCGCGATCGAGCTGCGAAACCGCCTCAACAACGCCACCGGCCAGCAGCTCCCCGCGACACTCATCTACGACCACCCGACGACAACGAAGCTCGCCGGCTACCTGCTCGAGCACATCGGCGCCAGCGAGGCCGAGCCAGCGGTGTCGCTGGAGCGCGAGTTCGAGCGGGTCCAGGCCACGCTCGCGGCGCTGGCGCCCGAGCACCCGCAGCGCCGCCGGATCAGCAGCCGCCTGCAGAACCTGCTGCTCGCCGCCGAGCCCCCAGGCGCCAACGGCGAGGATCTGCAACTAGCCGGAGCCGAAGAGGTCTTCGCGATGATCGACCAGGAGCTGGGGCAGCCGTGAGCGATCGACAGACCCCGCTCGTGGAGGACCCCGCCAAGACGCTGGAGTACCTCAGACGCGCGACCGGCGCGATGCGGGCCGCCCGCCAGCGCGTATCCGAGCTGGAAGCCCAACGGCACGAGCCGATCGCGATCGTCGGCATGGCCTGCCGCTACCCCGGCGGCGTCGCCTCGGCGGAGGATCTGTGGGAGCTGATCGCCCGGGCCGGGGACGGCATCTCCGAGCTGCCGAGCGACCGGGGCTGGGATCTCGCCAGCCTCTACCACCCCGACCCCGACCACCAGGGGACGGCCTACTGCCGCGAAGGCGGGTTCCTCTACGACGCGACGCGCTTCGACGCCGCGTTCTTCGCCATCAACCCGCGCGAGGCGCTCGCGATGGACCCGCAGCAGCGACTGCTGCTGGAAGTGGCCTGGGAGTCGCTCGAGAACGCCGCGATCGACCCGTCCTCGCTGCGCGGCAGCCGCACGGGGACGTTCGTCGGCATCAGTTCCTCCGGGTACGGGACGGGACAGTTCGGCGAGGCGCAGGGTCTGGAGGGGTACCTGCTGACGGGCAACACCGCCAGCGTGGCCTCCGGGCGCGTGGCCTACACCCTCGGCCTCGAGGGCCCCACGTTCTCGGTCGACACCGCCTGCTCCTCCTCGCTGGTGGCGCTCGACAGCGCCTGCCAGGCGCTGCGAGGCGAGAGCTGCGCGCTCGCGCTCGCCGGTGGC
>DASUPL010000104.1:0-16422 GCA_036281155.1 Solirubrobacteraceae bacterium | reverse complement strand
AGTAATTCTACCTGCATACGGCCCCAGAACGACTCGACCATTGCATTGTCGTGTGGCGTGCCGATGGCTCCCATTGAGGGTGCGAGGCCGGCGTCGCGGACCTTCTGGCTGAACGCCCAGGACGTGTATTGGGCGGATTCAACTGGTGGACGCAACGATTTGCTGTGGAAGGGATCGTAGATGCTCGGCGAGTGCTTCGGCGGGCGTGCGCCAGCTGAGTGTCTTGCGTGGTCTGCTGTTGAGCGTTGCAGCGACGGCCTCGAGCTCCTCGGCGGTGTGTCTGGCGAGGTTGGTGCCTTTGGGGAAGTATTGGCGGAGCAGGCCGTTGGTGTTCTCGTTTGTGCCTCGTTGCCATGGGCTTTGAGGGTCACAGAAATACACCTGCAGCCCGCTGTCGATTGTGAGCTTGGCGTGTTGTGTCATCTCTGCGCCCTGGTCCCAGGTGAGTGAGCGGCGCAGCTGCTCTGGCAACGTAATGATCTGAGCGGTGATGGCATCGCGCACTGCTTCGGCTCCGCGGCCGGCGAGCGGCGGCCCGTTCTTCGCTCTTGCGCCGCCGTGGCCGGGCATCGGCGGTAGGTAAAGCGCATGGTGAACCGGGTGCTGCGCTCGACGAGTGTGCCGATCGCTGTTTGGTTGGCACCGAGGATGAGATCGCCCTCCCAGTGGCCTGGCACGGCGCGGTCCTCGGCCTCGGCGGGACGTTCGCTGATCATGATCTGCTCGGTGACGTAGCTCTTCCCACGGCCACGCACGCGGGCCTGGGAACCCGCAGCGCCCTGCCGGTCCGCAAACAAGCGGTAAGCTCACGCCGAAGCGCGCCGCGGCTCTGCACGTAGAGCGCCTGGTAGATCGCCTCGTGCGATATCCGCATCGACTCATCATCGGGGACGCGACCCTGAGCCGGTTGGATGTCTGCTCCGGGCTCCACGCTCTGGCCCACTTGCGGTCCTGGCGCATCGGCTTGTTTCGGCCCTTCCAAGGGGTTGTCGCTGGGCCTGGCACCGCGGTTCCGTCCGGCCGGCGAACCTCCCCTGAGAGCCGCTCCTGCACATACTCGCTCAGCCGCGGGTTGGCGGCGAGCTTTGCTGTCTTCGGGCGACGCGCCATCAGCTCCGCCTTCCACTGCGCGACCGACGCGCGATAGTCAAGCTTCCCGCCACGAGTGGCAGCGTTGCGGCGCAGCTCCCTGGAGATCGTTGACGGGGAACGCCCCAGCCGCCGGGCGATCTCCCGAACCCCGACGCCCTGAGCTCTGCACAGTGCGATCTCTTCTCGCTCCTCGAACGAGAGATAGCGACCCGAGCAGGACAAGCATGAACGTTGGCATGCCGCCACGTTCCCTGAACCAGTGGCTGCCAGCCGCCGAAGGCGCCCCGACAGCCAACGCTGCCTCCTCGCTGCTCGAGCCGTTGGCGACTTCACGCCAAAACAGCCGCTCCACGTCCCGACGCAGCGATGGCTTCCCCGGCGACTTCATCGGCGCCCTGCCCGTCAGCTCCATCATCCACCCAGCTGGCCTGCCCATAAACACCTACACGATCAAAGTGTTGCGAGGACCAGTTGAGTCCAGCCTGGTACCGCGATCGGAATGTAGCACCAGGCCGCTGTCGGGGTTGCGGGTGCTGGTCGCCATGCCGAGCGCTGTCGTGACGAGTGCGGTCGTCTGGGTGCTATCGATGGCCCAGCCGACGACCATGCATGAGAACGCATCGAGCACGACACAGCAGGACAACGCAAAGCTGAACAGTAGCCTCCGACCCCCGACACGCCAAATCGCGACGGGCCTGCAAGCGTTCGTGGATGGTGCCGCAATCATCCGAGAATGGGGATCGTGCGCGCCGGTTGCTGGCAAAGCGAGACAGCCCAGAGTAGGGCTTTGGAACCAGCCCATGAGGCCATGTCGCATAAGCGGCAATACACGACGTCTATCTACCTCGCCGCAACCCCGTTAATTGTAGTATCGCTCGACATCAGCGAGTGCTCGGTAAACGCCAAGCCGGACACCCTGCAGCCAGGCGCCACCTTGGCCGTCGAGCAAAGCTGCCGTTTCGCTATGTTCGTTGGCAGAGGCTGAATCAAGGCATTTATCGAGGTAAATTACCCACTCCGCTAGGAATCGACGTATACCAGCATATTCATCAGACTGAGCGAATGTAGCTGCTGTACCTTCAACAAGTGCCGCGATCGCGTTTTGCTCATTCATACCGTGTGTCCGTAGTTCAGCAACTACGCGCTCAGCGGAGGATCCGGGGGATGCGACCGCAGCCTCTAACCGATCCGTGACCTGCTTCAAATATCCCAAATCTGGCTCTCTGCCTTCACTACTCTCAGCTATGGCGACTCGGTGACTGTGTTTCGCGCTAAGTGGTCTTGTCATGGCTGGTCTTGTTATGGCAATGAATGCTCAACTCCCCTTTGGGCACTATACCATAGTAACCAGTAATGTTAACACTCAGACGCTGATTGCGCGGCGGTCGGTGGCGATCAGCTCGGGGGTTGTTCGCACGGCTGCCAGGGACGGTGTCTGGAAGGTCAGGGCTCTCGAACTCTGGGATTGGCATGACAGGCTGGGCTCATTCGGACTGTTGCTCAGGCGACTGGGTGAGGGTGGTCCCAACAGCAATAGTGGGCTCGGCGGGCATCTCCGCTCGTGACCGGAGGATTCGGCTCATGCACGCAGACGGTGGCATCCGGTGTTGGGATTTGTTGCGGCTGGAGTGCCTGCTCATGCCCTCGCGATTGTCGCCGCCGCCGCGGTGGTCGGAAACATGCTCAAGGAGCGCGTGTGATCTTGCAGCGGGTGCTGGTGGGGCGATGTCACGGGAGTTCTGCGGCGACTGCCGCTACTTGACCATATCATCAGAGTAGACTCTTTGGATCATCGGAATCTGCTGGGCTCCCACACGGTACCGTCTACGGGTATGGACTGGCGTACGCTTATATCGAACCTTGTTGCATCGCTTGCGTGGCCCGTCCTCAGCATAGCGGTGATCCTGGTTATGCGTCGGGAGCTGGTCGCCCTCCTTACAACATTGCGGCGAGTTCGTTGGCGCGAGTTTGAGGCCGAGTTTGAGGCCGGGCTGGGTAAGGCGCGTGAGGTCGCCGAGGCTCAGACCGCACTTTCAGAGCCAGCGGCCTCCGAAGGGCTTAGCCCCACTATTCTTAGCGACGAGGCTCTCGCTGGCCGTAGCACGATCCTGACACTTGCACAGCTATCTCCTCGACTGCTTGTGATGGAATCATGGCTTAGCGTAGAGCAGCGTGCAAAGGAACTTGTGTATGCACATAGAAACATCGTCGCCAATCATGCAGGGCTGGTAGAAGGGCTTGAGGCACTAGTAGACTGCGGACTCCTGCCGAGAATCGACTACGATCAGTACTCTATTCTGAGTCAGCTACGCGATAAGGCGGCTCACGAGATCGAATTGGCAATCTCTGCTGATGCAGCGCTAGAGTACGCTGTACTAGCGAGGCGTCTTTCTGAACGCCTCCCACGGCAAGCTGATAACTAGTGAAGTTACTAGCATAGAAACTGGAAAGTTTGGGTATGACCAGTAACCAACGCTCACAACACTATAAGCAAGCTCACTACTACGCAATGGCTTTTGGTCAATGCATGGAAGATTTTGATGCGCACGCTCAAGGTCGGCAGCTTTTCTATCATTTGGATTTTACCCTTCTCTATCCGCAGTGTTTTGACCGTGCCCCAAGCGGAACCAATCCCCCGCTGTTGTCTACTAAGGAACAAATGAGCCGTGTTCTGTCTGGTGCTGCAGACTATCCTAGATTTCAGCTTATTATTTCGGGAGCCACGGTGCTCGAGTTTCAGGACATGCTCGCTCATACTATTCAAGAGATTCAACTTAGATTTCCTAAGATGCCTTCCCTGCGTCAACTACGCGAGGAGGCGGGACTATCGAGTTCTCTAAATGTGGGGGCACGCATTGATAGTCTACATAAACAACACTTGGAGCTTCTAACAGCTGATGGGCGGGCCGATCGAGTGAGACGTCCGATTAAACGCCTACTAAGCTGGATCGATAGTAGGACTATTGAGCCCGCAAGCGATGTGATGGATATGTCAGCTGTGCAGTCGTTTATTCGTGGTAAGGGCAAGCTATTTGAGCGTTACGTTGAAGAGCACCGGGCGGCACGTCTCCCCCGCGAGACTCAACGAAGCGTCCAAGATTCACTTTTCCATTATCGGGTGGATGCCGCAAATGTTGTTTTCACTTGGGCAGCTCGTGACAATTCTTCAGGCGATGTCCTGTTCGTTAGTCCGACTGGGCTCAACATCGCGCAGTGTAATGATGGCTCGGTCGCCCTTGGCCGTTCTCACTTGGCGCCGCTTTGGCTCATGAACGCAGATGAGCAGAGTGCCGTTGGAGCCATAGGTGACATTCGGCGATATTTCCGGAGAGGCGTAATCGAGGGAGAGATGCTGGCCGAGGATATTCCACCTTCCGGACCTGACGCCGACCTTCCAACTGATACGATGGAGCGTGTTCTGAGATACTACAGTAGAACGATCGGCCTAGTGTCATATGTCAGTGAGAAGACGCGGCGCGAGCAAACCTTGTCTCGAGGGGATGTTGAGCGGATCGAAGAAGTAGTAGCCGATCCCCAAAAGATTCGCGAAGCTCAGGAAGAGATGGTGGAAGAGATTCGAGATGGTGCTCGTACGATCGATACCCGTATTCCAGATGAGGATAGGGAGTATCTTTCGGAGTTTCGATTTGAGGATGACCCCGTCCTCAAGCGAATACGTAAACAGCTTGGCCTGAGCCCGTTGTAGAGCGAGGCAGTAGAACTTAAACTAGCAGACAAGCGGCGATATGTTTCTTGTTTACATAGCGGGTTTGGGTGAATTGCTCTAGTCGCACAAGTGCCGTTGAGCGACAGGCGCGAACTCGCTGTCCCACCCACGTACCTGGCGCCGCCCGCGCTGGCGGTAGGATGGGTCGTCAGCGTCTGGCTGGGAGTCGTCTGGCTCGGGCCACTCGCGGAGGCAGTGGATCGCTGAGGCGAGTCGCCTACCGGATTGGTGCAGGCCTTCGCTGCACTCGTGCCATGTGGCCGAGTCGGCCTCTTGCGCCCGGACACGAAGGAGCGTTGGACTCCCCATGCCCAAGAAGAAGGCTACGCCTGCTGAGCGGATCGCCGGGCTCCGCGAAGAGCTACGCGCCGCTCTCGCCGAAGCCACCAGCCTGATCGAAACAGCCCCGGACACCAGCGCTGAGGCGTGGTTTGGGCTCAGCGAGCGCCTCCAAGACGCCTGCTGGAACCTCGCGTCCGCCACCTACCGCCCCAGCGAGCAGCCCGAGCCCAGCCTGCACGCCGCCATCGGCAAGCCGTCCACCGCCAGGCACTACAGACGATGCAGCATCCGCTCCTGGAGCCGGCGCTGATGGCGATGCTTACTCCGCTCAGCCGACCCGCCGATGATCTGGAATGGGCGATCCTCGACCTTTTGCTCGAACGCACGTAGCTATGGAGCATCCAGGAGCTGGTCGACGCACGCGGGAACCCGGCCGCAGTCGCCGAAGCGATCGAGATGCTCCACACCGCCCGGCTGATCGAACGCATAGACGCGTTCGTGCGGATCGCGGCCGGGTTCACACCTTGACCTCTCAGGCCACGCAGCCCTAGCGTCTCGGCCCCGTAAATCCAAGTGGCCCCGGCACGGGTTAGAGGCCCGCGCCGAGCCGGACACGAAGGAGCAGTGAAGCGAAATGCTCGGCCCGTCAAGATTCTGGTCGCCGCGCGGGAACAACTGGCTGAGAAGCAACCCGTGCGCTGCATGCCTCGTGGACTCATGCCCGACGATTTGCGTCGCCAGCGGCTACCTCCTACAGCGAAAGCAGGCAGGTGCCGGGTTAGCCGAGGCGCCTGTCCGCGCGCTCAGGATCGAGGCCCGCCCCTCAGAGAATCGTGGAACCCGCCGTAGATAGGTGAAGTTCAGCGGCCGGAACTACGCGCTAGGGCCTCCTCCCCCGAGCACTTTTGTCCCAGCGTTGAGGACATCCACGAGCTCTTTCGGTATGCCCCGGTAAAACTCCACGCTCCCAACTTTCTTGACTCGGGCCGCTAGGATCGCACCGATCAACACTCCACCAAGGATGCCGAGCGACACGGGATCAAAGATCTGAGCCGTTGCGCCTGATGTCTGATCCACGGCCGCGCGCGCCCAGGTCGCCGCCTCCGCGTCATCGGAATCGAGAATGGCCGTCAGCGCGCATCGTGCGACATCTCCAGACTGCTCGTCGGCGACACGGGCATCTACAGCCCACGACGGGAGAGCAGCGAAGCTGCTGCCGCCCACTAGCGCAGCGCTAACGAGTGCGTCACCGGCTTGCCCGGGCCTGGCGGAAAGCCACGCCTGTGCGACGTTGGAGAGCGCCGCGACGGCGGCCTTGTCTGAAAGCGCATCAACATCAGTCATCTCAACACCCCTATGTGAGTAGCTTTGCGCCCACTGCTTCGAGACAAGCATCAATGGGCGAGGCCCAGCTGTACCGGTCGTTTCCAGCGATCACGATCCCAAGCGCCTTGAAGTCTTCCGTATACACGAGCGCCCCAGAGTCGCCATCGGAGCTGAATGGCGCACGCTTCTCACGCTCTATAAGAATCAAACCTGAGAATATGTAGATGCGGCGGTCCGGAAGCATGATCGGGCAGCGACCCGTCTCAATTCCGACGAGCCGGCCCGCTGTGAGCTTGGTCGTACGGCCGACCTTGAACACGCGCTGACTGCCGTATTGGCGCACAAGGTCCTCCAGAGGGGGACTGGGGGACACTCGTCGCAGTGAGGCCGGGTCCTTTGGGTCCGGGACGAGATTAAGTTCGTCGCAACCAACGTCTTTGTCAAAGAGGCCGAGTGCAACATCCTCCGAGTTGTCGAGCGCGACGTCGGCGAGCTCATCGTCGTGGTGACTGAGATAGACAAACTCGCGGAGATAACCGATCCGATTTCTCGTCGATTTCGGTCCGTCGGGGTTGCCGGGCCGAATAATAGGGTCGCCATGGGGCGCGTCGCCCGTTTTTGCTCGATTCAGCATACTCATCACGTGACCGGCGCTGACAAAGCCGAGCTGGCCACTTTCGGAATCCGTGACAAGGCAGGTGAGCGTCCCGGCACTGCCCCGGTAATTACTGACCGACGCACCAACTCTGACCGGAGCCCCTCGCCGACTAGAAACGGGTTGTCGCGGCCAAAGGGACTGACCGGTGCCACGGACCACGACGTTCGTGTTTCCGGGCAGCGACTCGGCGACCTCTTCAGCCTTTGCCTGGCCCCATCCCCCCTCGCGCTCTACAAAGAGCGTGGGGATTGGCCGGTCGTCGTCGAACGAGACACCGGAGCTCAGGCGTCGGTCGGGAGGTGCGAGACTCGACCCGTCGCCCCCCTGGTCGATCGGAGGAGCCTCGTTATCGATTCGCTCGCGGATCAGGGCGAGCGCGGATCGAACAGCCACGCTAGCGACGACAGTTGTTAGCTCAAGGGGGGCCATTCACGATCTCTATCGACGACACGCGAGGGCTGTGCGGGCTTGCGCCCCCGAATGCGACTACGAAGCATCAGCGGACGACCGCTAGCGGCCTTCCATCGCTTGCAATATACGCCCCCGGGCGGACGTGCCCGCGGATGATATGGGATGCGCGGGGATCGCTGTCTGGATTGAATAGGACCAGGGCGGCGTCAATGAATTGACGCAAAAAGTCTGCCTACGTATGGCCTCGCGTGTGTTTGGCGCGTAGTGCTTGTCGAAGTGCTCGCCAATCCAATTCATCAGCGATGTAACACGATGCACACCGCGGGTTGCATCAGCCCACGAGTCGTCTGGATGAAGGCCGAGGAGGCCCAGCAACATCAATGCTGAACGTTTAGTTACTGCTCGCACGATCGAGGCCAAGCAGCGAAAGCGCCGTCTGGGCTTGCTGGATAAGGTCGTGACGCGGAGGGAACTCTTGGAGGTTGGGCACACCGGCAGTTTGCCAACCGGATCGGCCGCCAGCACTTATCCATCGCAAGCGCTCGCCCTTCGGGGGACCGCTCTGCTGCACCATTGGTTCGCGCGACGACGAGAAAAGTGGGCGAAAATTGTCGGGCGCGCAACGTTGATGGTGGCGCCGGCGATTGGCGTCGGCTGACGCCGCACCTCACCGGGCGGCTCGGCCAGCGGTAGTGGACGCAACAGGACCGGTCGCTTCGCCGATCGGCTCCTTGTGCCAGGCTGCGATCGCGCCCACCACGCCGGATACGGCGACCCTCCAAGCCGTCGCCGACCATCTCGATCACGTCATCACTCACGGCGAAGCCGAGCAAGCAAAGGCCCTGCTCGCAATCCTCATCGCCGATCTGCGCATCAAGCCGCGCGGAAGTCCTACCCACCTACCGCGTCGGCGCACACGTGGTTTGCGCGCCGACAAGTGTCTATGGACGCTGGCCGGCTAAGACTAAACCGTAAGGCGCGGGTCGAGGCTCTGCGGCGCGCGTTGGTTAGTAGCTGCTGATACGCGTTACCCGCTCACTGCTTGGATCTGTTCGTCGGCCCAGCGCCGGATGCCTTCGATGAGCTCCAGCGCAGCATGGCGGTCGAGGGCTGGTTCAGAGTCGGCCTCGTAGCGGAACTCGACCGCCCAGGGGTTCAGCTCGGCTGCTTTCAGCACCGCAGGCGTCACGTCGATGCCGTTCGCCTGCACCAGGTCGATGAGATAGCCGAGGGCGTGTGTCTTCGCATAGTCGACCTCGCGGGCGGCGAGCACGGCCTTCAGTGACTTCTCGACTGCCTGCTGCGCGTGGAAGCCGACAATCGCGTCGTGTATGTCGTGGTTGTCGAGCACATGTCGCACGAGCGCCAGGTCGCCATCCGCACGTCCGAGCAGCACCAGGGCGAGGTCTCGCCCATCACGCGGCGGCAAACTCGCGACCCTCGCTCAGCGCGGCATGGACAACCGAGTTCCTGACGTTCGCCCACTCGGCGGCGTACGCCTCGCTGACCACCAGAACATCTATGGGGACGCCGAGCGAGCGCACCTCGCGCTCTAGACGAACCATCTCGGCGTGACGGTCGGACACGTCGCGCTCAATCACAAGGAAATCGAGATCGCTGTTGGGCCCAGCGTCTCCCCGGGCGTGAGAACCGAACAGCACAACCCGAGCCGGCCCATGCGCAGCTGCCGCGAGCCGACGACCCGCCAACTCGATGACATCGCCGGAAATCATGGATGACACGGTAGCGGAGCATTCGGCAGCCGCAAAGGTTGGTTGGCCGAGGATGTCGCCCGGTTCACACGTCGAACTCAATGGAGCTAGTCGAGGCCCTCTCGAACTCTGAGCTTCAGGAGCGACTGGGGCGACTGGCCGCGAAGCTGGAGCAGATAGCGACTAGTGATGCGCTACCGCGATCTTCGGTTCGATCGGACCTCCGGCTCCGTAGTGGCCTGGTTCCAAAGGCCATTATGAAGGTGCTCAGCGAGTCTGTCGAGCCTATGCGTATGAAGGACATCCACGCAGAGGTGGAGAGCGTGCTGGATCGGTCGGTGTCGCGGTCTGCGGTCAAGAACTGGCTGGCCGGGCACACCGGCGGCGAGACGGCGCTGTTCGTTCGGATCGCGCGAGGGCGATACGTCACGGCAGCCGGCCATCGCCCGCAGCTCGACTCCACGTAGGCTCTCGGCGCCGCTCCCGCTTGACCTCAAGGTGACGGAGGCTCGAACGTGAGTTCGGGAGCATATCCCGCAGAAACCGCGCGAGCGAATCCCACCGTCTGGGGACGGCGGGAGCCCTCGAAATCTCCGTGGCCTCTGACTGGAGGCTCCACGAGGCGCGATTTGGCCGCAAGCCGGAAGCTTGACCTCTTGACCGCGCAGCCAGAGATGACGGCTCGCTGCACTAACGACAGCGCACAACGGATGTCGTTCGACGGCTGACCGTCGAGAACCCAGCGCCTGTCGAGGCCGGGCAGAGGGGCGGACGACTTAGCTCACCTGCGTGTGCCGAACGGCTATCTTTGGACTGCATCCACTATTCCGTCCATCAGCATCCAAGAAGAGCGCATCCGTGTGCTGTGCGTGTCAGGATATGCGAACTTGCGTCTCCTCTCTCTACAGATCCAGGGCTACAAGCGGTTCGGCGACTCCACATTGCTCAGGATTCGGGGCCGCACACTCGCCGTTCTGGGACACAACGAGTCTGGGAAGACATCGTTGTTGATGGCACTCGCCCACCTCAGCCGCAACGGCTTCGCGGGCGCAACGGAGTTCACAGATCGGACACCGAGGTCGGCTAGTAACCACATTCTGACAGCACGCTTTGCGCTAGAGACCGCAGATATTGAAGCTGTGGAGGAGGCGCTCGCGAATCGCTTCGTGAATGGCACCATCTCTACTGGTCGGCACTGGCACGTATTCAAGCGTGCGAGCGGTGAGCGGCGATACGAAACCTTGATGGAGCTCACACGAGATACCGAACCTCGCAAACAGCTCGCTGTGCTACTGCAAGCGGCCTCGGGGTCGGGCTGGGACTTAATGCCCCTGTCTCTACAAAGCGATGAGCAGTTGGTGACCGTTCGAGATGCGATGCAGCGTGTAGCCGCCATAGGGTCCAGTGACGCGCAGCGTCTCACGGAGAATGACCTTGGAGCACTGACGAGCCTCAAGGCGGAAATCGACCCATGGGCGGAGGCCGCAGCCAGCTCCAACGCACCACTCGCGGAGCTGCATCGGCATCTCACACGGATTGAGGCGGATGAGCGTGCCGAGCTCCCCAGCTCCACAGCTGCACACACGCTCTTTAGCCGCATGCCCCAATTCATCCTCTTCGATGAGGCAGCCCGCGTCCTGCCGAGCATTACGCCGTTTACGGATAGCCCTTCGGCTGCTCTTGTCAATCTTCTGGCGGCTGGCGGTACGACGTTTGAGGAGCTTGCGAGCCTCGCTGGCCTAGATGACGGCGGAGGGGAGCTCTCTGAGCTAGCGAAACAGGTCAACCTGCGCCTGGAGGAGTTGTTCCATGCGTGGAGCCAGCGCAGAGTCTGCGCCAGTCATTGAGGTCAGCTCAGCCGGGGTTGGCGTGATCGGCCGTGACCGCTCGGCGCCTATTCCTGACCCGCCCCTGTCACAGCGCAGCGAGGGCATGCGTACCTTCGCAGCCCTGCTTTCCTTTCTCCACGCCAAAAAGGCAGACTGGTCGAATCCTCCTGTGCTGCTGGTTGACGAGGCTGAGGTTCACCTGCACTATGACGCGCAGGCCGACCTTGTTGAGATTTTCGAGCGCCAAGAGCTTGCTCAGTGCGTGATCTACACGACTCACTCCGTCGGCTGTTTGCCGGAGGACCTTGGGCTCGGAATAGTCGTAGTTGAGGAGTCGGGCAACGAGCGTAGCCGTGTCTCGCAATCATTTTGGACTGGCGGTCCAGGCCTTACGCCGATAATGTTGGCACTCGGCGCAACAGCGCTTTCGTTTACGCCCGCCCGGCGGGTAATAATCGGCGAGGGTGCGCATGAGGCAATTCTGTTACCGACGCTTCTCCGACAAGCGCGAGATGACGTACCGATGCATGAGCCGCTGGGCTTCCAAATAGTTGGCGGCCTCTCGGAGGTCTCCGCTGGCACCGCAGCGCGACTGGAGGAGGAGGCCGGAACGGTTCTCTATCTCGTGGATCACGACGCCGGCGGCAGAGCTGCTGCGGCGCTCCTCCCTCAGAGCGTCCGTGATAGCGGACGGGTACTCACGCTGGGCCAGCATACTGACGCTCAGTCCATTGAGGATTTTGTGGCTGCGCCAATCCTTGTTGCGGCCGCTGATGAGGTCTTGATTGCGGACGGTCACACGGCGCTCCAGCTTCAAGCAAGCGAGCTTCCCTCAAGCGGTCGCGCGAAATGGCTGGAGGAAAGGCTTTCGGCGAGCGGCAGCGAGGAAGCCCGTACACGTCTTGCTCAAGCAGCAGTCGTTCTAGGCGCATCTGATGGTCTCGCTGAGCCTGCGCGCGTCCCAGCACTACAGGCGCTTCTATTGGCTGCGCGTGCGGCGTTTCCCAGCTAGTAAGACTCCTGCCCCCACGTTCGACTTGCACAGATCGCGACCAGGCATGTTGCAAGGTAGGACAACACAAGAGCGTCGCACAAGCGGCATTGGGCGCTTCATGTGAAGGCGCGCCATCAGTGCGTCTGCATCAGGCACGTGTAAGCGCATGATCCGGCTCCAGGGCGGCCGATCGGAGCGTCCATTGCCTACGCGACCTTGCCTGTCGCGTTGCTGGTTGCCCGGCCGGCGACCACGAGCACGACGCGACGCTATTCGAGAGCACGTGCCCACCTGTCGTCAGGGAATAGCTTCTCCCACGTATGCACGAGCTGTCTCCGCCGAGCTGGATGTTCGGCAATCAGTTGGAGCAGTTCCTTCTTCGAGGACACGACAGCGTCGTGGGTCGCCGCTTCCTTGTTTGTGGCATCTTCGGGGTTGAAGTTGCTCCCAAATTGCTTGCCGAGATGGTCGGCGAAGATCTCACGCAGCGCAACCGCTCTCCCGCGCGATTCGAATGGTCCATGGGTATTCATGACGAGTTCTGCAACCTTCAGTTCGAAATCCGCCTTCGCCTTCCGTTCTTGGAGAGCCAGTGCGTCTTTCGCATTCCGCCGCTGAACATCGAGGTCTGCACCGAACGCTATGAGCGCCGCGACGATCGGCACCACGATTCCGAATCTTGTCCAGAATGCGTGCCTCGCCTTTCGCTCTTCGATCGCCACACGACGTTCTTCCAAATCAATCTTACGCTGCTCCAGCTCGTCTTGACTCATGGCGAACTCCAAATCTTGCGGACGATTCTCAGCGGTGCTGCTCCTAGCTTCGCCGATAAGTCCTCCTGGCGCAAGGTGCTTGCCACTCAGCCCCGCCCAACGCTCGTCCAGCCTAACGTCTGAAGGCTTCCGTCACTTGAAGGACCCGCGGCAGCACTCCCGAGGGTTCGCAGCACAATCGGCGTTGTCCGGCTACGTCACGACAAGTCGTTGTCGGACGACGCCGGGGCTACTGCGTCTGACACCTCGCCCGCGAGCGCGACCTCAGTGTTCTCATCCGGCCTAGCAATCGCCGCAAGCGCCTCGATCGCCGCCCGCTTATACCGGGCGACTCGCTCGACATCTTTCACGTTGACATCGGGCTCCTCGAGAACTAGAGCCTCCAAGAGTCGGATCGTGGCGAGTCGAACCGCTTTGCTCTCGCTTCCCAGTTGCCCGATCGCGGCTATCAACCGTCCCACATACTGCTCCACACGACTGGTGCGGAGGTTGACGACAGTGAAGTACACCCCCAGCACAACGAGTACGCCGCCTGCTGTCTGGAGGACCTTCGTGTAGGCACTGCTGCTTTGGCCAAACGCAATCAACGCGCCAGCCACCGCGCACATGAAGAGCAGGAAAATGCCAACGTACTCTGGATCGGCGGTATCCCGTATCACCGGCACGTGGCGTAGAAACGCGAACGCGCGGCTCTTCTTGTACCCCATCGCCTGAACGCTAGCGATATCGGCGGATCGGACCCGCCCGGGTCGCACAACCGGTAGTGCACGACCCGGCTTGGCTCTGATGGTCTAACAGCTTGCGATGGTCCAGATGCCGAAGTCTACGCCCGCAGCGCAGATCGAGGAGGCCAGCGACCTAAGTTCATCGTCTGTCTCTCCGGGAGATCCGAACGCTACGGCCCAGAGCTTCTTTGTTTCGGATGTCAAGCGCGTCGCGTAGTCCGGACCATGGCGCAAGCTGCCTATGATGCGGTGGCTTGCCAGGAGCACCGGTTCGCTAGATCTGAGTGTTATGTCTTTTTTTGAAATGTGTTCATAGGCAGATCGGTTAGCGTCGCTCGCGAGCCCTAGACGCACCTCATCGCCTATAGTGGAGGCATCATGAAAGCCGATGAGAATCCCGGTCCAGATCTCTGCGTAAAGTAGAAAGTCAACAATGGCATTGTGACGCGAGTAGTCGAGGGCACCCGTACTGGCCCGTTCGATCTGAGACTCGACCGGACTTCGGCCGCGGGCACCCAGCGTGCGGAAAACTTGCGACATGTTCACAGCGCGCTTCTGGGCGGCCTCCGCATTGAATGCGGCCTCGCGCAACGATGGTAGGTGGCCTCTTGGTTGGGATGCTTCTACATTTGCGCTCCATATCTCTGCGGTAAGGAGCGGACAGGTATCGACGAGCGCGGCGGTACGGGTAATGAGCATCAGGATTCTCCTCCCTCAGGCTCGCACGCCGTCTCCTGTATGCCGTGCTCTTGAGCAAAGGCGTTCAACGCATCTTCATCGACCTCGCCTTTCGTCATGACTTTGGTCGCGATTGCGGAGTTACCGTCTTTGGTGTACCGGTCCTCGAACCAGGTGATGAGATTTTTAACGAGCATGCGGTTGGTGACCACCACTCCGTACTCAAGTCGAGTGGTGCGAGAGAGGACTCTCGGAGTGTTTGGTGGCATATCGTTGCGCCGCGGTAGAAACCCAAAGATGGCGTGGCGGTCTCCGAGCAGGAGAATCGAGACTGAGAACTCCGAATCTGCATAAACCCATTGATTTGCGTTTGCACCCTCAAACGGCAGGACAAGGCGATCACGGACACGTGCGACATCGCCTGCGGATTTCGGGCGAGCAGCAATCACTCGCACTAGATGGTTGCCGTCAAAATCGTGTCTGAGCCATTTATCGAGCTGATCGACCCATTCTGCTCCGGCGTTTGACTCGGACTCGCTATCGGATTCACCCGATGGCGAGGTGTCTGAAAGGTCCTCCTCTGCGGACATAAGGATGCGAACGTCTCCGTCTCGCAATTCTTGAAGCATCGTGATCGATCGCGGGTAAATCTCACTCCGGTGGAGCACATACGCGCCTGCGATCTGCTGACTAACCGATTCTGCCTGCGCGATTCGTGAGCAGATTTGGTTAACTGCATCGGGCAGATGGGCATGAATAGCGGAGTCAGCTACTGCACGCATACGCTCTGGGCGGAGAATGTCGGCGATACGTGGCAAAAGGAGGCTCTTAAGAATCCGTTCCAGGCGGAAGTCATCGAAGAGCGCGAAACTCACGATGAGAGTTGTGACCCCGGTCACCATGAGGGCCTCCGATGTTGCTTGCAGAGCATCGGCCCAGACCGCGTAGGAGGTCGGTATGTAGTGGGCGCCGATCGCGCCGCCAAGGCCGAGCAGGAAGGCAGCGACGGCTAGAAAGACGACGAAATGCGCACTCAGCTTCTCGCTCAGGCCTTTCGGCTCATGCGCGCTGGATGCAGCATGTGTTTGTTGCGTGTTTGGTGAGATAGCCATGGGAAACAACTGGAAACGCGTTTGCGTTCCGGGACGCTCTTGCGCCTACCTTGGGCAGTTCTAACTATGTCGCGGCGCCGGCCAGCAGCGAGAAGCGCTCTCGTGCGGCCACGTGTGGGTGAGCTTGAGAGGGGACTGCTTGAAGCCAAGCTCTGACAGTGCGGAGGACTGCGTGCTTTGAGGACGATAGTGAGAGCGCGAGCACGTTGGCGTCGTGCCACTCACGGGCACCTACAGCCTCATCAGGGTTGGAGCAGAACGCGGCGCGTATACCAGGGACCGTTGAGGCTGATATCGCGACGCCGCTACCCGTCCAGCAGAGAGAGATCCCCGTGCTTGCTTGCTGACGCTCTACCAAGCGAGCCACGGCTTGTCCGACATGAGGCCAATTGTTGCAGTCGGTGCGTGCGTCGCTGACATCGACGACTTCAAATCCGTCGGCGATGAGGGCATGGCGGACCGCATCGGCGACCGGTGACTCCGCGACTGTGCCGAACGCGACGATTCGCTTAGTCCGGGCACGCGACAAACTCAGGCCAGTAGGGTTGTGCATAGATCGGGTCTCCTTAGTCACCAGTGTGCATCACATTCGCCAGAAAAGCAATCCGCTCGAATGGGCTGCCTGTCGTAACGCATGAAACCCCCTGAGATACGGCCGCAACGTGCGGCTGCATCGTGCTCCCCCCATCGAGCCATGAGGGCGCGAGCTTACCAGATGCGCAACACGACTTCGGTAGTAGTGTTTCTGACTACGCGAATCCGTCGCATAAAGCGGCCGTCGTTACGCTCCTCGTTGAGCGCTGGTTCGACCATTGCCCTGCTGTGCTGCGGCATCGACTGCGCCGCGTCGCACAAGTGCCGTTCCGCGGCCTGCCGGAGCTGGCTCACGCGCACCCTTGCGCCTCCGCCAGTTCGATTAGCGCAGGTCGTCCTCGTAGAATGGACGGGGGCGAACAAAGGTCTGAGCCGGGCTGAGTCTGACGGAGACGGGTTTGTAGGTTTCCTGTCTTTGTTGGATGGGTGTGGTTGGTTGGCTTTTCAGAGCGTAGAGTTCCTCGAGTTCTCGTGGTGGCCGGTCATCGAGTGCTTCGTGTAGTCGCTCG
>DASUPL010000103.1:0-4218 GCA_036281155.1 Solirubrobacteraceae bacterium | reverse complement strand
AGAAGGGCGCTCGAGAACAGCTCCGTGTCGGCCACGTTGGGCGCGTCGAGGACGTTGCTCGAGATCGCGCGCAGTCGCTCGGCGAGCGCGGGCGCGCTGGCCAGCACGAGCTCCGCGCGCGCCGCGAAGCGCGTCTCCGCGGCGCGGAAGCTGGCGGTGTCGATGCGCTCGTGCGCGGCGATGTCATCGACGCAGTGGTAGATCACGAGCGAGGGGTCGAGCGCGTCGACCAGCGTCTCGGCCTGGGGGACGTAGGCCCACAGGATCGGCCGGCGCATGCCGAGGCGCCGCGCCGCGCGGCGCACGAGGGCGGGCAGCAGCCGCGCGTTCAGCGCCCGCGCCGCGCGCGAGCCGTGCAGCGGCAGCACGAGCGGTGAGATCACGTGCAGCCCGTCGAGCGCGCGTGGCGGCGCGAGCCCGCGTCGCAGCCGTCGCCAGATCCGCGTCAGGTCGCGTCCGGCGAGCTGCGGCTTGCGCAGACCGAGCGACTCGACGAACAGCACGCGGTTCTCGCGCGCGACGCGCGACATCAGGTGGTGCTGGTTGGTCCACAGCTCGGTGTCCCAGTCGGCGAACCCGACGCACACTATGTCGCGGCCCTCGAGGCGCGGGATTTCGCCCATCGGCGTCATGATCTCAGGCTGGATAGTCTCGGGGCGGTGATCCACGGCGATGAGGCGGACTCGCTGGACGTTGCCGCTCCAGGACTCCAGGACCAGATATGCACAGCGCGGCTGCTGTTCGACGCCGAGCTGTCCGCGGGCGCGCTCGCACCCGCGGCGCTGCGTACGCGCGCAGTGCGACGCGCGACGCGCGTGCGCGCCGTCCCGCCGCGCGCACTGCGCGTCGAGCGCCAGGTTCGCTACAAGCTCGGCAAGCTCGACTTCGACGCGGGGGTGATGGCGCCGCTGATGGCGGCTCGCCGCGCCGCGCTCGGCCCGGACGGTGCGCCCGCGCCGCCGCGATTCCTGGTGCGCGTGGACGAGTTCCCCCACTTTCACGCGTGGGACGATCCCGCGCGCTACGGCAGCGAGCGCTACGAGCGCTTCCACGAGGTGATGAGCGCCGCTGGGCTGACGTACCTCGTGGCGGTGCTGCCGCGCGTCAGTCGCGAGCCGCTCTCGCCCGCGGGCGAGCAGTCGCGCGCGCTCGACGACAGCGAGTTGGCGATGCTGCGTCGAATCGCCGGTGAGCGGGTCTCCTTCGGCCTGCACGGCCTGGACCACCGCACGCGCTTTCGCTCGCCGCGTCGCCACTCCGAGCTGTGCGGGCTGGGCGCGGGCGAGACCGAGGCGCTGCTCGACCGCGCGCTGACGGAGCTCGAGCCGCACGGGATTCGCCCGCGGGTGTTCGTGCCGCCGTACAACCGCTTCGACGCGGCACAGTTCGACGCGCTCGCCCGTCGCTTCGAGGTCGTCTGCGGGGGACCGGAGTCGATCGGCACGATGGGCTTTCACAGCACGCCGCAGTGGCGCGGGGAGACGGTGTACCTGCCGTCGTACCTGCCCGTGTACGGCAGGGCGGGCGAGGTCCTGCCCGCGGCGCGGCGCGCGATCGAGCTCGCGGCGGGGATCTGGGTGCCGATCGTGCTGCACTGGGGCTGGGAGATGGAGGACGACTGGGAGCAGCTGAGGCGCCTGGCCGAGCTGATCGCGCCGTATGCCGCGACTTGGGAGGATTTTCGTCAGGCGATCGGGCGCAGCCGCGAGGGCACACGCTCCTCACGGACGGCCGACGCAGAGCCGCCAGAACGGCCACTTGCGCGATGAGCGACGCGTCGCTGCGAGCGCTGCGCGAGCGCTTCCCACGTGTGGCGGTCGTCCACGACTGGCTCACGATTCCCGGCGGCTCCGAGCAGGTGGTGCTCGAGCTGCTGGAGATGTTCCCCGACGCGGAGCTGTTCACGTCGGTGTACGACCCCGCGCCGTGGCCCGCGCGGATCACGGCGCGCACCGTCCACAGCTCGTTTCTCAGCAGGATCCCCGGCGCCTCGCGCCACTACCCCAAGCTGCTGCCGCTGATGAGCAGGGCGTTTCGCTCGTTCGATCTGTCGAGCTTCGACCTGGTGCTGTCGAGCAATCACGCGTGCGCGAAGAACGTGCGCACGCCGGAGCACGCGCTGCACGTCTGCTACTGCCACACGCCGATGCGCTACGCCTGGGAGGAGGACTTCCTCGAGGGTGAGATGGGCCGCGGCGCGCGCCTGCTGCTGGGACCGCTGCTCGCGCGGCTGCGCCGTGAAGATCTCGCCGGCGCGAGCGGGCCGGACGTGTTCGTGGCCAACTCCGCCCATGTGGCGGAGCGCATCGAGCGCTACTACGGACGCTCGGCCACGGTCGTCAACCCGCCGGTCGACGTGGAGCACTTCCTCGCGCTCGAGCGCGAGCCGCGCGACTACTACATGACGTTCGGGCGGGTGGTGCCCTACAAGCGAGTCGATCTCGCGGTGCTCGCGTGCGCTGCGCTGGGCCGGCCGCTGAAGGTCGCGGGCGACGGTCGCGCGCTGGCGGCCGTGCGCGCGCAGGCCGACGGGAACGGGATCGAGTTCCTCGGGAAGGTCGGGGAGGGCGAGCGCGACCGGTTGCTGGGCGGAGCCCGCGCGCTGCTGTTCCCCGGCGAGGAGGACTTCGGGATCGTGCCCGTCGAGGCACAGGCGGCGGGCGTGCCGGTGATCGCCTACGGGGTCGGCGGCGCGGTCGAGACGGTCATCGACGGCCGGACGGGTGTGCTGTTCGACGAGCGCGGCGCGAGCGCGCTGGCCGCGGCGATCGAGCGCTTCGAGACGCTCCAGCTGGACCCAGCCGACGCGCGCGAGAACGCGCGCAGGTTCGGCCGCGAGCGCTTCCGCGAGGAGATGGCGGCGGTGATCGAGCGCGCCGCAGCGGCGCCCAAAAACTGAGGCGAGCGCTAGCCGGAGCCGTCTGGATCGGACGGGCTCGACCCCCGCGGCACGATCCGGCTGGGCTGCGCCAGCACCGTCGCGCCCGCCGGCACGTCGTCGACGACGATCGCGCCCGCGCCGATGACGGCCTCCTCGCCGATCGTCAGCGTGCGTCCGCTGGGGCACATGATCAGCGCGTGCGCGCCGATGACCGCGCCGCGCCCGACCCGCACGCCCGTGTGCATCGCGGTGTCCTTGTCGTTGCTCGACGCGATCGTCGCGTACTGCCAGATCTGCACCCAGTCTCCGAGCACCGTCGTGCCGTGGATGACCACGCCGAGGCCCCGATGGGCGAAGTTGACGTGCCCCTCCAGCCGCACCTCCGGCTCGAGCAGCGCCCCGAAGCCGAGGAATATCAGCGTCTTGAACACGCGCGCCGCGCGGCGGTAGCCGTGCCGATGGCACCACATGCTCATCTTCCACAGGCGAAAGGCGATCACGCGCCACTCCCGAGCCCGAACGCCCGCGCGGCCTCGTCGGCGACGTGGCGGGCTATCGCCAGCGAGGAGGTCGCGGCGGGGGAGGGAGCGTTGCGCACGTGCAGCGCGCGCTCGGTGCGCGAGAAGACGAAGTCGTCCACGAGCCGCCCGTCGCGCGCGAGCGCCTGCGCGCGCACGCCCGCGAAAGAGCTCTCCACGTCGCCGCTGCGCAGCTCGGGCACGTAGCGCGCGGCGGCGCGCACGAACGCGGAGCGCAGCGCGGCGTGACGCAGCTCGGTAAGGCCGGTCCTCCACCAGTTCGCGAGCATCCGCCACGTGCCCGGCCACGCGAGCGTGTCGCGCAGATCGCGGGGTCGGATCCTCGCGAGGCTGTACGCGTCACGGGCGCCCGCCATCAATGCTGTGGGCCCGATCAGGACCTCGCCGCTGATGTGCTTCGTGAGGTGCACGCCGAGGAACGGCAGCGAGGGGTCGGGCACGGGGTAGACGAGCGAGCGCACGAGCTCTCGCCGCGCGGGCACGAGGCGCAGATAGGCGCCGCGAAAGGGCACGATCCGCGGGTCGGGGTCCGCTCCCGCGGCGACCGCCAACCGGTCCGCCCACGCGCCTGCGCAGAAGATCGCGTGACCCGTCTCGGTGGCGCCCTGCGAGTGCGTCAGGCGCAGCGATCGCCCTGCGACGCTCACGCCCTTGACCTCACACACGGTGCTCACCGTGCCACCCCCGTCACGCACGTCCTCGGCATAAGCGCTCGCCACTGCGGAGAAGTCCGCGATCCCGGTGTCGGGCGAGTGCAGCCCCGCGATGCCGCGCGCGTGAGGCTCGAGCTCCTCGATG
>DASUPL010000102.1:0-12417 GCA_036281155.1 Solirubrobacteraceae bacterium | reverse complement strand
GGGGGCGCGCAGGAAGTGCGCCAGCGCCGAAGGCCGTCGCACGAAGAACGTCGGCGAATCCGGCACCGTCGCCTCGACCTCGCCGCCGTCCCAGAAGCGCATGTGAAACGGGCGCTCGGGCAATACTCGCCGGAGCTCGCGGCTGAGAGGTCTGCTGGCACGGATCAGTGCCATGGGACCTCCTTTCTAGCAAGCTTTGGCAGATCTGTGGGGCGCCGTCGCGGCGAGCCCCGCGGTGCCGAGCGCGGCGGCGGCGGCGAGGAAGAACACCGCGGGGTAGCCCGCGAGCGAGGCCATCGCGCCCGACAGCGGCCCGCCGAGGCCGACGCCGAAGTCGAAGAACGCGGTGAACGTCCCCATCGCCGAGCCACGGTGCTCGTCGTCGACCTCGCCCACGACCATCAGCGCGAGCGAGGGGAACATCATCGAGAAGCCCGAGCCGACGATGACGGCGCCGATCAGCGCGACGGGCAGCGAGTGCGCGAACGCGATCACCACTAGCCCGAGCGCCTCGATCAGCCCCGCGGCGGTCGCGGTTGGTCGCGCGCCGGCGCGGTCGGGTACGCGGCTGAAGATCAGACGGCTTGCGAACACCGACACGGCGAATGCGGTGAACACCGTCGCACCGCCGTCGATCCCCTGCGCGCGCAGATCGAGCACGACGAACCCCGCGAGCGCGGCGTAGCCGATGTTCGCGAGCGCGAGCGCCACCCCGGGCCGGCGCGCCGAGCGCGGGAAGATCAACAGTGGCAGCGGCCTTTCCGAGCGCTCGGGCCGCGCGGTCTCGGGTAGGCGCAGCGCGATCGCCGCGCCGGCGAGCGGCAGCGCGGCGGTGAGGATCCACACGGCGTCATAGCCGGCGGCCGAGCGCAGCAGCTCGCCCATGACCGGACCGAGCGACAGCCCACCCCACACCGCGAGGCCAAACAGCCCCAGCGCGAGGCCACGACGCCGCACGGGCGCGAGATCCACAGCCCACGTGGCGCCCGCGGTGTAGACCGCGCCCTCGCCCGCGCCCACCATCAACCGCGCGAGCACGAGCGTGATCACGCTGCTGGCGAGGATGTAGAGCAGGCCGCCGAGCGCGAGCGCCAACGAGCCCGCGACGAGCACCGCGCGCCGTCCGCGCCCGTCCGCCAGGCGCCCCGCGATTGGGCGGCAGATGACCGACGTGACGGCGAACGAGCCCACGACGATCCCCACCGCGACGTCGCCCGAGTGCAGCGGGCCGTGCACGTAGGTGGGCAGCACCGGCAGCGCCGCGCCGGTGGCGAGGAACGCGAACAGCGCCGCCATGAACACGCCCGCGGAGGCGGCAGCGCCGGAGGGTGCCTCAGCGGCAGATGGGTCAGGGGCTCGCGGCGGCGGTGCGCCGAAGCCCGGCGAGGGGGCGCTCATGGCGCCGAGAGCTATCCGACGCTCTTCATCTTCGACCACTCCGCCTTGTGAACGCGCTTCGCGGCCTGGTAGTCGAGCAGGGCTTGCGGCGAGTCGACGTCTCCGAGCGTCGGGTGCGGCGGCACGAGCGCCTTCGCCGCCTTCAGCTTGTAGCGTTTCGCCAGCACCGCCCCCAGCGCCTTGATCTTCATCTCCCCGAAGCCGGGCAGGCCGGCGATGTTGGCGCGCAGTTCCTTGCCGTCCTTCGCCGTCGTCCACACACGCTCGGCGTGGCCGTCGTAGTCGTCGCGCACATGCGTCGCGAGCGCGTGGACCCGTTCGGCCATTTTCGCGGGGAAGCGGTGGATCGCCGGTTTCTCGCGAAAGATCGGCTCGAGGTCCGCCGCGGCGAGCTTCGCGGCGTCGAGCGAGCCGAGACGCTCCTGCAGCGCAAGCGGCCCCGCAAAGGCCTTTTGCACGGAAACCTGCTGATCGAGCGCGAACCCGATCAGCAGCGCCATCGGATCGCTCGCGATCAGCGCGTTCGCCTCGTCGGAGTCGGTGAAGTACAGGCGGTCGGTCACGTCGTCATCGTAGCCGCGGGTCCACCCAGCTGTCCGCTCGCGAGGCGCGCGCCGCGGCGATGTACAGCAGCGCCTGCGCGCGCGCGACCGCGCCAACTGCCTCGTCGGGCACGAGCAGCTCGGGGTGGTGCAGGGGGCGGGCGTCGAAGCCGACGGCGCCGTCGAGCCCCACGAACGCCATCGCGACGGGCGCGAGCGCGCCGAAGTACGCGAAGTCGTCCGACCCGCACGAGCGCCACTCCTTCGCCGGTGCGAGGCCAGCGCTCGCGAGCAGCCGGCGCGCCGCCGCCACGATACGCGCGTCGTTCTCCAGCACCGGCTCGCCCGCCACGAGCGTCACGCTGCCGCGGCAGCCGTGCGCGGCGGCCACGCCCGCGACGACCTCCTCGACGAGCTCGCGCAACGCGACGCGATCCTCCGCGCGCAGGGCGCGAAGCGCGCCCCGTGCGCTCGCTCGCGCCGGAATCACGTTCTCGGTGCTCCCGCCTTCGACCACGCCCACCGTCAGGACCGCCGGGTGCAGCGGGTCGATCCGTCGCGCGAGCTGCGCGTGCAGCGCCACCACCACCTGCGCGAGCGCGAGGATCGGGTCGCGACCGTGGTGCGGGTAGGCGCCGTGCGAGGACTCGCCCTCGACGGCGATCTCAAATCCATCAAACGAGGCGTTGACCGCCCCCGCGTCCAGTCCCACCTCGCCCCACGCGAGCTCAGGGTGCACGTGCGCCGCCACCACGGCCGCGGGTTGCATGCGCGCGAGCGCCCCGTCGGCCAGCTCCTTTGCCCCGGAGGGGTAGGTCTCCTCGCTCGGCTGGAACACCGCGAGCAGCGGCGCGGGCAGCGCATCGCCGAGCGCGTGCGCCGCGCGCGAGAGCGCGACCAGCGCGGCCATGTGCACGTCGTGCCCGCACGCGTGCATCGTTTCGCCGCGCGCGCTGAACGGTGCGCCGGTGCGCTCGCGCACGGGCAGCCCGTCGAGCTCCGCGCGCACCGCCACGGGCGCTCCCTCGGCCGGCCCGCCGCGCGCGAGCAGCGCTGCCCCGTGAGCTCCGGCGGACCCCGGCGCCACCCCGCCGGCCGGTCCGATCCACGCGAGCAGGCCGGTTCTCGCCGCCACCGTGCTTGCCACCGGCAGTTCCGCCGCGACCATCGTCGCGGTGCGCTCCTCCGCGTACGCGAGCTCCGGGTCGGCGTGCAGCCGGTGGCGCAGCTCGACCGCGCGCGGCAGCTCGCGCGCTATCGCCTCCAGCAGCCGTTCGAGCATGACGTCAGTAGATGGCGCCATAGCGCGCGCACAGCTCCTCGACTTCGACGCCGCGCGCCGCCTCGATCTCCGCGCGCTTGACGCTCGCGTACGCGTCGTGCAGCAGCGGCCCCATCCACAGGCGCGCCGTCTCGTCCTCCTCCAGCGCCCCCATCGCCTCCTCCAGCGAGCGGGGCAGCGCGCCGACGCCGAAGCGCTCCGCGTCCGCCCCCTCCAGCTCGGACGGGTCGCGCTCGAGGATCTCCGGGGCGGGCAGTCCCGAGCGCACGCCGTCGAGGCCCGCCCTCACGAGCGCGCCGAGCGCGAGATACGGGTTCGCGCTCGCGTCCGCGCCGCGGTACTCCAGCCGCAGCTGCCGCGCGGGATCGCCTCCCCCGAGCTCCACGAGCGGCGGTATCCGCAGCAGCGCCTCGCGGTTGCGCCGCGCCAGGCACACCGCGCCCGCGCTCCAGCGGTGGGGCTGCAGGCGCACGGCCGACACGGGGCTCGGCGCGGTCAGCGCGTTCAACGCGCGCGCGTGCGCGAGGATGCCCGCGGCGAAGCGCTCGCCCGTCTCGCTCAGGCAGCCGGGCCGCGACGCGTCGTGGAAGAGCGGCTCGCCGTGCTCGTCGATCGCGCTCAAATGGATATGAACGCCGTTGCCGGCCTGCGCGGGGTCGAGCAGCGGGGAGAAGCTCGCGCGCGTCCCCTCGCGCCGAGCCACCTCGCGCACGACCTCCCTCAGCACGACCGCGCGGTCCGCGCTCGCGACCCCCTCCGCGGCCGCCACGGGAATCTCGAACTGGTGCGAGGAGTACTCCGGAAAGATGCGCTCCGGCTCGACGCCCGCCTCCGTCAGCGCGACCATCGCGCGTGTCGCGAACGGCTCGCCGCGTCGCTGCGCCTCCAGCGAGAACCCCAGCGCCGGGGGCGAGGCGTCGAGGAGCTGGAACTCGTGCTCGAAGCTCGCCAGCAGCCCGGCGCCAAGCTCGTCCTTGAGCTCGCGCAACGCTGTGCGCAGGAACCTCCGTGGGCAGCACTCCCACGGGCTCCCGTCCGTCTCCACGATGTCGCACAGCAGCAGCTCCAGCGCCGTCATCCCGTCGCCCCCGCCCGCCTCGACGCGCACGCGCGTGTCGGGGTCCGGCAGCAGGCGCAGGTCTCCCGTCGACCCGAACGGGTTCCCGTCCGCCACCGGGCCGAGCGGCGTCAGCGCGTGGTTCGCCGGCACCCAGCCGACGCCAGTCGCCAACGCCGGAGCCAGCTCCGACGCGAACAGCGAGCGTCCCCGTACGATCGCGCCGAGGTCGCAGCACACGAGCGCGACGAGCTCCCGCTCGCTCACTCGAGTTCCGCCCGCGTAGCTGGGTCAGCCGCTGCTATACGCGCTGCCCGAGTCTCCAACGAAGTCTGAGTCTCGAGCTCCGCTGGCGTCACCGTCCCGTTGTCCCACAAGCCCTCGTTCAGTCCCACCGCGTCAGCACCCGCGCGCAGCGCGTCGGCGTCGACGGCGTGCGCGACGACGATCATCCCGCCCGCCGGCATGTCACGCCGCTCGAGCGCCGCGGCGAGCCGCTCCTGCGGCTGCATGTGCACACCACGATTGCCGAGCGCTGGATACGTATCGGCGATGCCGTAGAGGTTCCCGCGAGGACCGCGCACGCGGCCGAACACGCACGCGAAGTGCCCCACGCGCCAGTCCGGCGGGGGGCCGTCCATCTCGCCGTCGAGCAGGTAGCCGAGCAGCTCGTCCAACCGCGCCCCTCCTCCCCACAGGTGGTGCGTGGCGAGGTTCGCGATCAGTGTCACCGGCCGCTCGCAAGCGGCGGCCGCGTCGTAGAGCCCTCCGAGCGTCCGCGCGGTCCACGGGCCGCTGAACGGAATCGCCGCGAGCGCGCCCTCGGAGAGCGCCTCGATCGCAGCGATCACGCCGTCGGACGTGGTGCCCGACACGTCGGCGCCTTCGATCGTGGGGATCGCCAGGCGGTAGTCGCGCCGACCCGGTTCGCCGCGCGGGAGCGTTCCCGGCTCGCGCGCGCCAGCGACGACACTGCCGGCTGCCAGCGCAACGGTGTCCTGATCCACAGGCTCCCCGCCGCGCTCGTGAATCCCCACCGCGTTCAGCGCCAGCGCGCCGCAAAACGCGCCGCAGAGATCGTCGCGCTGGGGAAGCTCGCGCGCATGGGCGTCGAGCAGATCGCGCGCACCCGGCAGGAGTGAGATCTCCAGTGGTGCGTGCCCCGTCATCTCCTCAATATACGTAGGCTGCTTCAGTGCAGTGTCTTGGGTCGCAGCCGCCCGGTCGGCGGGGACGCGATCGACGAGCGGGATCAGGTCGGTGAGGTCCTTGCAGGTGTACTAGTTGATGGCTTGCCTGGCAGTAACGCTTTCATCAACCGCGGCTCGGGGAAGTTGAGGAGCGTCGCGACCGGTGCCGGAGGACGCTTTGACGCTCGCGTCCTCGATGTGCTCATGATACTCCTGCTCGACGTTCACAGACCACACATCGTGTGAGGTTCCCGTGACGATGTTCTCGACGGTGAGCATAGCTGTGTACATGGAGTGATCCTGATTGTTGTAACGGAACATGCCGTTACGGCCGATCGGATGTACGTTCCGCACATTATCGCGCAGCCATTCCCGTATGACCTGGATGTTATGGTGATAGCGGTCGTCGTAGACGGGGTAAGCCTTGCGCGTTCGAACGACGTAGCCCTGCCCGATATCGCCATAACGTACGAGGTCAAGACCGTTCAGTTCCTGCTTGCCGCACTCGATGAGCGCTTCGTCGTCTAAGTCCCAGAAAGGGTCACCCTCGAAGAGCGTGTACTCCAAGCCCAGCACGTTGCGCCCGTTCTTTACCATGTGCGGTGACCACGCGCCAACGTTCAGTATGCGCATCGTTCGCACATTCGGATCGTGCACGTAGATCCAGTTGTCGTGCCAAGGCACCTTGTCGGCAGGCACCACGAGCGCAATGGTGAGATGGTCGCGATATCTAAGGTCACTGGCTGCGGCCACGATCTCGTCAGGAGTGGCAGGATACATCGCTTTGATGAGCTCCGAGATGGGCATCGATGAGATGAGCTCGTCGAACTGATAAGAGCCGTTACTACCATCGGGCTGGCGAGTGATCACGCTCGTCGCCCGCCCGGCGGCATGTAAGCAACTGACGACTTCGGCACTCATCACTACCTCAGTCCCCAGCTTGCTAACCGCGTCGTGGCACAGCTCCCACATCATCCCAGCCCCGTACTTGGGGTACTTGAACTCCTCGATGAGCGAAGTGATCTCTTTTTGGTTTCGCTTCGGTGTCAGAGCGTTGAGAAGGGCCTTGCCCAGTGAGAGGCTCTTGACTCTCTGTGCGGCCCAGTCGGCCGGCATCGCGCTTACGGGCACGCCCCAGACCTTTTCCGTGTACGTCTTGAAGAACGTCCGGTAGAGGCGTGACCCGAAGCGGGCTATGAGCCAGCCTTCGTAGGACTCCTGGTTGCGCGGTAATCGCAGCTGTGCCCATATATAGGAGGCTACGCATCGTGTGGCCTCGACGACTCCCATGTTCCGTAGAGCGTTCTTGGCGTTGATCGGGTAGTCGAAGTATTTGCCGGCATAGTAGATCCGGGTTTGTCGGGGTCGCAGCATGAAGTCTTCGCCTGGGAGAATCTCATGCCACAGATCTTCGATCGCCTTTACCTTCGTGAAGAAGCGGTGTGGACCTATGTCGAAACGAAAGCCGTCGCGCTGCTCGGTACGCGAGATCCCCCCGACATGGCTGCTTGCCTCTAGGACCACTGACGAGAGTCCGTGCTTCTGCAGCTGGAAGGCAGCCGTGAGACCGCCCGGACCGGCGCCAACTATTACGACTTTGGGAGGACAGCCGCCATCCGGCCCAAGCTTGGGCGGAGGATCTCCGATGAGGCTCTCTCGCGTTAGATTTTGCATAGTGGGTGCGCCGTTATCTCTTTGGGGGACAGTCGTCGGGTTCGCATCAGTGTTCGATGCAACGGATGAGTTCACGCTAACAGTCGTCCCAGGTATCGGCGACCGCCTGCGTCGGAGCCTAATGTTTGAGCGCTATCGCGACTTGACATTGTTTCCCTTTATGGCCCCCAAAAATTGCCCAGGCCTGTCTGGAGCGCAAGCGGGCAGAGGGCAGGACGAACGGTGAGGCCCTACGCTGTATCGAGCGACACCTCGCACCTACCGCCTTCTATCGATGCTGCCTACCCACCCCGACTGTCGGACAGGATTCTGCAAAGCACCGCGATTTCCGTGCTCTGCTCGACCGAGGAGCAACAGATGAGCTGGGACTTCTCCACCGATCCCGACTACCAGGAGCAGCTCGACTGGATGACGGAGTTCGTGCGCCGCGAGATCTGGCCGCTGGAGGCGATCTGGCCGGAGCTTGGGCTCGACGGGCTGCGCAGGGCGATTGCGCCGCTGCAGGAGCAGGTGAAGGCACGTGGCCTGTGGGCGACGCACCTGCCGCCGGAGCTCGGCGGACAGGGCATGGGACAGGTGAAGCTCGGGCTGATGCACGAGATCCTCGGCACCTCGCCGATCGCCCCGCTGGCGTTCGGCAACGCGGCGCCGGACTCGGGCAACTCGGAGATCCTCGCGATGGCGGGCACGCCGGAGCAGAAGGACCGCTGGCTGCACCCGCTGCTCGCGGGTGACCTGCGCAGCGCGTTCTCGATGACGGAGCCGCACACGCCCGGCTCGGACCCCACGCAGCTGGCGACGCGCGCGACTCGCGACGGCGACGGCTGGGTCCTGAACGGGCACAAGTGGTTCTCCTCGAACGGCTCGATCGCGGACTTCCTGATCGTGATGGCCGTCACCAACCCCGACGCGCGAGGCTCTCAGCGCGCGTCGATGTTCATCGTCCCGTGCGACACGCCGGGCGTCGAGATCGTGCGCGACGTCCCCACGATGGAGCATCCCGCGGTGCACTTCGGCGGCTACGGCGGGCACTCGGAGATCTACTACAGGGACGTCCGCGTCGGCGCGGAGGCCCTGCTCGGCGGCGAGGGCGAGGGATTCGTGCTGGCCCAGCATCGCCTTGGCCCGGGGCGCATCCACCACTGCATGCGCTGGCTGGGCGTGGCGCGCAGGGCGTTCGACATGATGTGCGAGCGCGCGACGTACCGCCACGCGCACGGCTCGCTGCTGGCTGAGAAGCAGACGGTGCAGAACTGGATCGCCGACAGCGCGGCGGAGATGCGGGCGGCGCGCCTGATGACGCTGCACGCGGCGTGGGTGATGGACACCGAGGGCGCGCGTGCGGCGCGCACGGACGTGGCACTGATCAAGTTCTACGGCGCGAAGGTGCTCCACGACGTGGTCGACCGCGCGCTGCAGCTGCACGGCTCGCTCGGCTACTCCACGGACCTGCCGCTGGAGCAGATGTATCGCTTCGCGCGTGCCGCGCGCATCTACGACGGTCCCGACGAGGTCCACCGCCAGTCGGTCGCGCGTCACATCCTGCACGGTTACGAGCCGCCGGCGGACGGCGTGCCGAGCGAACACCTGCCGACGCGACGCACGCACGCGCGCGAGCGCTTCGCGGAGTTGCTGGAGACTGTCACCGCGAACGACTGAGGCACTGTCTCTATCGCCAGTGTCTCCGATTGATGACGGCGCGGAAGGTCTCAAATTCCCTTGATTTGTAGGGAAAACATGGTGTGAGAATTCTCCTCGCCGGAGGAAGTCGGCGGGCTTCTTGACAAAGCATCCAGCCGCTGCGAAGTTCGAGGCAGGGGAAATCCTGAGTGACTTCCGCTCCTTCACACACGACAGATCTGGATGCCGCGCGCGCGGGGGAGCCCGACCGTCCGCATCTGAGGCCCGCGCGACCGAGCACGGAGCTGACGCACGTGGGCTGGCAGCCCGCGGGTGAGGTCGGCCTCGCGGAGTGGTCGGCGCTGGGCCGCCGCTTCGGTGAGATCGGGCGCTGCAGCCAGTGGTGGCTGGGCGATTGGATCGCCTACGGCAACGAGCGCTTCGGCGAGCGCTACACCAGAGCGGTGAAGCTGACGGGCTACGACGTGCAGTCGCTGATGAACATGGTGTACGTCGCGTCGCGCTTCGAGATCTCCCGACGTCGGGAGAATCTCTCATGGAGCCACCACGCGGCGCTCGCGGCGCTGGACGCTCCCAGCCAGGACCATTGGCTCGACCGCGCGGGCAGCGACAAACTGTCGGTCGCGGACCTGCGCGCCGAGCTGCGCGGACGCCGGCGCGCGCTCGACGCACACGACGGCGACGGCGCGGGCGAGTCGCAGCAAGGGGCGGCGGAAGGGCACAGCGTGGTCTGCCCGACGTGCGGAGGGAGGGTTCCAGTCTCAGCGGAGGATCTGCGACGTGGCGATTGACACGGATCTGCTCGTGGTCGGCGCGGGCGCCAAGGGCACCGCGATCGCGATGAAGACTCACGTGCTGAACAGCCTCGGCCTTGGGCCGATCGGGATGACGCTCGTCGAGGCGACAGGCCCCGCGGCGGCATGGGTGGATGGAGACGGTGTCACCACCAGCAGGGAGGTGCTCGCGATCACTCCCTCCAAAGACGTCGGCTACCCCTACCAGAGCACACGCGCGTTCGGCGCGGCCGGCGCGGACGTCGACATCGCGTCGATGTCCTTCTCCTGGCAGCGATACCTGATCGAGAAAGGCGACTACTCGCGCTGGGTGGACGCGGGCGAACCGTCGGTGCAGCGCCGCGAATACGGCGCCTACCTCGCGTGGGTGCTGACTCGCGCCACCGATGGGGTGAACAACGTGACCGGCCGCGTGGCGCGGCTGTCGCTGAGCGACAGCGGCGAGCGCTGGATCGTGGACGTCGCCGGCGAGCCCGCCGCGCGGCAATATGCGTGCAAGGCGTTCGCGCTGACCGGTCCTGGGGTAAATCGCGTGATCGCCCATGACCCGCAGATCGCTCAGCGGGTGCTCGATTGTGACAGTGGGCGCATGGCGATCGCTCACGCGCCGATCGAGCAGAGCTCTGACATCGCGATCATCGGCGGCGGAGAGAGCGCGCTGAGCTGTGTGGAATTCGCGCGCAACCTGCGTCCCGATGCGCGGATAACGGTTTACACGGCGAACCTGCCGCTGAGTCGATTGGAGAGCTTTTTGGAGAATCGCGTGTTCTCCAGCCCGGACGATGTCGAATGGGAGACGCTCAGCGTGGAGACCCGCCGCGACTTCATCAATCACACCGACCGCGGCGTGTTCGGGCCGGATCGCCTGTCGCGCTTCGCCTACGACGAGCGCTGCCGCTTCGTGCTCGGACGCGTGCGGCGTCTCACCTGCGAGCCTGGCGGGGAGGGGGTATGCGTCAACTACGAGTCGACCGCCGGCGCGGACGCGGCGCGGCACGACTATGTGATCAACAGCACCGGTTTCGACCTGCTCGGGCAACTGCGCAGCCTGCTCGCCCCACCGGCGCGGCGCAAGCTCGAACGAGTCGCCGGAGCGCTGCGGGAGACGCGCGCGAACGAGGGTGTGGACATCGGCCGCTTCCTGGAGCTGCGCGGCGTGCGCCCGTGGCTACAGGTGCCCGGGCTGGCCGGTCTCAGCCAGGGTCCCGGATTCGCCACGCTCGGCTCGCTCGGTCTCGTCGCCGACCGCATCCTCGAGCCCCTGATCCGCGCCGGAGCCGATCCGGCGGGTGACGATCGCCATCGCCTGCTCGTCGGGGACGAACGCGACTGAGCTGCGCGCGGCGTGCTCGGAGCCCGTCGCGGAAAGCGGTCGTAGATCGACCTCGGTGAGCACCGTCTGCATCACGCGCTTGATCGTCAGCTGCGCGAAGTTGGCCGCCAGGCAGCGCCGCGCCCCGCCGCCGAACGGGATCCACGCGTACGTGGGCGCCGCCGCCTCGAGGAAGCGCTCGGGCCGGAACGCGTGCGCCTGTGGATAGACGTCCTCGCGCCGGTGAATCAGGTAAACGCCGGCGGCGACGATCGTTGCCGCGGGGAGCGTGTAGCCGTGGATGTCCATCGGGCGAGTCAGCTTGCGCATCACGAGCGGCACGACCGGACACAGGCGCAGTGTCTCCTTCGCGACCGCTTCGGCGTAGCTGTCGTCGCCGCCGAGGAGGCTCTCCTCGCGCAGGCGAGCGAGCTTGTCGGGGTGGTGCATCAGGCACTCGAACGCCCACGCGAGCGAGGTGGCGGTGGGTCCGTCTGAGAGCAGTGTGAGCAGTTCGTCTCGCACCTGCTTCTCATCCATCGGCGAGCCGCCCTGCTCGTGTGCGCGCTCGAGCATCGCGAGGATGTCGTTCGCATGCTCGCGATCGGGTGAGGCGCGACGCAGACGCACCTCGTCGAGCACAGCGCTCTCCACCGGCTCCATCACGCCCCGCAGCCATGCGCTGTGCGACAGACGTCCAGGCCCGAGAGCGCTCAACAGCGCCAGGCGGCGGGGATTGTTCAGTTGCGTGGTCATGCGCCGTAGCAGGCGGCTCATGCGCCGCAGCTTGCGCTCCTCGATCGAACCGAAGACGGCGCGGAGGATCACCTCGGTGGTGATCGCCTGCATCCGCGGCCACAGCGCGAGGGGCTCCTCGAGCGGCCACGTGGCGATCTCGCGGCGCGCCACGCCCTCGATCAGCTCTCCATACGCGTCCATCCGCCCGGCGCGGAAGGAGGGCAGCATCAGCTTGCGGTGCGTCATGTGCTCCGGCTCGGCGAGCAGCATCACCGAGCGTGAGCCCAGCAGCGGCTCGAGCACCGGACTGGCCTCGACCGCGCCCGCGCCGACCGCGCTCGGGTCGGTCGTGAACAGCAGCTTGACATCCTCGGGATCCGTGAGGATGACCCATGGACGGCCGCGACGAACGCGCAAGGTGAAGATTTCACCGTACCGCTGGTGACAGCGTTCCATGAACGGCAGCGGGCGCAGCGCCCATGCGAGCGCTTGAACCGCGCTCGGCGTGCGCGGCCCGGGCGGTAGAGACAGAGACCTGTCCTGCTCAGCGAGTGGGCTCAAAATGGCCTCCGCGCCCATGTACTGGAGCCATGTCCTACCGGTGTTTTTGGAAGTGTGCGCTTCTCCACAACGAGCCCTATGGTGCTCGCTGAGACCCGACTACGCAAACCACACCGGAGACTCGGCTGTGTTGCTGTCGGGTTTTGAGCACCAGTGCCCTAATCGGTTAAGGGAGCGGCCTTAAACGCCGTTGATCCGGGTTCGAGCCCCGGCTGGTGCATCGGCTGG
>DASUPL010000101.1:0-4663 GCA_036281155.1 Solirubrobacteraceae bacterium | reverse complement strand
GCGATCATCAGGCCGACGCCGCGCGAGCCGCCCGTCACGAGCGCGGTCTTGCCGGAGACGTCGAACAGGTCGTTGGGCGGGGTCATGGCGAGCGGATACTAGACGGTCGATTCCACGGCGGCGTGGTTCGGGGGCTTGCGTGTGTGAGACTGGCGCGCGTGCGCAGCGGCGGAGCGAGGGTGGCGGTGGTTGGCCATGTGGAGTGGGTGCAGTTCGCGCGTGTGGACCATGTGCCGGCGGCGGGCGAGGTGGTTCACGCGAGCGCGCCACTGGAGGAGCCGGCGGGAGGCGGCGCGGTGGCGGCGGTGCAGCTGGCGCGTCTCGCCGGCCGGGCGATTCTGTTCACAATGCTCGGCGATGACGAGTACGGGCAGCGGTCGATCGCGCGTCTGAGCGAGCTTGGCGTGGAGGTGCGGGCGTCGTTTGTCGAGGCTCGGACGCGCCGCGCGGTCACGCTGGTGGACGACGCTGGTGAGCGCACGATCACGACGTTCGGCCCTCGGCTCGATCCGCTGGGCGACGTGGGCGATGAGCAGTGGGAGGGACTGGCGGATCTGGACGCGATCTACTTCACGGCAGGCGATGTGCGCGCGCTGCAACGGGCTCGCGTTGCGACACGTGTTCTCGTCGCGAGCCCCCGTGCGCTGCATGCGCTCGGCCACGGTGTCCCGCTCGACGCGCTCGTGTCGAGTCGCGACGACGCGATCGAGTCCCGCGAGGCGGGACGGGTGTGGGACGAGGCTGCGGTGGTCGTCTCGACCGAAGGCGCTCAGGGCGGCAGCTACCGGGAACGCTCCGGTGCGAGCGGCAAGTGGGAGGCGGCCGAGTTGCCCGGTGAGCCGGTCGACTCCTACGGCTGCGGCGACTCCTTCGCGGCGGGGCTCACATACGGGCTCGGCGCCGGCTTGGCCCTGCAGGACGCACTCGACCTCGCGGCGCGCTGCGGCGCTATGTGTCTCACGGGACGCGGGCCGTATGAGCGGCAGATGGGGAAGGGCTAGTAGTCAGGGATGATTGGTGCACCACGACTGCCGGGGCCCCTTCCGCCTCGTGGGTTGGAACAAGGTGAAACTGGACCACGAAGCCGAGGCTCTCGGCGTAGCGATCAACCGTTGAGAGCTTCGTGTCAGCCGCTGTCGTCTCAAGGCGCGCGACGAACGATTGAGAAGTCTGCATTTCTGCAGCAATCGCAGTCTGCGAGCGCTGCTGCTCCTCTCGCTGCCCAGCTAGTGCAAGCAGTAGCTCTCGGCGTCTACGAGCCGCATTCAGCAAGCCCGGAAACTCTGGGCTCCGCGCAGTGCGCTTGTCGATCATCGACTCAAGGAAGTCACCTTCAGGCATGGACGCCACCTTCGACCGAATTGATATCTGCAAAGCTATCTCTTATCAGGTATAGCATCGGGATCAGAAAGTTCGTCGATAAATGCTTCAACGGGACTTCTTCCCGATTGAGTTCGGTACTCCCGCCAACGCCGTCGAACAGGGTGCGGAGCGCGCGGCCGGTTCGTGGCAGGCATCGAGCGAACCTACCCAGCGCTTGAGACTTCTCCAGACTCCCGATCGAATTCAGTGGGGAAGCGTCGGTGCCCTCATCTTGCTGCCCTGCCAATATGCTCTGTGCCGCCATGGCCTTCGAACAGATCGCATCCGACGCCCCGCAGGTCACGACGGACGTCGCGGAGAACGTCCTCACGATCACGCTCAACCGGCCCGAGCGGCTGAACGCGTGGACGGGGCAGATGGGCGCGGAGCTGATGGCGGCGTTCGACCGCGCGGACGCGGACGACGACGTGCGGGCGGTGATCGTGACCGGCGCTGGGCGCGGCTTCTGCGCGGGCGCGGACCTGGCGGGCGGCGGTGAGACGTTCGACTACAAGCAGCGCGACAGCGCCGGCGCGGCGGCGCCCCGCGACAACGGCGGGCAGTTCACGCTGCGGGTTTTCCAGTGCACGAAGCCGGTGATCGCCGCGATCAACGGTCCCGCGGTGGGCGTAGGGGCGACGATGACGCTGCCGATGGACGTTCGCCTCGCGTCCGAGGACGCGCGCATGGGCTTCGTGTTCGCGCGCCGCGGCATCATCCCCGAGGCGTGCTCGAGCTGGTTCCTGCCGCGCGCGGTCGGCATCAGCCGCGCGATGGAGTGGGTCTCGACCGGCCGCGTGTTCTCCGCACAGGAGGGCCTCGAGGCGGGACTTCTGCGCAGCTTGCACCCGGCGGGGGAGCTGCTCGACGCGGCGCACGCGCTCGCCCGCGAGATCGTCGAGAACACCGCGCCGGTGTCGGTGGCGCTCGCGCGTCAGCTGATGTGGCGGATGCTCGGCGCTGAGCACCCGATGCTCGCCCACCGCGCCGACTCGCGCGGCATGTTCTCCCGCGGTCAGTCCGCGGACGCCGTCGAGGGGATCACAGCGTTCCTCGACAAGCGCCCCGCGAGCTTCCCCGACCGCGTCAGCGACGGCCTGCCCGAGATCATGCCCTGGTGGAGCGAGCCGGGGTTCGAGTAGCGCCGCGTCGACGCGTCCCGCGGCTCCCGTGGTCAAAAATTAGGCAGCGCCTGCACCAGCGATAACACCGGCGCGAACAGGTCTCCACGCTCAGCCACTCGCGCGAGCACATCACTCGCCGCGAACACGAGCTTCGCCGGGTCGCCCGAGTCGAGCGCGTCGCGCACCTCGTCCCACTCCAATGGCGTCGACACGGTCGGGCGTTCGCCCGCGCGCAGCGAGTACACGCACACGGTCGTCTTGCGGCGGTCGTTCTGGCTCCAGTCGATTAGCACCTTGCCGCCGCGGCGGGCCTTCGTCATGCGCGAGACAACGAGGTCGGGCTGCTCCTGCTCGAGCAGCTCGGCGACGCTTTTGGCGAACGGCTTGGTGTGCTCGAACGTCACGTCGGCGCGGTTCAGCGGGATGTACACCTGCAGGCCCTTCGAGCCGGACGTCTTCACGAAGCTGCGCAACCCGAGGTTGTCGAACATGCCGTGCAGCTGCAGCGCCACTCGACAGCACTCGATCGCCGTCGCGGGCGGGCCGGGGTCGAGGTCGAACACGAGCGACGTCGGATGCTCGATCGCGCTCGCCAACGCGAGCGGCACGTGCAGCTCGATCGCCGCCAAGTTCGCGAGCCACACGAGCGTCGGCAGGTCGTCCGCGAGCGTGTAGTCGATCGGCTTCTCACGACTCGCGATCGTCGCCGTGCGCACCCAATCGGGCCTGTGCTTGGGCGCGTGCTTCTGGAAGAACGACTTCCCCTCCACGCCATCCGGCCAGCGGGTGACCGTCAGCGCTCGTCCGCTGAGGTGAGCGAGGAGCGCCGGTGCGATATCCGAATAAAAATCAATCAGGTCGCCCTTGGTGAAGCCGACCTTCGGGTAGAGCACCTTGGCGAGGTTCGACAGTTTCAGCTCGCGCCCCTCGACGGTCGGGCGCGTCGCGTCCTCGCGCACCACCTCCCGCGCGCCCTTGTCGTCGCGCAGCCCCACGTACACCGGGTGGCGCAGGCTGCCGCCGGCGGTCCAATGCGCGAACCGCACCTCCACCACAACGCGCGGCTCGCAGAACACCGCCTCGCGCGGCGGCGTCTCCCCGGCGGTGAACGGCGAGCTGTCGCGTCGCAGCGGCGTGAGCAGCGCGGACAGGCGTGTCAGCTCGTCCTCACGCAGCCCGCTGCCTACGCGCCCCACGTAGCGCAGCGCGCCGCCTGGCTCGTGCACGCCCAAAAGCAGCGCGCCGATCGTGCGCGCCCGCTTGCCCTTCTCGGCGAGCCACCCGCCCACGACGAGCTCCTGGCGCTGCACGCCCTTCACCTTCACCCACTCGCCCGAGCGCGACCCCGGCCGGTAGGTCGAGTCGAGTCGCTTCGCCACGATGCCCTCCAGGCCCTGCTCCGCGCTCGCCTCGAGCAGCGCCGCGCCCTCCCCGAGCGTGTGCTCGGGCGTCTGCCAGTGCTCCCCATTCAGCTCCATCGCGTCGAGCAGCTCGCGCCGCGCCTCGTACGGCTGGTCCATCAACGAGTGCCCGTTCAGCCACAGCACGTCGAAGATCAAGTACGTCACCGGCGTGTCCTTCGCCTGCCGCTTTGCCCGCGTGCGTGTGGCCGTGTGCATCCGGTTCTGCAGCGCAGCGAAGCTTGGCCGCCCCGCGTCGTCGAACGCCACGATCTCGCCGTCCAGGACCGCGCTGTGAGACCCGAGCGCGGCGCCCAGATGGAACAGCTCGGGATACGTGTCCGTTATGTCTTTCAGGGAGCGGCTTTCCAGCCGCAGCTCGCCCGGTTGGCTGTACGCGACCGCGCGCACGCCATCCCACTTGATCTCATACGCCCAGCGGCCGTCGTCTGTGGGGAGCTCGTCGGGACGCGCGAGCATCGGAGCGATCCGCGTGGGCATCGGCTCGCGCGTGGGGTCCGCGGGCGGGTCCATACGGTGGATCATCCAGTCCTTCGGCGGGTCCTCTTTGTCGATCGCGAACAGCGCGTAGCGCGCGGCGACGCGCTCGCCGCGCAGCGCCACCTCGACCTTGCGCGGCTCCCACTTCAAGCACTCATACGTGCCGCTGTCCCAGATCGTCATCCTGCCCGCGCCGTACTGGCCCTTGGGGATCTCGCCGTGGAAGTCGACATACTCCAGCGGGTGGTCCTCCGTGGCGGCCGCGAAGCGGTTCTC
>DASUPL010000100.1:0-4883 GCA_036281155.1 Solirubrobacteraceae bacterium | reverse complement strand
GTGCTCGTCGTGGTGGATCTTGCTGTAGCCAGCGACAAACCCCGGGAGCAACCGCTCGCGTTCCATGAACCGCGTAGCGAACTCGAACGTGGTGAGTCCCAGGGTGGCCTCAAGGATCAGGTGGTAGATCGTCACGAACGCGACCTTCGCCGCCACATCCGCGGGGCTTGCGACGAGCCGCTCGTGGGCCGCGACGAGCTTCTCGTCGAAGATCGTCCTGAAGGCAGGGGAGATCTGCTCGCGTGCGCGGGCCACGTGCTCGGCGATCAGCGCAGGCTCGGAAGCGATGACCTCGTCTTGGAAACGCGCGTAGAACTGCATGTGCCTCGCCTCGTCGACCTGTTGCGTCGCGAGGAACGTCACTTCCTCCTCGCTCCCATCCGCGCCGACCAGGCCCGAGAACTTTGTTGTGATCCGCTCCTCGGCGACCATCAGCGAGGCGAGCACGAACGACACGAGCGTGCGGTCCTCCATCATCGCCCACTGCTCGCGATCAACCGATAGGTCGATCTCCCAAGGGCTCCACTGGCTTTCCTCCCAGTGGCGATAGAGCGTCTGCGGGTCGTGGAGATGGGTCATGTCAGCCATGTGGAAAGCTCCTTCAACGCGTCGGGGACCACGTAGTAGTAGGCCCACAGGCCCTTGCGCTCAGAGTCCACGATGCCGGCGTCGCGGAGCTTCTTCAAGTGGTGCGAGAGCGTGGGCTGTGAGACGTCGAACAGCGGTACGAGCTCACACACGCAGACCTTGCCCGCGTGCTTGCGCAGCACGTCCACGAGCTGCAGGCGGATCGGGTCGCCGAGCGCCTTCGCGACCTCCGCCATGCGCAGCGCGTGGTCGCGTGCCACGTCGGGGTACACGACGGGCTCGCAGCAGCGCTCGCCCGCCGCTCGCTTCTGCTTCGGCGCCAGCTCCAAATCGACGAGCATCTATATACATATATCAATAACAACCATGTTTGTCGATGTAATACGATCGCCGCCATGCTCACCGGCACGAGCCCCGACGCGGTGGCGGTCATCACGGATATCCACGGCAACCTGCCAGCGCTGCGCGCGGCGCTCGCGCGGATCGAGGAGCTCGGCATCGAGAACGTCTACTGCGGCGGGGACCTCGTCGGCTACGGGCCACACCCGAACGAGGTCTGCGCGCTGATCGCTGAGCGCGAGATCCCCACGATCTACGGCAACTACGACTACGCGATCGGACGCGACGACGAGGACTGCGGCTGCGCGTATGTCACGCCGCACGACCGCGAACTCGGCCAGCTGTCGGTCGACTGGACGCTCGCGCACACGAGCCAGAGCTCCAAGGACTTCATGCGCACCCTGCCGTTCGACCTGCGCTTTCGCGTGGGCGAGGTCGACATCCACCTCGTTCACGGCTCGCCGAGGAAGGTCAACGAGTACCTGTTCGAGGACAAGCCCGCGCGCCTGTACGAACGCCTCGCCGCCGCCGAGACCGATCCCGCGCTCGTGTTCGGCCACACCCACAAACCATGGGTGCACGAGTACGGCGGCGTGCTGTTCGTCAACTGCGGCTCCGTCGGCAAGCCCAAGGATGGCGACCCGCGCGGCGCGTTCGCCGTGCTCAGAGCGGCCGGCGACAGCGTCGACGTGACGATCGAGCGTGTGGACTACGACGCCGGTGCCGTGGCCGCCCAGATCCGCAAGGTCGGACTCCCCGGTGAGTTCGCCGACAAGCTCCTGCTCGGCGCATGACGGACACGGCGCCGCTCGCCCGCCGCCTGCTCGCGGAGCTGCTGGGCTCGGCGTTGCTCGCGGCGCTCGTGATCGGCTCGGGCATCGCCGCGCAGACGCTCTCGCCGAACGACGTTGGTCTCGAGCTGTTCGAGAACGCCGCCGCTACGGCTGCGGGGCTGTTCACGATCATCCTCATATTCGGCCCCGTCTCCGGCGGGCATTTCAACCCGGTCGTCTCGCTCGCTGACGCGAGCTTCGGCGGCATCCGCTGGCGCGACGCGCTCGCCTATCTGCCCGCACAGGTGGCGGGCTGCACGCTCGGCGCCGTCGCGGCGAACGGCATGTTCTCGCTCGCGGCGATCAGCATCTCCACGCACCACCGCGCCTCTTCCGCGCACCTCCTCTCCGAGGCGATCGCCACCGCCGGCCTGCTGCTCGTGATCTTCTCGCTCGCTCGCACCAAACGCACAAACACCATTCCAGCCGCGGTTGGCGCGTATATCGGTGCCGCGTACTTCTTCACCAGCTCAGCCAGCTTCGCGAACCCCGCGATCACCGTCGGGCGCACCTTCTCGAACACGTTCGCCGGCATCGCTCCCGCGTCCGTGGCCGCATATGTAGTCGCCCAGCTCCTCGGCGGCGCCTGCGCGATCCTCGCGCTCAGGGCGCTCTACCCGGGCGTGACGCCGGTCGAGGCTACAGAGGTCTGAGCTGAACGATCGGGATCACCCGCCTGACCTTCGCCGCTTCTCGACGGTACGTCGCGTAGGGCGCGAAGACACGGTCCGCGAGCGTCCAGATCCTCTGGCGCTCGGCCTCCTCGCTGACCACCGTCGCCCGCATGGGAACACCACCGAACGTGACATCAGGGTTGGCGCGAAGGTTGTGAAACCACGCCGGGTGTTTATCCGCGCCGGCCTTCGAGGCGATGATCGTGACGCGATCATCGTCGTGGAAGTAGATCACCGCGTTGCGCCGAACCGCGCCGCTCTTCGCGCCCCGCGTCTCGAGCAGGGCGGTGGGGAGGACGAGGCCCATGCCCAGACGGCCCCGGGTTGCGCGCAACAGATACGGATCGAGCTTCCAAACGACGCGGGCCGAGAGAAACCTCCCCAAGCGGGTGCCCGAAAACGCGGCATACGCGCGGCTGAAGAACGTGCGCGGGCGGTTGGGGTCGACGTACTTCAGCTGTTTGGGCATCAGGGGATTCTCCCATACGACCTATTCGGCGCCGCCCGGCTATCGAGCCTTGGCGAGTGCCGGTGTCTTCGACGCGATTTATCGCCCGCATGGACGCGCTAGAGTCGCTCCGCGCGCGAGCGCACAGCGGTCGAATCGAACCTCGGAGAGACGCATGGATCTAGGGCTGAACGGCAAGGTGGCGCTCGTGGCGGCGTCGAGCAAGGGGCTCGGCAAGGCATCGGCGCTCGCGCTCGCGCGCGAGGGTGCGCGGGTGGCGATCTGCGCGCGGACGGAGGCCGACCTCGAGGCGGCTGCGGAGGAGATCCGGCGTGAGACGCGCGCCGAGGTACTCGCCGTGCCAGCCGACCTCAACTCCGCGGAGGGCGTTCACAGCGTCGTCGCGGCGACGGTCGAGCGCTTCGACGGCGTGGACATCCTGGTCAGCAACTCCGGCGCCCCCGCGCGCGGCAGCTTCTCGGACTTCACCGATGAGGACTGGAGCGACGCGTTCGAGGTCGTGATGCTGAACTTCGTCCGCTTCGTCCGCGAGGTCGCGCCGCACATGCGCGAGAAGCGCTGGGGCCGTATCGTCGGGATTCAGTCGAGCTCGGTCAAGCAGCCGGTCCAGAACATCGACCTCTCGAACGGGATTCGCCCTGGCGTCGCGGGGCTGATGAAGGCGATCATGCCCGACCTCGCAAAGGACGGCATCACGATCAACCTCGTGCTTCCGGGCATGTTCCTCACCTCCCGCATCCACCCAGCCCTGGCGACGCGCAGCCCGGAGGTCGACAGGATGGTGGAGGAACAGCTCGCGCCGCTTGCCGCGACGATACCGATGGGCCGTCTCGGCGAGCCGATCGAGCTCGGCCACCTCGTGGCGTTCCTCGCCTCCGAGCAGGCCTCGTACATCACCGGCGCCGTATACCAGGTGGATGGGGGCAGCATCAGGTCCAATCTCTGACGTCGTTCGAGTGCCGCCGAGTGAAACAGGCGCCAAACTGGTCCCTGGAGACTTGATCTGCCGGCCGGGTGCGCCTGGCGCCGTGGACGAGGCCGCGGACTAACATCCCATGGATGTCGAGGCGATGGGCAGGCGCTCTTCTCGTCGCGCTCACAACGTGCCTGTCGCTCCCCGCGGTCGGCAAGGGCTCACCGGTCGCGAGGGTCACAGCCGCGTTTTCGCCTTTGCGCCTCGGCGCCCCTACAGCGGTGTCCTTCGCCTTTCAGATTGCGCCCAACGGGGAGCCGGCGCTCCTCACCGGGGTCAGGTTGTCCTACCCCCGCAATCTGGGTTTCGCGACGAGCGGCCTCGGAGTCGCTTCGTGTTCGCCGACAGTGATCGAAGTGGAAGGCGCCCTCGCCTGCCCGGCAGGGTCCCGCATGGGAGTCGGCGCAGCTACCGTGCAGGTTCCCTTTGGCCCGTTTCTGGTCAAAGAGCGGGTGCGTCTGCTTCTGCTCGCCGGACCTTCGCCCGACGGCTACCTACACCTGCTGATCGGCGTGATCGGCGAATTCCCCGTGTCCGCGCGGCTGCTCCTCTCAGGTGAGTTGCGCTCGGGGTATCTGGCCTTCACCGTGCCGCCGATCCCCGGTCTCCCCGAAGGCCCATACGTGGCAGTCACGAACATGCGGCTCACGATCGGCGGGCGCTTGACCTACTACGAACGCGTCCACGGCCGGATCGTCGCGTACCACCCCCCCGGCATTGGGCTGCCGAGGAGCTGTCCACGACGCGGGTTCGCCTTTGCCGCGACGTTCACCTTCCTCGACGGCGCCAGCGCCAGTGCACGGACGGCCGTGCGCTGTCCACGGCGGCGACGCTAGATACGTTCGGTCGCCCGTAGCGCGTCGTGCGTGGGGCAAAAAGTTCTAGCTCTTGTCTTACGGGACGCCCGCTTCTTGTGGATGATCAGGCGATCGGAGGATAGACGAATAGAAATATACGAGAGCTTAAAAATCAGGTATGATCGATCCGTCTAAGGGTGGTCCGCGGTG
>DASUPL010000099.1:0-13789 GCA_036281155.1 Solirubrobacteraceae bacterium | reverse complement strand
GGCCAGTTCAAAGTTCCCGCGGCGTTGGCGTTCGACCCGAAAGGCAACATGTGGGTCGTGGACACGGGCAACAGCCGCGTGCAGAAGTTCGACAAAGAAGCCAAATACGTCTCGCAGTTCGGCTCGCTTGGGAGTGGGCAGGGCCAGCTCAAAGAACCGCAGGGCATAGCGGTCGACAGCTCAGAAAACGTCTGGGTCGCCGACACCGCCAACAACCGCATCCAGGGATTCACGAAAACCGGCGCCTTCCTTCGGGGGTTTGGCTCCACGGGCTCCGGCGAGGGCCAGTTGAACGCGCCTGTGGGCATGAGCATCGACGCCACGGGCAACCTGTGGGTCATCGACTCCCTCAACGCGCGCGCCGAGAGCTTCACGCCCACCGGCGGCTACGTGACCCAGGTCGGGTGGAGCGGTACGGAAGCGGGGCAGCTGACCGGACCGCGCGCGCTGGCGTTCGACGCCACCGGCAAGCTGTGGGTTACGGACAGCTCGAACAACCGTCTCGAGCAGTGGTCCAAGGGCCCCAACGCGCACGATCAGAAGCTCATCTACTACAGCGCGGAAGCGAACACCGAAGGCTACCCCTCGTGTGGCAGCCACGCCGAGTGGGCGGGCCTCATCTGCGAGACGCTGCCGGCGAAGCAGCCGGAACTGCTGAACCTGCCCAAACTGCCCGTCACCACGTACACGTACAACATGTACAACGAGCCGGAAACCACGACGGAAACCTTCGGCGCGACGACGCGCACGAGCAAAGTCACCTACGACGCGGCGGGGCGGCGCAAAACGAGCGAAACGACGGCCTCAACGGGTACGTCGCTGCCGAAGATCGCGTTCGAATACAACAAAGAACTGGGCAAGCTCGAAAAGCAGACGGCCGAAGGCGAAGGGCGCACGTTGAAATACGAATTCAACCGCTTGGGGCAGCTGACGAAATACAACGATTCGGACGAAAACGTGGCGCAGTACAAATACTTCGGCCCCGAAAACGACTACCAGCTCGAAGAAGCCTCGGATTCGAGCAACGCCGGCACGAGCCATCAGATCTACAGCTACGACCCCACGACGAAGCTGAGGACCAAACTGATCGACTCCGCCGCCGGCACGTTCACGGCCAGCTACGACGTGGACGGCAGGGTGACGAGCGTCGCCTATCCCTACATGTGCAAGAACTACACCTACAACGCGACGGGCGAAATCACGAACCTGCGCTACATCAAGAGCACGAACTGCGCGGAAGCCGAAGCGGCGGAGTGGTACAGCGACAGCAGCATCTCCTCGATTCACGGCGAAATGCTGGGCCAGACGAGCTCGCTCGCCAGCGAGACCTACACCTACGACGCCGCCGGACGCCTGACCGAAACCCAGGAAATCCCAACCGGCGAAGGCTGCACGACGCGCAGCTACGCCTATGACGAAGAATCCAACCGCGCCAGCTCGATCACGCGCGCTCCGGGAATCGCGGGCGTGTGCCAGACCGAAGGGGGCGCTGGCGAAGGGCACAACTACGACGAGGGCAATCGCCTGGCGGATGGCGGCATGGCCTACGACGGCCTCGGCAACGTCACCAAACTACCCGCCGCGGACGCCGAAGGCCACGAACTGACCACCACCTTCTACGTCGACAATGCCGTCGCCTCCCAGAGCCAGAACGGAGTGACGAACAGCTACTTCCTGGATCCCGAAGGGCGCGTGCGCGAAACGGTCACGGGAGCCACGAAAGTCATCTCTCACTACGACGCTTTAGGCGAGTCGGTCGCGTGGACGAGCGACGGCACGAACTGGACGCGCAACATCGTCGGGATCGACGGCGCACTGGTGGCCACGCAGAAGAATGGCGAAACGCCGGTCCTGCAGCTGCACGACATCAGGGGCAACGTCGCGGCCACGATCGGCGACAAAGCGGGAGAAACGACACTGCTCTCCACCTACAACAGCACCGAATTCGGCGTGCCCAACGGCGGCGCAGCGCCGCCGAAGCTCGCCTGGCTGGGAGCCGCCGGCGTCGAAAGCGCGTTCTCCTCGGGCGTCGTCACCTACGGCGCGACCTCCTACGTTCCGCAGACCGGCCGCTCACTGCAGGGTCAGCAGGTCGAACCGCCCGGCCTACCCGGAGGCAGCGGCTCCGGCGCCGCCTACACGGCACAGCAGGAGCCGTGGAACATGCAGGGCGCGGCTCGCGCTGGCGCGGAAGCGCCTGGGCTTGAAGCGGCACGGGAACAGGCCGCGCTCGAAGCCGCGATCGCGGCCGCCGGAGAAGGTCACGATCCGACCGTCTGGCTGAGCCTCGCCGACGCACGCATCAAGGGCGAAGCCTTCCTCAAGATCGCGACGGCAACCGAAGTCATCAGCATCATCGGCTCGATCCCAGACGCAATCATCGACAAAGTCGCCGGCATCATCTGGGATCACTTCAGCGTCGATGTCGCGCTGGACTGGTATCACAAAGCCGGTCAGAAACTGGTGCAGTGCTCGCACACCTACAAAGCGGGATTCCGCAAATGCCTATTCAGGTATCAGGAAGTGACTATCAGCGTCCTCGGCGTCAGCGCCAGCTGGGTGTACCTGGGCTCGGCGCCCGAAGTGGAAAAGTGCGCGCCATCCTTCCTCCACCTTCCCAACAAACCCAGGGTCCTGGTCTGCGAGCGCCTCAATCAGCCGCCGTTCTGGTGGCTGTAGCGGGCCTGCGGCGCCACGAAACCGCTTTAACGGCCGGGGTGCAATGGTGTAGGAGACATGACCGAGCGAGATCCCGTGCTCGAGCCGTTCGACGCGCTGATCGGCACCTGGGCCACCGAGGCGACCCATCCGCTCATCGACGAGGTCGTGCCGGGCAGCATCACGTTCGAGTGGTTGGAGGGTGGCCGCTTCCTCATCCAGCGCTCCCGTAACGATCACGAGCTGTTCCCGGACGCGATCTGCGTCATCGGCGCCCCCGAGGCCGACGAGGGGCTGGTCATGGAGTACTTCGACTCGCGCGGCGTACGCAGGACGTACGGCGTCTCACTCGACGACGGGGTGCTGCGCATGTGGCGCGAGCACCCCGGGTTCGACCAGCGCTTCTCGGCCACGCTCGGCCCCGACGCCTTCGAGGGCCAATGGCAGCTCGCGGAAACGCCGGGCGACTGGCAGGACGATCTGAAAGTGACCTACCGGCGACGCGATTAGGGTGTTGGCAGCCCCGTCGAGTCGCCGGACTCAAGGGCACTGTCTTCATGGCAGCGTGACCTACACTCGGGGCGATGTCATTGCACCTCTTCGCGGGTCTGCGCGTGCGGGACTTCCAAGCGGCCCGACCGTGGTACGAGCGGTTGCTGGGCGAGCCGACGTTCTTCCCCCACGCCACTGAGGCGGTATGGACGCTTGCCGAGGACCGGTCGGTCTACGTCGTCGAGCACGCTGATGGAGCGGGCAGCTCCGTGCTGACGGTCTTCGTCGACGATCTCGATGCTCATGTAGCCGCGATCGCTGTCCGCGGGCTCGAGCCCGACGAGCGCGAGACGTACTCCAACGGTGTACGCAAGGCGCTTTACCGCGACCCCGACGGCAACGAGCTGGGGTTCGGCGGCGCGCCGCTCGGGACTGAGACGGCCGCTGATCGACTAGCCTTCGTCATCCGCGCGGAAGGGTGGCAGAGCGGTTGAATGCACCGGTCTTGAAAACCGGCAGGCGGGCAACCCCCGTCTCGGGAGTTCGAATCTCCCCCCTTCCGTCCTTCTTGTGTCTCAGGACAGACGGCGTATCGTGCTATGCACCCTCGCCCCTCCGAACGATCGGGAGAAAACCGTGAGCACGACCGCATCCGAGCCTTCCACAACCGCCAACGACGAGGCGATTCGCGCGTGGGACGGGCCGCTGTACGACCGCTTCGTGCGCTTTCGCGAGATCGTCACGTCGGGGCTGGGCGCGCACGGCGAGGAGGCGCTGCGCCTGCACCCGCCCACCCCGGGGCAGCGCGTGCTGGACATCGGCTGCGGCTTCGGAGACACGACGCAGCGGATCGCCGGACTGGTCGGGCCCGACGGCGAGGCCGTGGGCGTGGACGCGGCGCCGCGCTTCATCGAGGACGCGATCAAGGAGACACGCGAGCTGGGGATCGCGAACGCGCGCTTTCTCGTCGCGGACGTCCAGGAAACGCTCGCGGGCGAGGAGCTGTTCGACGTGGCGTTCTCGCGCTTCGGGACGATGTTCTTCGCCAACCCCGTCGCGGCGCTGCGCAACGTGCGCAGCGCGCTCGTGCCGGGAGGGAAGTTGACGATGGTGGTGTGGCGGCGGCGGATCGACAACGACTGGCTCTACCGCGCGCAGACGATCGTCGAGCAGATCGTCGCGCGCCCGGAGGAGTACGACGAGCCGACGTGCGGCCCCGGTCCGTTCTCGATGGCCGACGCGGACACGACGAGCGAGGTGCTGCGCACAGCGGGCTTCACGGACATCGCGCTGCGCCGTTGCGATATCCCGATCCTGATCGGCAAGGATCTCGACGAAGCGCTCGAGCTCGTGATGGCGCTGGGACCCGCCGGCGAGATCCTGCGCTTGGCGGGCGATCGCGCCGCGCACCTGCACGGACAGGTCGAGACGGCTCTGCGCGAGGGTCTGGCGGAGTTCGCCGCTGAGGCGGACGGGATGCTGAGCGCGCCCGCGTCCACGTGGATCGTGACCGCGAGCGCGCCGGGCGCTTGAGCTCGGCTCAGGAGGGCTGAGCTTCGGGCAGCCCCGGGTCGGGCGCGCCGAGCTTGGTCACGTCGGGCGCCTTGTAGGCGTGGCCGGGGCAGCCGCCGATCGCGAGCAGGCGCATGCCGTCGTCGCCTGGCCAGACCTTGCGTTTGGACTCGGGGCCGACGCGGACCATCGTCTCGGGGTCGATCGCGAGTCGCTCGCCGTCGACCTCGATCTCGCCTGAGCCGCGCAGGACGACGAACACCTCCTCCTGACCACTCTCGGCGTGGTCGTGGTCGGGGTACTGGGTGGCGTTGGGCGGCAGGTCGATGACCTGCATGCCGAACGACTCGACGCCGAGCGACGCGCGTGCGCGCTTGAACGAGCCGAACACAACCGCCTCCATGTCGTCGATCGGGGTGATGGTGAAGTCGGGCATGTGATGCCTCCTGTTAGAGGGGAGCAACGAGAGGCGCGCATTAATAGCACGAACGTTCGTTCGTTACAATGGCGGTGTGAGCCCGACGGAGACGAAGGCGACGAGGACGAGATCGACGATCCTGGAGTGCGCTGTGGACCTCGCCTCGACGGAGGGCCTCGAAGGCCTGACGATCGGCAGGCTCGCGAGCGAGCTGGGGATGAGCAAGAGCGGTCTGTTCGCGCACTTCGGCTCGAAGGAGGAGCTGCAGCTGGCGACGATCGACGCGGCGGCGCAACGTTTCTACGTCGCCGTCGTCGCGCCGGCGCTGGAGGCCGAGGAGGGGTGCGCGCGGCTGACGGCCTACTGCGAGCGCTACCTCGACTACCTGGAGCACGAGGTGTTCGCGGGCGGCTGCTTCTGGGCGGCGACGGCGGCGGAGTTCGACGATCGCCCCGGGGTCGTGCGTGACGCCGTCCGCGCGGGCGTGGCTGGCTGGTTGGGAGAGATCGAGCGCCAGGCGACGGTCGCGGGGGTATCCGCGCCGGCGGAGCTGGCGTTTGAGATCTACTCGCTTGGTCTGGGCGCGAACGTGTACTCACGGCTGCTGGGAGATGGGCACGCGTTCGAGCGCGCGAGAGCGGCGATCGAGCGCCGCATGCCGCAAGCGGCGCAGTAACGCAGGCGCTCGCGCGAGGGTCCCCGGTGAGTCGTTCCGGGGACCCTCGGCGAGCAGGCGGTGCACTGAAAGTGGGGCCGGCGCACCGCCTGGTTTTGCCCTGGGCAATCTGTGGGGATGTGCCGTGGGCGGTCAAAACCCTACAAGGATTTTAGTCCTAGGACTCCGCCCCCTGGACTTTGAACCTAGGAGTACGCAATGTTTCTCAAGTGGGCGAGCGTCCGGATCTGTCTCTTGCGGTACTGCTGAAACGTCTGCGCGAGGAGCGCGAGGTCACTCAGGAACAGCTGGCGTCTGACGCGGGCATCACGTCCTCGGCGCTGTCGCGGATCGAACGCGGTCTCAACAACCCGCGCTGGACGACGCTCAAGCGGATTGCCAAGGCGCTGGAGGTGAGCCTCGTGGAGCTGGCGAGGAAAATCGAGACGGACGAGGAGTGAGCGATCGGATCGTGGCCGGCCCAGCGGGCTGGCCCGTACGCGCCGTTCCCTGCCGGCGCGTGGAGAGCTACTCGCCGGGGTTCTCCGGCGCGGCGACGGCGAAGACGATGTGCCGGCGGGCGACGCTGAGGTAGGGGTGCAGTTCGATCGGCCCGCCTTCGCGCGGCGCGACGGTGACGTCGGTGAGCGTGATGAAGTCGCGCTCGGACGCGTTGAGCACGTCTGAGACGCGGCTGCGAAAGCCGTCGCGCGCGAGCGTGAGCACGCCCTCGATGCGGTGGCGCTCGGTCTCGATGCGGACGCGTTCTTTACGGCGGTCCGTTCCCGACTGCTCCTCTTCGACGCTCTGCTCCTCGGTGCTCATGCGCTCATTATCGGCCTCGCGCGCGGCCGATGCGCGCCGGGCGGCGTCAGCGCGTGACGGTGTACGTCTTCGTGACGGTGGTGCGCAGGCCCGTGGGACCGGCGGCGACGATCGTCACGCGTGCACGCATGGCGCGGCGACGGCCGAGCGCGCGGCGCAGCCGACGCAGAGATTTCGGCCCGACGCGCAGACGGACGTGTCCGGCGCGTGCCACGGGCAGCCCGCGCGCGGCGGCGATCAACGGCACGCTCGCGCGGCGCCGACCGAGCGGCGTGAGCGTGGCGCTGGCGAGGATCTTGCAGCCGCGCTCGCAGCTGACGGCGAGCGCGAGCGCGCGTCGCGAGAGCACCGCGCCGCTGCGCGTGAGGCTCACGCGCAGCACGGGCGCGACATTCAGCGGTGGCGGCCAGGAGCCGGCGGCGAGGCAGCCGGTGGGCGCGGGGGAGGCGAGGTTGAAGCGCTGCACTCGGTTGTTGTTCGTGTCGGCGACGTAAACCGCGCCGTTGCAGTCCACCGCGATGGCGCTCGGCTGGGAGAGATGGCCGGGCGCGTAGCCGCGCAGACCCCACCTGGTGAGGAACCGCCCGTCAGCGGCGAACATCTGGATGCGGTTGTTCTTGGCGTCGAGCACGTACCTGCGCCCCGCGCCGTCCACGGCGACGGTGTTGGGCTGCGTGCCGCCGAGCGGCGCGGAGCTGGCGAGCTCGCCGAGAAAAGTGCCGTCGCCCCATAGGTGCACGACGCGTGTGTTGCCCGCGTCGGCGACGTACACCGATCCGCTCGGGTCGATGGTGATGGCGGCGGGCGCGCGCAAGCCGGTGGAGGTCCCCACGGCGCCGGTCCACTGCTCGACGTAAGCGTTGCTCCCCGGCGCGAACACCTCGATGCGATCGCTGACGGTGTCGGACACGAGCAGCCTGCCGGTGGGGTCGGTCGCGAGGCCGCGCGGGCCGGTCATCTGGCCGGGGCCGCGCGCGGAGGCGCCGAGCGTGCGCAGGTAGTTGCCGTTGGGGTCGTAGATCTGGACGCGGCCGTTGGCGGTGTCGGCGACGTACGTGTCGCCGGCGGGGTCGCTGGCGAGCGCGCGCGGGAACGCGAGCTGTCCCGGCTTGGAGCCGTGACCGCCCCACGCGCCGAGGAAGGCGAGCTGCGGCGAGAGCTTGACGACGCGCGCGTTGATGTTGTCGGCGACGTACGCGTTGCCGGCCGCGTCGAGCGCGACGCCGTACGGGAAGCTGAACTGCCCCGCGCCGCTGCCTTGCGAGCCGGCTTGCGCTTCGAAGGCGCCGTCGGGGCTGAATCTCTGGACGCGGTGGTTGTCGTCGTCGGCGACGAGCACCTCGCTGGCGTTGGCGGCGAGGCCGCGCGGGTAGGCGAACTGTCCGGGCAGGCTTCCGCGGGCGCCCCACTGCAGCGGTTCACCGCCGCTGAGGTTGAAGCGCTCGATGCGGTGGTTGCCGGTGTCGACGACGTAGACGTAGTTGCCCGCGACCGCGATGCCGCCGCCGGGCGGCTGGGTGTAGTTCTGCGAGGAGCCGAAGTTGAAGCGGCCCAGCCCGCTGCCCCGCCCGCCCCAGGAGGCGAGGAAGACGCCGTTTGGGTCGAACTTCTGGACGCGGTTGTGGCTTGAGTCGACGACGTACACGTTGCCGGCGGCGTCCGTGGCGAGGCCGCCGATGGGCCCGAACTGGCCATGCCCGCCGCCGTATGAGCCCCACTGCGTCTGAAAAGCGCCGGCGGCGGTGAACTTCTGCACGACGTAGCTCAGCTGGTCGGCGACATACACGTTGCCGGCGGCGTCCACGGCGACGGCCTCGGGGAAGCGCAGCACGGATTCGCCGCGCTGGCCGATGCTCTGCACGGACACGTACGGGCAGTAGGGCTCATGACCGGAGCCGGGGCACGCTTCGGCGCGCGCGGCGTCGGTGGCGCCCGCGGCGGACCACACCGACGCACACGCGAGCGCGATCGCCACCACAGCGGATCGCAACGGGCCGCCAACAGCGCAGCGGGAACGGTGGAAGGTCATCGTGAAGCCGGAACACCGCGAGAGCACGGGTGTTGCGGCTGCGCCGGTCCGCCACAGCGGCCGACCCGAGAACTTTTTATAGATTTAAGAGATCCGCTCGGGCGTGCGTGCCGCGAGTCCCGCGCGCCCCGTGGAAACGAGGGCCGGTTCGGCGTCGGGCGCGTCTGGCGCGTTGCGCTCCTCGCGCACGATGTACAGCGGGCGGTGCTTGACCTCGTCGTAGATACGCCCGACGTACTCGCCGATTACGCCGAGCGCGATCAGCTGGATGCCGCCGAGCAGGAGGATCGCGATCGTGATCGACCCGAAGCCCGGCAGGTAGGAGCCGGCGAGGCGCAGCGCGAAGACGACGGGGATGGCGATGAACGCGACGCCCGCCGACAGCAGGCCGACGTACGTGGCGAGCTGCAGCGGCAGGTGCGAGAACGACGCGATCGCGTCGAGTGAGAAGCGCAGCATCTTGCGCAGCGTGTACTTCGTCTCGCCCGCGTGGCGCGCGTCGCGCTGGTAGGACACGGCGGTCTGGTTGAAGCCGACCCACACGGTCATGCCGCGCAGGAAGCGCGAGCGCTCGCCCATCGCGAGCAGCGCGTCGAGCGCGCGGCGGTCGAGCAGACGAAAGTCGCCCGAGTTGGGCTCGAGGTCGACCTGGGCGAGCTTGTCGAACAGCTTGTAGAACCACGACGCGGTGGCGAGCTTGAACGCGGTCTCGCCCTCGCGCTGCTTGCGCACCGCGTAGACCACGTCCGCGCCCTGGCTCCACCGCGCGAGCATGTCGGGGATCAGCTCCGGCGGGTCCTGCAGGTCGGCGTCGATCATCGCCACCACGTCGCCCACCGCGTGCTCGAGGCCGGCGGTGAGCGCGGCCTGGTGGCCGAAGTTGCGCGACAGGTGCACCACGCGCACGCGTGGATCCTCAGCGGCGAGACGGTCCAGTAACTCGGGCGTGCGGTCGGAGCTGCCGTCGTTGACCAGCACCAGCTCGAACTCGTAGTCGGCGATCGCGTCGGTGGCGCGCCGGACGAACTCCTCGATCAGCTCCTCCTCGTCGTACACCGGCGCGACGAGGCTGAGCAGCGTGGGGGTGCGAAGTGGTTTGCTCAATCTATCGTTCATCCTGTGTGGGGATGTCTTCCGAGCACGTCGAGCCGCAGCAGTCGCCCACCAGCCTAGCGAGACCGTCACGGACCGGACGGGCGACGCTCGTGCAGCTCGTGAAGTTCGGGCTCGTGGGCGTGTCGAACACGGCGCTGACGTTCGCGGTGTTCACGCTGCTGCTGAAGGGCTTCGGCGTGTGGTATCTGGCGGCATCGGCGATCGGCTTCGCGGTGGGCGCGACGAACGGCTTTCTGCTGAACCGCAGATGGACGTTCAGCGAGCACGTGGGCGACTCGTTGACGCCCGTGCGCTGGGCGCTCGTGCAGGGAACGGGCCTCGGGGTGAACGTGGCGCTGCTGTACGTGCTCGTGGACCACGTCGGCCTCGACGAGCTCGTGGGTCAGGCGATCGCGACCGCGGTGGTGACGGTGAGCACGTTCTTCGTCAACCGCGCGTGGACGTTCCGCGCGCACGCTCCCGTTGCCAGCCCCGAGGCCGAGGTGTCACCGGCGCTCGATGGCGGCGCAGCGCACGCCGAGCTACTGGATATCTAACGAAAGACCGCGAGCAGGGACAGGCCCGCGGGGATCCGCCCACCGCGGGCGATCATCCTCGCCTCGAGGTTGAGCGGCTGTTCGAGCAGCGTGTTCAGCGGCGCGGGCGGGACCCACAGGTCGAGGCTCGACTCGGTCGTCTTGCGGCTGAAGCGGTCGAGCACGCGCAGGACGATCGCGACTGGCAGCAGCAGCGAGTTGAAGTACGTCGTGCGCACCTGCTGCCAGCCGGCCTGCTCGGCGACGCGCTGCAGCGAGCGGCGCGTGTAGCGGCGGTGGTGGTGGTTGATCTCGTCGTGCCCGCTCCACAGCCACTGGTACGCGGGGACCGTCACGAGCAGCAGGCCGCCCGGTGCGACCGTGCGGCGCAGCTCTCGCAGCGCGGCGAGGTCGTCCTCGAGGTGCTCGATCACGTCGAGGCTCACCGCCAGGTCGAAGCTGTCCTCGGCGAACGGCATCTCGAGCACCGAGCCTTCGACGACCTCGCCCGACTCGCGTGCGCGCGCGAGCGCGACGCTCGTGCCGGACAGCTCCACGCCTGTGACCGCGCCGAAGCGCGCGAGCTCGACCATGTTGCGCCCGCTGCCGCAGCCCGCGTCGAGGATGCGCGCCCCCGTGGGCAGCTCCAGCGCTGCGACGGCGCCATCCAGCACCGTGCGCCGCCCCCGATACCACCAGTGGCGGTCCTCCGCCTGGTGGGTCTGAAGCTCGTAGTCCCTATCCATCCGCGCCCATCTTTTCCTATCCGAGCACCTTCGCGCGGTGCGGCTGCGCTCGGGTGCGCGTCACGGGGCGCCCGCAGGCGCGCCGTGGACGGCTGTGAGCCGGGTTCAGGCGGCGAGCGCCGCGCGTAGGAAGTCGACGGTGCGCCCCCATGACCTCTGCGCGTCGGCCTCGCTGTACGTGCCGAGGCGGTCGGTGTCGTTGAAAAACGCGTGCCCCGCGCCGTCGTAGTAGTGGAACGTCGTCTCCACGCCCGCGTCGCGCAGCTCGGACTCGAGCTGCTGCGCGCGCTCGAGCGGGATGAACTCGTCGGCGGTGCCGAAGTGGCCGAGCACGGGGCCCTTGACGGCGCCGAAGTCGGGCTTGCCGTGCGGCATCACGTAGTAGTAGGAAACCGCCGCGGCGATGTTCGGGCACGTGGCGGCCGCCCAGATCGACAGCCCACCGCCGAGGCAGAAGCCGAGCGAGCCGACGCCAGAGCCCTCGACGCCCGGTTGTGAGCGCAGGAACTCAGCCGCGCCGCACATGTCCTTCTCGGCCCGGTCCATCGACAGCGCCATCATCTTCTGTTCGGCCTCGCTCGGTTGCGCGGTCGTCTCGCCTCTGTACAGGTCCGGCGCGAGCGCGTAGAAGCCCTCCGCGGCGAGGCGGTCGCAGACGGAGCGGATGTGCTCGTCCAGGCCCCACCACTCCTGCAGCACGATCGTCGCGGGACCGCTCTCGCCGGCTGGCACTGCGAGATAGCCGGGGGCGGCTCCGTCGCTGGTGGGGAAGTCGATGTCGGGCATTCGGTTGGTCTCCTTTGATCGAGCGTTCTGTTGGCGGGGCCGTGACGGCGCAATACTCTCGCGAGAACTTATCCGTCGGCTCGTGAAAGGCAAACATCGTGGATGGCGTGAACCACCAGTTCCAGCTCGCAGCTCGTCCTGTCGGCCTGCCGAAGTCCAGCGACTGGCTCTACGCCGAGCAGCCGATCGCGCAGCCGGGCGACGGCGAGATCCTCGTGAAGGTGCAGTACATCTCGCTTGATCCCGCGATGCGCGGCTGGATGAACGACGGGCGCTCATACATCAAGCCAGTTGAGATCGGAGATGTGATGCGTGGCTTCGCGGCGGGCGAGGTGATCGAGTCGAACGACCCCGACGTCGCCGTCGGCGAGCACGTGGGCGGCCTTCTGGGCGTGCAGGAGTACGCGGTCGCGCACGGCAAAGGCGTGTTCAAGGTCGACACCGCGCTCGCGCCGCTGCCCGTGTACCTGGGAACGCTCGGCATGCCCGGCGTGACCGCCTACCACGGCCTGCTCGACATCGGCCGGCCCGAGAAGGGCAACACGGTCGTGGTCTCCGGCGCGGCGGGCGCTGTCGGCGGGATCGTCGGCCAGATCGCGAAGCTGAAGGGCTGCCGCGTGGTCGGCATCGCCGGCGGCCCGCGGAAGTGCGCAGACCTCGTGGATGAGCTGGGCTTCGACGCGGCGATCGACTACAAGGCGCAGGACGTGAACGACGCGCTCAAGGAGAGCTGCCCGCAGGGGATCGACATCTTCTTCGACAACGTCGGCGGCGAGATCCTCGACGCCGCGCTCGCCCGCCTCGCGCGCCGCGCGCGCGTGATCATCTGCGGCGCCATCTCCCAGTACAACGCGACCGGCGCGATGCGGGGACCGTCGAACTACATGTCGCTGCTCGTCAACCACGCGAGCATGACCGGCTTCGTGTTCTCCGACTACCTCGACCGCTACGCCGAGGCGGTCACCGAGATGGGCGGATGGCTCGCGAGCGGCGAGCTGATCTCGCGCGAGGACATCGCCGAGGGCCTCGAGAACTTCCCCGACACGCTGCTGCGGCTGTTCCGGGGGGAGAACACGGGGAAGCTGGTGTTGAAGATCACCTGAGGCGTTCGAGCATGCGTGTCTGGCGCGGTAGGAGCCCGATCACGAACGCGGTGAACGCGAGTGCGGAGCCTCCGATGAGGACGTTGACCGCGCCGAGGCGGTCAGCGAGCGGGCCGGCGGCGATGTAGCCGATCGGCAGTAGCGCGTAGGAGATCATCCAGTCGAACGAGCTCACTCGCGAGAGCGAGCCTGGAGGAATGCGCTCGGCCAGAGCGGTCATCCACCACACGTTGAACAGTGCGATGCCCGTGCCCGCGAGCACGGTCGCGGGCACGACGATCACGAGCGTGACTCCCGTCGCGTACAGGACCGCGTCGAGCGGCCACACGAGCATCGCGAGCATCGCCAGGCGCATCGGGTGGCGGGGGCGCCATTTGATCCCGGCGACTGCGCCGAGGATAGTGCCGAACCCGATCGACCCCTCGATCACGCCGTATACGAACAGGTGCCCGTACTGCTGGCGCGCGATCGACGGCCCAAGCACGAACCACGGCGCCAGTCCGCAGAACAGCGCGATGCTGAACGACGCGAGCGTCGCCCACACCCACACCCGCGCGCGCACCTCGCGCGAGCCCGCGCGGATCTCCGCCCACACGCTCTTGCGTGGGGGTTCCGTGGCTGCGTCTGCCTCCACCGTTGCGGTGGCGACCTCGCCCGTGTCCATGTCGATGCCCCTAGCCGTCCGCGCGGATGTCGGCCGCGCGCCACGTGCACGCGGCCGCACGCGCGTGAGGAAAGCGGCGCTGAGGAGGAACGTGGCGCTGTCGAGCGCGAACGCCCAGCCGGCGCCCGCGCCGAGGACGAGCGCGGTGGCGAGCGTGGGGCCGGCGAATTCGGCGAAGTTGTTCGACATGGTCGTGATGGCGGTCGCCTGCTGGATGTCCTCCTCGGCGACCGTCTGCGGCAGCACGCCGTCGGCGGCGGGTCGGAAGAA
>DASUPL010000098.1:0-3767 GCA_036281155.1 Solirubrobacteraceae bacterium | reverse complement strand
GATCTGCGAGAAGCGCACGACGGTGACGATGTCTTCGGGGGAGACCTCGCGGCCGTAGATCTGTTCGAGGAAGTTGATCAGTTCCTCGTGGCGCCGGAACTCGGGGTTGTCGTGCTTGATGTCGCGCGGGGACAGGTCGGCGAGCTTCATCACCTCGACCTGGTCGATCACCGCTTCGAAGATCCGTTCGCGGGGCGAGTACTGGTAGCCGATCGTGACGAGCACGGCCTGGTTCTTGCGGTACTTGCCCGACTTGTCGCCGAGGCGGATCGTGGCCGTCTTGCGGCCCCGCTTGAGCTCGTCGGCGAAGATCGTGGAGTAGAAGTTCAGAACCTGCATCGGCCGGCAGGCTATCGGTCTTTGGCCAGGTGGGCGAGCGCCAGCGTGACCATCTCGCGCTCCGCGGTGTGGCTGAGAGCGGTCTCAGCGTCCTTCAGGGCGATCCAGCGGACCTCCTCGACCTCGTCGTCGTGGTCCTCGGTGTCGCCTTCGACGTGGTTGAAGAGGAAGAACGACACGGTCTTGCCGATCGTGCGCCCGTCGCGCCGATACCAATACCGCGACTCGCCCAGCTCGCACACGGGCTCGGCCACGAGCCCGGTCTCCTCGCGCACCTCGCGCACCGCCGCCTCGATCGGGCTCTCGCCGGGATCGACGTGCCCCTTTGGCAGCGCGAGCACGCGCGAGCCGTCCGCGGCGCGGCGCGTGGGCACGATCGTGACGACCTCGTCTCCGCGCACGACCACACCGCCCGCTGAGAACTCGCGCGCCTGTCTCGCGCGCGGGCGCTTGCGCGAGGATCTGGAGGACCTAGAAGACATATTGCTCGAGCGCGTTCGGGTCGTGGACGGTCAGGCGGCCGCGTCCTTGGGAGATGACCCCGGCGCGCTCCAGCACCGCGAGGAAGCGGCTGGCGGACTCGCGCGAGGAGCCGGCCAACTGTGCGAGGTCGGCCTGCGTGGCGGTGACGAGCACATCGGCGGGCCCATTGCCGTCGGCGATCTCCTGCTCGACGAGCTGGCTGAGCACGACAGCGACGCGGCTCTGCACCGTCTGGAAGGACTGGCGTGAGAGCCGCTCGTTGGTCTCACGCAGGCGACGGCCGAGGGCGATCACGAGGCGCGTGGAGATCCCGGGGTGCTCGCCCATCAGCCTGCGCATGTCGCCGCCGAGCACGCCCACGACGCTCGTCGGCTCGATCGCCTCGACGGTGGCCGAGCGCAACTCGTCCTCGAACATCGCGAGCTCGCCGAAGATGTCCCCCGGTCCGAACGTCGCGAGCGTGATCGTGCGCCCGTCGCCGTGCGTGCGCGTAGCGCGCGCGTGGCCCTCGCGCACGATGTAGCACGTGTCGCTGGAGTCGCCCTCGCGGAAGACGACCTGCCCCGGCTCGAAGCTGCGCGGCACGGCGACCTCGGCGATCCGCTCGAGGTCGCCCAGCTCGAGCGTGGAGAACACGGGCACTCGACCGAGCAGCTCGACCACCTCAGCTGATCGGGTCGCCCCCATCTTCCACGGGATACCACAACCACCCGCGTGACGCCGCTTGCCTGCGCACGGACCCGCTCGGCGACGCTAACCTCAGCAGCATGATCGGATCGAGGAGCCGTTCGCTCGCGCTCTGGGCCCTGGCCGCGGCGGCCATGTCGCTCGCTGCCGTGATGCTCGCCATCTCCGCGCGCGCCGCGACCGCCGCCCCGAAATCCAAATTCCCAAGTCGCCATGCGCTGCTGGCCTCGCACGAACTGTGGGCGACGATCGACGCGTGCAACCCACCGCGCTATCCCAACAGGGTCGGCGTACGTGGCTCGATGCCGGGCGACGGCAGGGCCCACGACAAGCTGTACATGAGCTTCCGCCTGCAGTATCTCGACACGGCGATGAACGTATGGGTGGACGTGGTCAAGGGCGCGACTCCAAAGTTCGTGTCCGTCGGCCCCGCCGCGACCGCGCGCCAGGGCGGCACGAGCTTCCAGCTGGCGCCCGTGCCCGAAAAGCCCGCGGTGACGATGCGTGGAGTGGCGAGCTTCCAGTGGCGCCGCGGCAAGCAGGTGCTGCTGTCGGCGACGCGTGTGACCACAGCCGAACACAAGAGCCTCGCGGGCGCCGAACCAAAGGACTTCAGCGCGGCGACCTGCCTGATCGGCTAGGACCCCGGCTCCGGGCCGGCGCCCGCGCCTCAGTCCCCGAACAGCCGCGGGTCGTTGGTGATGATGCCGTCGACACCCATGGCGGTGAGCTTGGCGATCAGGCGCGCGTCGTCGACGGTCCACACGTAGAGCTGGCCGCCACCCTCGGCGACGGCGCGCACGAGCGCGTCTGTGACGACGCGCCAGTGCGCCATGATCGCGTCGACGCGACCTTCGCGCAGGGCGCTGCGAACGCGCCGTGGGAGCGTGGCGCGGTAGCCGGTGAGCATCGCGAAGGCGGGGATGGCGGTGAGCATGTCGGTGGTGTAGTCGCGGCGCACCCGCGGCACCGACCAGCCGAGACGCAGCGCGGGCTCGGCGGCGCGGATCTGCGCGAGGCTCGACGGGAACATGCCGCTGATGAGCGTGCGCTGCACGAGGTCGTACTCGCGCAGAGCGGCGAGCACGCGCAGCTCGTAGCCGGGCAGCTTGATGTCGACGTCGAGCTCGATCCCGTCGAAGCGCTCGCCTGAGAGGTGCTCGAGCGCCTCTTCGAAGGTGAGCGGGGAGCGCGAGCGCGCGTCGGCGTGGTCGTGCGCGACGAGCAGGCGTCCGCTGCCGTCGGCGTGCTCGCTGAGCACGTCCAGCTCGATCATGTCCATGCGGTGGGCGAGCGCGGCGTCGAAGCTCGCGAGCGTGTTGCCCGCCTCGATGTGCGCCGCGCCCTTGTGACCCACGCGGCGCGGGCGTGTCGGCTTTGTCTCCGTCATCGCGGTCCACGATAATGCGCCCATGGGCGAGAGGGTGGGGAGATGGACCTCGTGGCGCCGTCTCTCAGCCGTGATCGCACGCGTCGGGCGCTCCCCGGAAGGGCAGCCGTCGTGGGCGCGGCCGGCGTTGCTGGCGATCGCGGCGCTGGCGGCGCTGAGCTACTCGTGGGGCATGGGCGGAGCGGCGCTGGAGGCGTTCTACGGCGCGGCTGCGCGCAGCATGTCCGGCAGCTGGCACGACTTCTTCTTCGGCGCGTTCGACCCCGCTGGCACCGTCACGGTGGACAAGCTCCCCGGCGCCTTGTGGCCGCAGGCGTTGTCGCTCCGGATCTTCGGCTTCCACGTGTGGGCGGCGGTGCTGCCGCAGGCGATCGAGGGCGTGTTGACGGTGCTGGTGCTCTACCGCGCGGTGCGCCGCGTGGCGGGGCCGGTGGCGGGGATCGTCGCGGCGGCGGCGCTCGCGGCGAGCCCGGTGACGGTGGCGTTGAATCGTGGGAACGTGTCGGACTCGCTGCTGATCCTGTTGACGGTGCTGGCGGCGGACGCGACATGCGCGGCGGTCGTGTCCGGGCGGCTGCGCCCGCTGCTGATGGCGGGGGTGTGGGTTGGCCTGGCGTTTCAGGCGAAGATGGGGCAGGCGTGGCTGATCCTGCCGGCGCTCGCGGGCGCGTATCTGTTGGCCGCGCGGGCGCCGCGGCTGCGCGAGCGCGCGCTGCACGTGGCGATGGCGGGGCTCGTGACGGTGGCGGTGTCGCTGAGCTGGATGACGGTGGTGTCGCTCGTGCCGAGCGGGGATCGCCCGTATGTGGACGGCACGCGGAACAACTCGGTGTTCAGCCAGGTGTTCGACTACAACGGCATCGCGCGC
>DASUPL010000097.1:0-2564 GCA_036281155.1 Solirubrobacteraceae bacterium | reverse complement strand
ACCTGAGCCGGCTCGGAGACGACCTGCTGGCGGGCGACGTGATCACGCTCGAGCCCGGCTGCTACCGGCGCGGCTTCGGCGGCTGCCGGCTCGAGGACCTCGTGCTGGTGACCGAGGACGGCTGCGAAACGCTGACCAACTTCCCGTACGACCTGTGAACTAACCTCTGGGGGGTGACGAGCACCCTCCCGCTCCTGCACTCGGGCAAGGTCCGCGAGCTGTACGACCTGGGGGGCGACCTGCTGATGGTCGCCTCCGACCGCATCTCCACCTACGACGTCGTGCATCCGACGCCGATCCCCGACAAGGGCCGCGTGCTCACCGGCCTCTCGGTGCTGTGGTTCGGGCTGACGCGCGACATCGTGCCGAACCACCTCGTGTCGGCGACCGAGGGCGTGCCCGCGGAGCTGCGCGGCCGCGCGCTGCGCGTCAGGCGGCTGCAGATGCTGCCGGTGGAGTGCATCGTGCGCGGCTACATCACGGGCTCGGGCTGGAAGGACTACCAGGCGACGGGCAGCGTGTCGGGAATCGAGCTGCCCGCGGGCCTGCGCGAGTCCGAGCAGCTGCCGCGGCCGATCTTCACGCCGTCGACGAAGGCGGAGACGGGCCATGACGAGGCGATCGACTTCGACCGCGCGGCGGAGCTGGTGGGCGACCGCGAGCTGATGCAGCGCGTGGCGGACGTGTCGATCGAGCTGTATTCGTTCGCGGCGGAGCACGCACGCGCGAACGGGGTGATCTTGGCGGACACGAAGTTCGAGTTCGGCATCGACGAGAGTGAGGGGCGGGTGGGAAGCGGATCGACGCTGGTGATCGGCGACGAGGTGCTGACGCCGGACTCCTCGCGCTACTGGCCCGCGGACGGCTACGAGCCCGGTCGCGGCCAGCCGAGCTTCGACAAGCAGTACGTGCGCGACTGGGCGGCGGGCAGCGGTTGGGACAAGAAGCCCCCCGCGCCGGCGATCCCCGACGACGTGGTCGTGGGCACCCGTGCGCGCTACGTGGAGGCGTACGAGCGGATCACCGGCCAGCCGTTCCAAGCTTGGCTGGACCGTTCCGGCGCAGCGGCTGGCGCCGCCGGCGAGTCTGCGTGAGGGCGCGCGTGCTGATCCGCCCGAAGGCGGGCATCCTCGACCCCCAGGGCGTGGCCGTGGAGCGCGCGCTGCCGGCGCTCGGCTTCAGCGGCGTGGCGAACGTCCACGTCGGCCGCCTGGTGGAGCTCGACGTCGAGGACCCATCACAGCTGGAGTCGATGTGCGAGAAGCTCCTCGCGAACCCCCTGGTGGAGGACTACGAGATCCAGCTCCTAGACAGTGGGAGTGCCTAGATCCATCGCATGTGCGGGCTACTCTGTGTACATGTCAGTCCTGCGCGAAACCGAACCACCGCTCGACGAGGTGCGCGCCCGAGCGATCCAGCAGCTGCTGGACGCGGAGCCCATGTCCGTCGAGGATTGGCCGATTATGAAGCGGCAGATGATCGAAGACATGAACGCCAGCGGCATGAGCATCTTCGACACGTACGACTGACTGTCGATCCGGCTGACACCAAGGCCATCGCCGCGCTGGCATGAAGTTCGGCGTTCTTCAATTCCCCGGCTCCTGCGATGAGGTCGACGCGCTGAACGCCGCACGGCGCGTCGGTGACGCGGAGCTGATCTGGCATCGCGACCGTGACCTGAAGGGCGCGGATGCGATTGTCGTGCCGGGGGGGTTCTCCTACGGCGACTACCTGCGCGCCGGCGCGATAGCTCGTTTCAGCCCGGCGGTGGAGTCGGTGGTCGCGTTCGCGAACGACGGCGGTTTGGTGCTGGGGATATGCAACGGCTTTCAGGTGCTGTGCGAGGCGCGGCTGCTTCCGGGGGCGCTGCTGGGAAACGCGAACCTGCGCTTCACCTCGCGCCAGGTGCGGCTGGAGGTGCTCAACAGCGGTGGGTCGTTCACGCACGGGTGCGCGCTGGGGGAGCGGCTGTCGATTCCCGCGAAGCACGCGTGGGGGCGCTACCACGCGGACCCTGACACGCTCGCCGCGATGGACCGCTCGGGGCAGTTCGTGCTGCGCTACGCGCCAGGCGAGAACTTCAACGGCTCGGTGGCGGAGATCGCGGGCGTGTGCAACGAGCGCGGCAACGTGTTCGGCATGATGCCCCACCCCGAGCACGCCGTGGACGAGCTCACGGGCGGCTCCGCGGACGGGCTGAAGATCTTCCAGTCGATACGCCTCGCCGTCGAGGCCGTGCGTGTCTGAGGTCGAGCAGCCGCCGGGTCTGGAGGACGCGCTCGCGCTCGGCCTCACTGCGAGCGAGTACGAGCTGGTGTGCGAGAAGCAGGGCGGGCGCGCGCCGAATCAGGTCGAGCTGGCGATGTACTCGCTGTTGTGGAGCGAGCATTGCGCCTACAAGCATTCTAAGAAGCTGCTCCGCAGCCTGCCGACTGAGGGCGAGGCCGTGGTCATGGGTCCGGGGGAGAACGCCGGCGCGGTGGACGTCGGCGGCGGCATGGCGGTCGCCTTCAAGGTGGAGTCGCACAATCACCCGAGCGCGGTGGAGCCCTTCCAGGGGGCGG
>DASUPL010000096.1:0-9857 GCA_036281155.1 Solirubrobacteraceae bacterium | reverse complement strand
CTACTGCCAGCGCTCGCGACCCGCGCCGCGACGTGGAAGCGGCCGAGCGCCATCACATCGCCGTCACCAAGGCCCGGAAGCTGCCGAGCGATACGCCCAGCCTCCTCCGCCCCCGCACGAAAGCTGATGAACGTCGCGGTGTTACCGAGGAGTGCTGAGCGAGTCGGCTCGGGGATACGCCCAAGGGTCTGCACAGCTACCGTCAGCCCGGCGCCGAGGCCACGGGCGCGCTCGGCCAGAAGCTCAAACGAGAACGGCACCCCGCCGGTCAACGTCGCCAGCTCGTCCAGGTAGACCGAGATGAACGGGCGCTTGTCGGCGGGGAGGCTGACTCTGGCCTCGATCGCGCTCCAAACAAGGTGCGTGACGGCAGCGCCGATGATCGAAGCCCCAGCCTCCCCGAGTTGGCCGGGAGCCAGCGAGACGAGCAGCCACTTGCGTTCAGCAAACAGTCTCCCGATGTCCAACTTCGGGTGAGGATTGGCGAGCACGGCTCGGACTCGTGGGCGAGCCAGAAGTGCCATCAGCCGCGCCATCGGAGCCGCCACGTGCTCAACGCGGCTACCAGCAGGCAGCTCGAGATACTGCTCCCAGGCACCAAGCAAGAACGGGTCGCGCAGCCGCCCGGTGACTTGATGTAGGAACGCCTGGTCGGTGAACAGTCGGCCGACATCAGCGAGGGTTGCGCCGGGCGACTCGGCGAGGCTGCGGATCGCCAAGCGCAGGTAGTAGTCCGAGCGCACGCCCCACGCCTCGGCAAAGATCGACTTCACCGCACCGGTCAGCACATCGGCCCGCAAGTCGATATCTCCACCGGACAGCACCGCCACCCCCGGTGTCGGGCGTGAGTCGTCGCCGGGGTCGAGTACCACCACGCGGTCGGCGTGCTCGGCCGGTACGCGCTCAAGCACGGTCTGAACAAGATCGGCCTTGGGGTCGATCACCACGCCGGCGTGACCCGCGGCGATCTCATCCAAGATGCCACGGGCAAGCATCTCGCTCTTACCCGAGCCTGACGAGCCGACCACGGCCGTGTGCAAGCGTGCGGCCCGTGGCTCCAGCGCGACCCAGCGCTCGCCCCCGAGATCGCGGCCCACGAACAGCCGCCGCCCACGAGTAGCCAGATGCGCGGCAGGCGCAAGCTCACGGCCACCCAGCTCCACACCAGGAACCGCTACATCCGCGCCGAGCGGCCAGGCCAACAGACCCAACAGCTCAGCGCCTGAGAGCCAGCCCGACGTGCGAGTCGTCTTCGGAAACGCAGCGAGACTCCGATGGCTGCGCCCGTAGGTGATGCGAAAACCACCAGCGAGCCCTCGACGGGCCCGCAGCACGTTCTCGATATGCGCAGCCAACTCCCGCGCGCGGCCCATCTTGGCTGCGCGGATAAGGACGAGGCCGCTGATGCCGAAGCCCGGAACCGATGTCTTGCGCTGCCATGCACGAGCGATCTCCCGCTCCCTGGGTGTGGGCTCGTCAGGTTCGCGGCGCGGACGTGCGCTTCCCGGCCTGAGCGCCAGCTTCACCGCTACCGACTCATTTGCGCGCAGGGTCGCTATCCCCGAGAGCAGCGCCCGCGAAGCGGCAGCCGCGTTGTCGGTTGAAAGCAGGCTCGGCGTTGGCACAAACAGCCGCAGCGCCAATGTGGCCGTCTCGCTCGGTTCAGCCGGACTCTCGCTCACCCGCAAGCTCGGGATCACCCCCGTCAAGATCGACTCCACCGACGAACGCGCCACCGACGGCACCCACAAGAAGTGCTCGATGCGGCCCTCGCCCGCCACGACCTCCGCGACTAGCTCCGCCGTGTGCGGCAAGCCCGACAAGCCATCCAGAGCCGCGAAGGCCCGCAGCGGCTCAAGACCCGCAGGAAACCGCAGCGACAGGCACACCCGCCCCGCTCGCATGGCTTCCTCCCGTCGGTACTCGTGGAGCCAGATACCGCCGAGCATGGCCGAGCCACCCGTGGCGGCGACCACGGCTGGTACAAGCTCCGTGTTCATCGCTGGCGCTCCTGGCGCTTGGCCTTGGCTTTTGCCTCAGCCTCCCGACGTTCACGCAAGACCCGCTTGGCTTGAAGCCAATAAACAAGAGCGAGCTGCTCCGTGTCAATCTCGCTCTTTCTAATTCCCTTCACCTTAATACGGCGTTCCATAAATGCCTCCTTTCGACTTAGCTGTTACATAACTTGACCCTCCGTGTTCGGTTGATGTTCGGTATTTAGCCTCCTGAGTATGCAAGTAGATTTGCGAAACTGTCAATACTTTTGTTGCGTCAACGGGTGTAGAACCACACCAGTCTGAGCACCGCCACGACGACTCCAACGACGAGCACCAGCGGAACGAGGGCGCTCGCGAGACGGGCGAGGGCGGGGCCGACCGCGGCGAGCGCCACCAGCCCCACGACCACGACCGCCAGCGTTGAGATGAGCTTGTTTATAGCCGCCGCTCCACGACGCTGCCCTCGATCACGTCGCCGTGGGCGGGTCGACGCGAGGGTGCTTGCCGGTCGGCATCGAGGAGTTGGCGGATCGCGCGTCGCTTGATCTCACGGATAGCGAGATTGGCGGCGAGTACGACCTCGGCTTGGCGCCGCTGCGCCTCCCGGTCAAGCCATCGTTCGATGAAGGCGCCGAGCATTAGAGGCTCCTTCCCGTGCGCAAGACGACATCAGCCAGCGCGACGCTGGTGGACCTCGTGATCAGCAGGGCATCCGCCTCGCCGTGTGGGTCGCCTTGCGACAGGGCACCCCGAAGGCGCGATACCTGGGAGGACGTCAAAAGCGCCGACTCGGCGACATCGCCGATGGCGTCTACCTTCGTGATTTCGCGGGCCGTGACGACCGCACCACGTATGCGGATACGGGTGATGTCGCGGGCGGCGCGGCGCTGGGCGAACGTCGTCGGCAAACCAGCTGCTTGGACGGCCGCGAGGTCTCCGTGATTGGTGGGGGCGGGGATGTACGACATGGGGGTTCTCCTTTCGGTTGATGACGAGGCAGGTTTGTCTCGCCGCAGCCGATTACCGCAGCTCAGACCGTGGACCTACAAGGCTCCAGCGCATACGATCTTTGGACCTCGTATGGACCACACAGCCAACAGCGCGGACCATCAACGACGTCCGCTCGATATCCATCCGACGGTGCTGCGACTGCGCGAGGAAGTCGTTACTTGGGTTCGTAAGCACAAGACAGCACCAACGATTGATGTCCTCGAAGCTGCGCTTCGGGACCTGGCGGTTCTAGCGCTCTGGGACGGTGCCGAGCCGGGACGCCTCGCCCAAGACTTTCTCGACACCGTGGATCAGCTCGATCCAAAAACACGCGAGGTGGTGCGGCTGACCCTCGGGCTCGATCATCCAGAGGAGTCGCTGACTACCCGACGAAATCGCGTGCGTCCAGACAAGGCTGGAGGTGAGATCCACATCCTCGGTGAGTCCTACGCGCTTGCCAAGACCCTTTCCGCGCTCTTGACCTGGAAGCTCGGACAGCCTCGACCGCTCGTGCGGGAGAAGACCCTCAGTGGATTCGTCATCCGCGAGGCGACCGTCACGGTCGCTCTCGGCGAGGTCGGAGAGCAACATTCGGTGACGCTCGATGCCGAATGCCACGAGGACGGTGCTCGAATCGCCCTCGTCCCGGCGGTGGGCACCTTCAACCGACGAGCCCGATTTACCGTCCAACGCGGGCGCGGCGATTCAAGAGAGGTCGAATCGGGCAAGCCAATCGGCGAAATCTCGGTCTACCCACCACGATCCTCCGACCATGCGGATATCTACGGGGCACGCTACTGCTACTACGTCGTTCCCCTGAGCCCCTGCGGGGCCGGTGAGCGCGTGCAGATAGAGGTTGCAAGCGCGCAACGCACGTGGCGCCAGAACTTCAGCAGTCCACCTGCCACAACAGCAATTTGGTGGGCCAGTCTTGGAAGCGAGGAGCGCGTTCAAATAGAGCTGACCGCAGCCAAGGCGATCATTGGTGAGCTATCCGCGGTAGAGGGCGACCAACTATCTGAGGCTGTCTCGGCTCCCGCTGTCGGCCGGGCAGCCGAACTCGTCAAGCAGAAGGGCGCGGCATATACGTGGTCGCTCACGAGAGAGCGGCCGGATGCCGATGTCTTGCTCGCTCTGAAGTGGAGTTTTGCTCATAAATGACTTGCCAAAGTAGGTAAAAGTGTTATATAATAGGTAATTGCTCTTTTTCTCGTTGTGGCGCCCATCTGGACCTTTCGGTTCGGATCAAGTGTCACAACGAACAGAAGGAGCGAGCAAATGCCGGACGCCATACAGGCGCATACGACGTACTGGATGTGGGCTGACCCGTCTCAGCTCAATATGCCCGCGATCCTTGAGGTACGGGTCTGGGAATCGGGCGAGCACCGCGTGGAGACGCCGCTCAACATCTACGTCCACTGGGAGTGCGCTGACGGATCTTTGACTGAGATCGAGAGATCCATTATCGCTCCCGAGGAGTTCATGCAACTGAAGGCCGCAGGTGCGCTGGTCTCAATAGGGAGTCTTCCCGCCGAGGTTGACGAGCCGAGCAGCAGCGCGCAATCGAAACCACCCACAGCCGAGTAGGCCGAGTAGTTGCATAATCCATGCGCATACGGCAGCCCCCGACAACGCCCCCGCGTATCGGGGGCGTTTTACGTCCAGAGGCGCTCTAATTCAACTTCAAGTTGCCGCTGTCTTGCACCAGCACGCACTTGACATTGCTCGTGCCGGTTCCGGCAGGGACTTCCCACTCGACATCCCAGGGATGGGGCTGCCCGTCATTCATGGGTACGTTGTAGCCGCTGGCGCTGGGAGCTTGTGAGCCTTCGTCATAGCCAGCTTGGGTGTCCTTGAGCTTCCACGAGCCATCGCCGGGAGCATGGCAGCGGATAACAACGCCTGGAGGCTGAACCGGCCGGTCGGTTATCAGGCTGGTGATGTTCACCTGCACCGTCAGATAGGTCGACGTTGGTTCCGCTGGGGCGCCTCCAGTGAAGCCACTCGGGCTCGTGCTAATGCTTGCGATCTGAGCGGTAAACGGCCAGGCAGCATCAGAGCCGGTGTAGCTGACACTAAAATGAACCACGGGGTAAACCTGGGATGGCGCCGATGCGCTCGCTGTTGATGCAGGCGCGGCCGGGGTAGTGCTCGCGGCGGTCAGAGCCGATTCGGTGATCATGATGTGTGTCCCGGTGTCGCCGCAGCCAGCCAACAGGACAGCCGCCACGATGAGCGGCAGAATGAGTGTCTTCAAGGAACCCCCTTTGCGGTAAGCGATTGACGAGGCCACGGCCTTTGGCCATCGCCTCAGACAACTGTCCGCGCGGACTGTAGCGCCTTGTCTGCATCGGGGTCAAGCTGAGTAAGCCGCACTAACAGCCAGCTTCGAGCGGCACCGCCACACCTTGCCTGCTCAGCCACCTCAGCCGTAGCTTGCCGGGCCCATAAACCAAGTGGCCTCGGCACGGAATACAGCCGCACCGAGGCCCGGACAAAAGGAGCTGTGAACTCCCATGCCCGCAGAGAAGCCTACGCCTGTCGAGCTGCCGTCGAATGATCTGATCCTGGCCGCGATTGAGCGTGCGGTCTGCCACCGAGGCCGTAACGAGCCGGAGTCGCTCAGCGACATCAAGGAGCACCTGGGACTCCCGCACAACGGCTGGACGACCCTCCAGCTGCGCCCCAAACTCGAGGAACTCGAAGCCGCTGGCCTGATCGAGCAGTCCCGCATCCGCAGTAGACCCGTGTGGGGGCTCACGCCCAAGGGGAGCAGACGGCTGGATGCCGCGCGCGATGGCCTCACGCTGCCCGAGGCAGGCCAGCACCGCAGATGGCGCGAAGCTCAAGCTGCCGCCAGCGAGCGAATCGCTGGACTCCGCGCCGAGATGCGCGGCGTACTGGAGGAGGCCATCGCTCTACTCGAAGCCGAGCGCGAGTCCGACTCAGCCACCTTGTACAAGCTCGGCGAGCGCCTCAACACCCAATGCCGACGGGTCGCCTCAGCCACATACATCCTGCACGAGTGGCAAGAGCCCGACGACTCAGCCCCCGACGTGGACGACGCGCCCTACCGGCAGCACGGCAGGCGCTCCACGCTGGACTGGAACAGTTGAACCACTGCACACCCCACCACGACTGGAGACGGCGTACCCGCCGCCCCTCCTGCAACGGCTGGTACTCCCACCCCTTCCCCGAGAGAGCCTCGACGTGGAGCACAGACCCACCTCAAAGCGACACGCAGCCTCAAGTCCCGCCGAACAACCAAGACGAGGGCGAGGGCTGACCTGATCTAGTGTCGCGCCGCATGGGGCCGTCCGCACATCGGCACTTGTGCGACCCAACTTCGGATTGATCCACGCGCCCCGGATGTCGGGCGAACACGAGCCATTAGACGCGCGGCGATGTCGCGGGACATCCCTCCGAGTGGGAGGGACGGTAGTATGCGCGGTGCCTGCATGAGCTTTTTCGGCCGAGCACTCCGCATGACACTGTACCGGCCGGGGAAGACCCGCCCGGTCCTTTTTGGGCTTGGACGCGGTATCAAGCTCGTGGTCGATGCTCGTGCTCCACTGCACAAGTACATAGGAACAGCCGAGATTGAGCTCTCCCGCTACATCCGAATGTTCGCCCAGAAGGGTGCTCTCTGTTTTGATGTCGGAGCATACGATGCTCATGTGTCGCTGACACTCGCGCGACTGACCGGGTCCGATGTTTGTAGTTTCGAGTTTCGGGATGACGCTGCTGCCCGAATACGGCGAAACTTGGTACTAAATCCAAAGCTGGCGGATCGGGTAGAGCTCATCCAGACTTACGTAGCTGATGAGTCTGCTGCGTATCCACCCACAGATACCCTTGATGACCTGATCGCAAGTGGGCAGGTGTTTGAACCTGACTTTGTGAAGATCGACGTCGAGGGAGCCGAGATGCAGGTGCTCAGCGGTGCCGCGACATTGTTGCGCGAGCGGAAACCACATCTGTTGATCGAGATACACTCGGCCCGACTCGCCCTCGAATGCCTAGTACAGTTGGAAACCGCTGGATATAAGCCTGAGCCGACTATCGTTCCTCGACGCCGCTGGCTTAGCGAACATCGCGGAACCCAGCTAAACGAGTGGATTGTTGCGGTAGGACAAACGCGAGAGCATGCGCAAGAGAGAAAGCTCTCTCAGACAGCGGGGCTAGGCCGCGAAGCCTCGTGATGATGTATCAAGAAGGGCTGACTCCGAGTTGGATCGCGTACAAGCCGCGCTCAAAAACGAGCTAGCGTCGGCTACAAACTCATGGTCACTATCATCGAGCTTTGGGCACGTGGCAGCGATCGCGAGCTGGTGGGTATCCGGCTCGATCCCGAGAGGGCACGGAAGCCGGTACACCACTCGCCGTGAGCCGATAGCGGAGAAGTCAGAGATCACGGCTCCCTGGGCGATCACTGGCTGGTCGTAGCCAGCGTAGTAGCTCACATACGCACCGCTGTCCTCAAGGCGCAGAATGGAAACCTGAGCATTTGGGACCCCGACTTGCGACAGCGTTTGCTGGATACCTTTGACGACAGATGCAATGAATTCGGGATCGATCAAGCCTGCCTGATCCTGTATGTCGTGCTCAAGCTGTTTGAGAAATTCTGCGTGACATAGTTCGCGATATCTATCATCGACCTTTTCGCTCACCACCGCTCGGTATGCGGTACGACTATCGAACGCTCGAATAGTGAGAGCGAGCGAGAAAGCGACCGGTGACAGAAGTGCTAGACCTACGGCATCGTGAGCCGCGTGCCCGACGATGAGAAGCAGAGCAGACGCCGCCGCCAAGCCTACGCCTGCGGACATGATGAAGGCGTAGGCTGTGGCTAGAACTTCCTGAACTAGGGGAACTCGAAGCGTACGAGGTATCGGGACGACCCGCCGTGCGCAATACTCAGGAGGAAGGCGACCAGACAAGAGATCGTGAGCGTCGTCTCGATATACCGCAGAATCTGGCGACGCCATTACTATTGTCCTGTATTAGCTTGAGGAAGTGTTTTTGTGGGTGGAGCCGATATCGCCATCCACCTAAACATCTGGTAGGTGTTTTCGTACTCGTTCGCCGCGCCCTCAAGCAGTGCTCGCGCCGTCGCGTGAGTCTCTAGGTCGACCTCATTTGACAGCACGACTAGGTAGTAGGTGTGGCCGCAAACATGGAACTCGGCTTTGGAATGGTATCTAGCGTACCGGTCGAGAACCGTGTCAAGTTCTGCGTCGTGTAGGCATTCCATCCCGCGAATGATTCGCGCTCCTAGACTGTCGTCCGAGCTGCGCTTCGCCACGAAGTGCGTCCCTGTGTCCTCGATAATGGCGAGCGTTACGGGACTTTTGCAGGCGTGTATAAGTCGGCGAGCCTCGGTATTGATGATCAGGCCAAGCACCCTTTCCTTGGTGACTCCGAAGGCTGGCGAGGAGGGCCCTAGCTCACCCCGACTCCAGCGGCTGAATGTCTCGGCACGAAGTTTTCGGTAGTACCGGTAGGCACTTACATCGTTACGCGCTTCCACATCAGCATCGCGCCACGCGTCGGGATCGAGGCGTCGCTTGCGCAGGGGCCGACTGGGGGCGCCAACGCTCAAACGAAGCGCGAGGGTTCCGACGAGAACGCCGATGCCGCCGATGGCGTAGCGAGCCTCGATCAAGCCGTCTAGCACGGCACCACCCCCCATCAATGAGGTTGTGATCGCCACGGGGACAAGCTTGCCTGCAGGCAAGCGGACAGTTAGCCCGCCTAGCTCGTCATCATCCTCAACCGACACGGCTCGCCACCTTTCCTAGATTGGCTCTAGCGCAAGAAGCATACCTGAGGGAGGGAGTTTTTGACGCTCATGAGCTGGGCTTCCAAAACTAAGCCGTTGCGCGTACAATAGTTGTGTGGACAACCATTGTCTTGGCGGCCTCACCGAATCGCAAGCGCCGCTGACAAGGGAGAGCTATTCGTTGGTTTTTCCCCTGCAAAACGCCGGTTATAACCAAGTTCGACCGAAGGATCACTATGCCAGAGGGAACCCTTGGCCGGGGCACGCTCCGACCCATTCAACGGATCGGCCCACAGATTGTTCGAGTCGGATCTCCGATGTTGGGCGGCGCACTTGCCGGTCTTTGTCTCGCTCTAGCGGGCGTTCGTCCCACCCTGCTCGGGATGGGGGTCTCGGGAGCGGTGTGCGGTCTCATGCTGGGCACGGGGTTGGTAGTAGCGCGCCCTCGTAGGACACACTCCAACCGCTATCTCGCCGATTGGTCGCTGCTGTTTGGGACATGCCTAGGCGCAGCCCTTCTATACGGCAACAGAGTCTTCGGCTAGGCCCTTCCTCACCGACGACAGTCTCGCGCCTCTAGCCGTTCAAATGGCTAGAGGCGCTTCGCGCTGAGCCTCGTCTCCGGCTGCTTTGGCCTGGGCCTTGGTGTCGAGCCGGTCAGCTTGCGTAGAGCAGCACCCTACCTCTGAGCCGAGTCGAATTGTGATCGTGAGCCAGCGCCGCCTATGACGCCGCTGCCCGATGGGCCGCACGAGTTCGCGTGTTGCAATGAGCGCAGGCGGGACGGCCAATATCACCACGAGAACCCCCATAGCAACGGATGCATCGGACCTTTAGCAGTGCAACTTTAATATCAACGAATGTTCGAGGAACATACGTTCGTAGCCGTCGCGCGGCGCGCGAGGAGGCTAGGTCGGGTGTGTGGAGTAACTTGCCGAGGTCAAGCGGTGGACTGAACCTATCGACGCAAACGCTTCGATAAGCCGGGTCAGCGCCACCTCGCCAGAGCCTCCCGCAACGCCTCAACCCGCGCCGCCGGGTTTCGCCTTAGCTCCCGAGGGTCCATTGCTCAACGAAGTGCAAACCCC
>DASUPL010000095.1:0-19169 GCA_036281155.1 Solirubrobacteraceae bacterium | reverse complement strand
GTCGCGATTGACGTGGCGGAGAAGACGGTGGGTCTGCCGGCGGCGCGAATTATCGGGGGCAAGTACAGGCTGGGTCTTCGAGGTCGCATGGCCGTTCGGCTCGCCAATCCGAACCCCCGTACCAGCCCATCTCAGCTCTATGCCGACATGGGATTGATCGACGGGCTGCTGGCTCCCGCGGGGGGCTTCGGCGCGTTCGTAAGGCGTCAGCTGCTGCCTCCGTCGGAGGTCTTGGATGAGCAGGCGCGCAGCGGCGCGAAACGACGAGCCAGGTCGCCGCTTGCTCGCTGTGCGGGCATGTTGACCAGGTATGGGCTCACGATGGCGCGGCTCGTACGGTCTCCGGAAGCGCTGCCCTAAACGGAGAGCGATGGCTCCTGATGCGAGCGCCTTTCGGCGCTCGGGACGCTCAGGACCGCTATGACGATCAGCGCCGCGGCATAGCACGTGGGACTGTCTAGAAACGTGTTATCCGCGAGTGCGTTGACGAGGCACCCGAAGACGATGACGAGCGCGAGCGCCGGCTCGGCGGGGGGGCCTGTGCGATGTGTGTCGGAGGTACTTTTCAATCGGACGATGCGACCGATCAGGACGGCGATAGCCCCGAGCAGGATCGCCAAGCCGACGATGCCGGTCTCGACGAGGGAGCGCACGTATTCGTTGTGCGGCGGCTCGCCCGCGTACTGATTGCCGGGTGCTCCCGCTTCGGTGATGGTCGTGCCGAGACCGCGCCCGATGACGGGGGAGCTTTCCCAGTCCGGGAGAAGCAGTTTCCACTTGTGAAGGCGCCAGGAGAGCGAGCTGCCGTTGGCTTCCGCGAGGTTTGTCGCGGAAGCCCTGGCGATGCGGTGTCCGCCGAGCGGAGTCGCGACAAACGCAATGACGACCAGCCCGGCGAGCAGCCAGGGACCCCCTTTGGCTTGCAAGGAGCCCGGGCGCAGCGCTCCGAGCGCGACCAGCATGGCGACCAGAGCTGCCAGGCCGTCGATGCTGAACGTCGTAAGCATGGCCGCCGCGAAGAGCGTCGTGAGGGCCGCGTCAAGACGGCGCCGCCCGCTGTCGAGATACAGCCACAGCGACGTGGCGGATGCGATCGCGAAGAACATCGCGGCGCTGTTGGGGTGGGCGAACGTACCGTTGGAACGGATGTTGCCCGAGATGTCCATGCCGGTGTCCGTGGCGATCTGGTAGACGGCGAGTACCGCCGGCACGAAGCCGACGAACTGGACCAGCCGCGTGGCGGCGGATACGGTCACGGCTCCGCGCGCGTTGTACACGATCACCGCGAGGGCGATGACCGACGCCTCGCGTACGCCCTCTCGGACCGTCTCGGCCGACGCCCCGCTTGTGTCGACGGCCACCGCGGTCCATACGCACAGCCATAGCGCGGCCAGGGCTGTGGGACGGATGCCGCGGCGCCGCTGCAGCAGCAGTCCGGCCGCGATGAGGATGAACAGCAGCGCAATAGCTCCCGACAGGTTGAGGCTCCCGGAATGGTGGCTGTCGGGCGCGGAGCGGTTATCGGTCAGCACGCGCACCAGCAGCGTCGCGCCGAGGAGCGCCACCAGTGGGAGATGCAGTCCGCGCGGCGTGCCGATTAAAGATCTTTTATCCTGCATTCCAGAAGTTCTCACGCGTGGGGATGGTTCTTAGACGCAAGCAACTCGAAGAACTGCAGCGATCTGAGAGGATATACGACGTGCAGCAGGATTCAGAAGCGCCGAGTCTCGAGCGGGTCCTTGGCGTCGTTCGTCGTCGCCTGCCACTGATCGTGCTGTGCGTGGTGATCGTCGCCGGCGCTGCGTTCGTGCTCTCCAAGCGTCAGACCAAGAAGTACACGGCGACCGCTTCGCTGATCTTCAGCGACAACTCGCTCAATCAGCAGATCGCGGGACTATCGGCAAGCAGTACCAACAGCGCCAGCCTGGTCGCCAAGCAGGCGAGCGACCTCGAACTCGTCAGAGGGGGCGACATGGCGGTCCAAACGGCCAGCCTGCTGCGCCATGGTCTGACTCCGGGCAAGGTCGCGAGCAGTCTGAGCATCGGGGCGCAAGGCGAATCCGGCGTGGTCACCGTCTCCTCGACGTCAACCTCACCGGTGATCGCGGCCGCGATCGCGAACACCTATTCCGATCAGTTCGTCAAAGAGCAGGAGACTGCCAATCGCCGGTACTTCAAGTCGGCTCTGGCGCTCGTACGCAAGCAGCTGGGAGCGCTCTCTCCGCAGCAGCGGATCGGGCAGGACGGGTTGCTGCTCCAGAACCGAGTGCAATCGCTGAGCCTGCTATCCGAACTCGACTTCCACAGCGTTCAGGTTGCCCAGCAGGCGCTCGCGCCCACTGTCCCATCCTCGCCGAGGACGTCCAGGAACACGGCTCTCGGCCTACTCCTCGGTCTCCTCATCGGCCTCAGCCTGGCCTTCGTGCTCGAGCGGCTCGACCGTCGCATCAAGCAACCCGAGGACCTGGAGGCGATCTATGGCCTTCCCCTGCTTGGCGTCGTCCCGGAGACGGCGGCGCTTGCCTATTCGCGACGTAACCGCGCCGGGAGACGATCGATCCTGCCGCCCGCCGAGGCGGAGGCGTTCAGTCTCATCCGCGCTCACCTGCGGTTTTTCAACGTCGATCGCGAGCTGCGCACAATCGTGATCGCATCGGCCGCACCGGGCGATGGGAAGACCACGGTCGCCCGTCGTCTGGCAGAGGCGGCGGCTGGCCTCGGCTCGCGGGTGCTGCTCCTCGAGGTGGACCTGCGCCATCCGACGGTGGCACGGCAATTCGACATCCAGGCCGGCCCCGGCCTTGCCGATGTGCTGATCGGCGCGGTGCCGATACGCGAGGCGACGCAGCGGGTGGTTTTGGAGGCGCCGCCCGGGGATGCGGCCAGAGGGAGGACGCTGGACGTGCTGTGCGCTGGTGCGGTGCCGCCCCCGAACCCAGCTGAGCTACTCGCGAGCCACGCGATGGATGCGGTGCTCGAGCAGGTGAAGCTCGGCTATGACCTCGTTGTGATCGACACGCCGCCGCTCGCCGCCGTGTCTGACGCGTTCCCGCTGCTCACGAAGGTCGACGGCGTGGTGGTGGTGGGCTGGGTTGCGCGCAGCCGGCGCGACGCCGCGGAACGGCTGCACCAGGTCTTCGCCAGCAGCGGCGCGCCCATGCTGGGAGTCATCGCCAACGGCTCCAGGGCAGGGCGCCCAAGCTCGTACGTCTACGCCAGGGACAGCAAGTCCGTTCCCGCGGTGGTGGCGTCGGCTAACGGCGCGTTGCAGCCGGAGGAGCTCGTTCCGACTGCCAAAGTCTGAAGCTCTGCCCAAGCTGGCTGTTGAACGGGCGAGGTCGAGATGACTGGCTCGCGCGGTCGCCGCGTGGCTGTGGTGCTGACGGTGATGGTGGCGGCGGTTTGCACGTGGCTGTGGGCTCGATCGACAGCCACCGCGCGGCGCGTGTCACCGCCAATCCTGAAGATCGACACGAAGCGGCCCGGAAGCATGTTCGATCGCGGTGCGGTGGGGTTCTCGACGGAGGCTGGAGAACTGAGTCGTGGTCGTCTCAGCGCCGCACACCTCAGCCTCGTGCGACTGATGCGGCTGCTGGGTCCATCCGTGATCCGCATCGGCGGCAACAGCGTGGACGTCTCATGGTGGACGAGCAGCGGCGAACCGCCTCCCGCGTGGGCTACCAGCACGGTCACGCCGGCTGAGCTGTCGGTGTTGCACGGGCTGCTTCGCGCCACCGGGTGGCGGGTGCTGCTGGGGGTCAATCTCGGCCACTTCGAACCCGCTCGTGCAGCCGATGAGGCTCGCGTCGCGCGGCGGGTCCTCGGTCATGGCCTCCTTGGCATCGAGCTTGGCAACGAGCCCGACGACTTCGGTCACCGGCAGTTCGGGCTGCGCCCGTCTACGTACGGCCTGGACGAATATCTCAGCGAGGCGGAGACCTACATCGAGGCGCTGAAGGCCGCGGCCCCCGGCGTGGCCGTGTACGGGCCAGCCACGACTCAAAAGGCCGGGTGGCTGACCCAGATGGGAGCCTCGGGGCGGATCTTCTCCGAGATCACCCAGCACTACTACGCCACGAGCACGTGTCCCGGCAAGCCTCCGGCAGTGGCGCCGACGCTCGCCGGGCTGCTCTCGCCGGCGGAGCGTCAGCTGGAGGACGAAGTCCTCGGAGCGCTCGCTGCCGGATCGGCCCTCTCGAGGCTGCCCACGCGGATAGGAGAGACCAACGACGCCGCCTGCATGGCGAGCGCCGCCGTGAGCCCCGTATTTGGCAGCGCGCTGTGGGCGCTTGACTGGACGTTGCGCGCCGGCGCCAGCGGTGTGCGGGGCCTCAATTTCCACGGCAACCTGGGCGGTGTGTGCGGCGCGAACCCGGAGAGCCCCATCTGCGCTGAGAGCGGTCGGGCCGCTCACGACGGCGAGCTGACCGCGCAGCCCGAGTACTACGGCCTGCTCGCGGCAAGCCGTCTGGAGGGAGGGCGTTTCGTGCCGACGAAGCTGACTTCCTCCAAGCCGCTGCCGGATCTCACAACCTGGGCCACGCTCGCTTCCGATGGCACGCTGAGGCTAGCGCTTGACAATCTCGCCGTCTCCGGTGGCGCTCAGCCCATATCCATACCGATGTCTGGCTACACGGCCACCGTGGAATCGCTCGCGGCCGCCTCGCCGGATGCCAGGCGCGGCGTCACACTCGGTCGCGCCCACGTGACGGCGAGCGGACGGTGGCGAGCGAAGCCCGTGCGGGTACGCCATCGGCGCACCCTTCGCGTCGTGCTGCGCCCCGCGAGCGCGGTGATCGTGACATTGCGTCCGACGCGTCGGCGCCGCTGACGGGAGAGCTCTGAGAGCTGTCTCAGCCGTGGAGCTTGCGCCGGAGCGAGAAGCCGGATAGCCGATACCTGGCAGTCGGCTCCGCGGCCACGGCATTCGCGACCGCCGTACGCAGCTCGACGCTGCCTTTTCCAATTCGCCTGCCGTTGTGTTGGTCGCGTGGTGCGAGCAGGGGCGTGAGGTCTGTCTCGGTGCTGACACAGCGAACCAAACCGCGTTCCGCAAAGCGGGTGGCAATGTCGAGCTGGTGGTCGTCGACGTGCTCTCCGCGCTGGGCTTGGCGAGGGATCACCACCGGCGTGTGGCCGGCCATCAAGGCGGTCATGATGGTGCCCACGCCGGCGTGGCAGATGACGCCGTCGGCCTTGGTCATCGCATCGACCACGTTCTCATAGGGCATGAACTGGATCCACGCGGCGTTGGGCATCTCCGGCCTAGAGGGCGTGCTCCCGTGCTGGATCACGAAGTCTTGGCCATCCCGCGCAAGGGGTTCGACCAGGTCGAGCGCTCTCGGGAAAGCCTGCTGGTGGGTGCCGAGACTAAGAAGGATCAAAGACTGCTCCAAAGGACTGAGCGCGCTTGAAGAAGCGCTGCAGGCTGGGCCACTGGACGATGAACGTATTCGCAAACGGATATACCAAGCGCCCGGTGAGCGACGGGGACGTGATCCTGGCCATCGATTCGATGTAGACGACGTTGACGCCGGCTAGACGCCCGACGATCGCAAATGGCACCGAGATGCCCGCACCGGTCGTCACGATCGCCTGGACCTTGCGGCGACGCACGATTCGTAGTGCCAAGACGAAGTTGCGGATCAGATTGGGAGGGTTGCGGTTGGTGGGATGGTGGGCCCACGTCGTCCTCTCGCCCGCGAGTAGAGGGACCGCGTCGGTGGTCTCGAAGGTCACCCAGTGGCGCCTCTCCTGAGGCCACAGATCGGCCAGCTGCATGATCTCCAGCAGGTGGCCGCCACTGGAGGCGACCAACAGAACCTCAAGCGGTGTCGTGTTTTGGACGTTGGACGGCATGACCAAGTAACGCAGGAGCGGGGGCGAAGCTGTCACGGACATTGCGTGGATCTCGAAAGCTCTCGGATCGACGCCCCGAATGCGGCGGTTGTGTTGGGGCTATGACATAGTTTCTACCGTGCATCTCCCGCTCCGCGACGTCGAATGGTAGGCGACCGCACGGTCCACCACTTCGGCCCTGATCCGGAATATGTGGGTGGGATGGGGAGCGTCATTCGTGTGCTTACAAAGCACCAGATGGGTGGTGGATCGGTCGTATCCCACCCGACTTGGAGGCCCAACTCGAGGCTCGCGAGCCTTCCCCTCGCCCTCAGGGAGGCTTTGCACGTTCTGTTCTCACGAAGGATCGACATTGTTCACGTGCATATCGCCGAAGATGGTGCGTTCGTACGCGAGGGAGCGATTGTCATGTTGGCCCGGCTGCTGCGCAGGGCTACGGTCGTCACAATTCACGGCGCCAACTTCCTGCCCTTCGCGCACAAGCATCGCTGGCTGGCGCGATGTGTCCTACGACGCGCCGATGTGATCACGTGCCTCGATCAGGATGTGTACGGCTTGGTGGGAACGATCGCACCACGGTCTCAGGTGGAGGTGCTGCCCAATCCCGTCACGATGGATGAGGGGTCGCCTGGGGCGCGCGAGACGGAGGAAATCGTCCTGTTCGCGGGCGAGATCGGTCTGAGGAAGGGCGCCGATGTTCTGTGCCAAGCGTGGAAGCTCGTGACGGAAGCCCGTCCGGATGCACGCTGCTTCATGGTGGGTCCGGTGAGCGATTTCGTCGTTCCCGACCTCGACGGTCTCGAGCGTAGGCCTCCCGTGGATGCCGTCGCGATGAGAGTGCTCTTACGCTCAGCAAGGGTGGTCGCATTGCCGTCGCGTGCCGAGGGCATGCCGATGGTTCTGACGGAGGCCATGGGCGCCGGGCGACCCTTTGTGAGCACACCTGTCGGTGGCATCCCCGATCTCGCGCGACAGGGGGGCGTCCTCGTGCCCGTAGACGACCATGTCGGCCTGGCGGCGGCGTTGATCGACCTGCTGGCGGATCCCGCGCTGGCGCAGAGCATCGGCGAGCGAGGTCGACGGTTCTGCTTGGAAACCAGGAGCGTCGAGGTGATCGACGCACAACTCGCAGAGCTCTATGCGGCAGCCTCGCGCTAGAGGCTCCAGCTCGCAAAGCTCTTGCCGGTAAGTGCGCGCAGGCGCTTGACGTCCTCCGCGTAGAGCGCTTGCAGGCGACTGCGCGTGTCGTCATCCAGCTCGGGTGGCGCCAGAGGCTGGGAGAAGAGGCGTTGGATCGATCGTCGAACGGTGCGTCGCAGGCCGGGCGAGAGGCGCTGGAGGATCAGGCGCTGCAGCAGAAGCGATCCCTGCACGCGGCGGTGAAGTATGACGAAGTACGAGTATGTATTCAACTCCTTGCCGGTATTCGCTTCATCGTCAAAGCGCGGGGAGACAAACGAGTCGTCGACGGAGAGAAAGGCAAATATCTCACTGAGTGTGGCTTGGCGGTTGGTAAGAAGGTCAGCTTGGTCGATTATGAGAATTTGCTCATCTGAGAAGTGCTCGAGGTAACGTTCGAGCTGCGCCGCATAGAAGCCGGGACAGGTGTAAAGCGAATTTGGGTCGCTGAAGTCGGTCAGGGCGTCACGCAGTGAGCGACGCTCCGCTTCCACGGCAACGCCGAAGTGGTACTGAGAGACCGCGCGATCGACAGGATCGCGTACGAGATAGATGAGCTTGACGTCCGGGACGAGGCCCTTGATCCTCTCCGGCACTCCCTTGCGCCTCGGATACAGCGCATAGCAGGGGGACGCCTCACCTCGGACCTCAAACGCGGCATCGAACAGCTTTTCGTAGTCGTCGAGCCGCTCGATGCGCTTGGAGCCGGGAGGATAGGGAATGCCTTCCGGTGGTCCCGAGAAGAAGTTGGTCTCCTTCATGGCAGGTAGCTTCTGGATCTGCGGATGCTCTCCCAGGTAATGATGGAGACTGCTGGTACCGCACTTCATGGAGCCGATAATGAGAAATGTCGGAAGGGCCATATAGAGCGCAGGGTCAGGCTGGGTTGGCGAGTCTATCAACCCTCGGATGCGTGATTTACTGCTTAACGGCTTCGAGAGCAGCGAGCAGAGTCGCCGTACTGTGAGCGCTCGAGAAGTGGTTCAGCCAGGCACGGATCTCGATCGGCGACGTCAGCACAAGAGGAGCGGCGCGCAGCACCGCGTCGGCGTACGACCGTGGGTTGTCACCCAACGCAAGTTCGCCGGTGACGCCGGGCACGATTGCGTCCGCTACGCCCAGCGCGCGGGAGGAGGCGACGGATGGAATTCCAGCTGAGGCGGCCTCGACGAGCACGTTTGCGAGTCCCTCCGCGTTGGCCGTGAGAACGAGGCAATCGACGTTGGATACGGCCTCCCACCAAGGCTCCCTCCAGCCGAGGAAGGCGACGTCGAGGCCGAGTTGCGAAGACTTCTGTTCAGTAGCTTCACGCAGAGGGCCATCGCCAATGACGCTGCCACGCACGCTGACGCCGCGGTGCGCGAGGTCTTGGAGCACTTCGAGGAACAGCTGTGGACGCTTCTGCTCGGCATGGCGGCCCACGAGGACGAGGTGAAGATCCTTTGGAAGCTGATGCGCAGGCGCCGCTGCTGTGGCCTCGGAGGAGCTGAGAACAGGGTTGGGGACGACGAAGATGCGCTGGGCGGGAACCCGAAACGCCGAGACAAGCTCGGCGGCGACTGGGTGTGAGACCGCGAGTGCCCCTGTGGCGAAGCGGTAGAGACGACGCGCAAGCCAAACCGTGAGCCTCTCGCGTCGTCGCAGGTTGACCGTCTGCAGGCTCTGCACATTGTGCTCGGAGACCATCAGCGGCACCGTACTATGGCCTCCGAGCTTGAGCGCGAGCAGAGAGACAACGTTGCTGAAAGTCATCAAGGACAGGACGACATCGGGGGTGTCGCGGCGGATGCGACCCGCCAGCCACCATGGCATCAATACCGGACGCAGCGGCCCTCCATGACGTCCCATCCTGTGGCTGACCACGTCGTGCGGAAGTTCGACATCCGGCTGCTCGCGCGCATAGGCATAGACGGTGATCGAATGGCCCTCGGCCTGCAGCTCCGCTATCCATTGCCGCGCGACCGCCTCGGCGCCGCCACCATGAAGGTTGGGGGTGACGATGGCAACGTGCATCAGGCAGCGGCTGTTGAGGACGTTGTAGACGGGCACGAGCGGGACCGGGTGCAGGCTGGGGCTAAAGCGGCCTGCAGGTGCCAGGCGATGGTCTTGCCGATGATACTAAGAGTCACTGAGCGCGGGCGTCCTCAGATGTCTGCGCGGCCGCCGTTACTGAAGCTCTAGCACGCGGGTAGACACCAGCTCTGGGAGGGGTGGCTGCGCTCTCGAGGAGAGATGCTCGAACAGTGGCCGCGCTCCGAGCCTTGGCGGCGGCGCGTTGGCCGATCAACGGAAGTCTGCTGGCGCATCGTGCGACTGACGAGATGACGTTCAGTAGGCGTAGCGTGGCGCTGGCGGCTCGCTCGGCGTCCTTGGGCCCACTCCACTTCGCCACCACCTCGAGAAAGCTGAGCAACGCCCAGCCCTGAATCTGCTCGTGGCCACCTTGCGCGGACCCTTGCCCTTCGTGCGTCACTTCGATCGCGTCTGTCGTCCCCAGCACGGCGTCGCGATCTCGGTAACGCCGCGAGAGGTCGACGTCCTCGCAATACATGAAGATGTCCTCATCAAAACCGCCTATGTCCAGGAACTCACCGCGACCTACGACGAACGCGGCACCCGAAATCCAGCGGCGCGACTTTCTCAAACGCGAGCTGGGACGGTGCAGGTTCATCTCTCGCGGCACGAGGAACCACTGCACGATCAGCCAGCATAGCTCTCGCCGCCAGCCCCATTCGTAGTATTTCAGATAACGAGAGCGGTGCTCGTCACGCTGCAGACACCCGCGTATTCCGATGGGCGAAAGGCGTGCTAGATCAGAGAGACGCTCGAGATTCGCGTGCACGATCGCGGCGTCCGGATTGAGGACGAAAAGCAGATCGCCCGTTGCGGCGCGAGCCCCCAGATTAACTCCTGCTCCAAAGCCAATGTTGCCGTGTCCCTCGAGGAGCAATGTGGAGTTCGTGTCACGTATTATGGAACAAGTCTGATCTGTCGAACCATTATCGACCACGATGACCTCGGCGCCCGGTAGATATCTCTCGACAGAGTGGATCGCCGTACCGATTGTCTTCGCTGAGTCATAAGACACAAAGACGACCGATATCGAAGGTGGAGATGATGAACGCGTGGTGATCATCGCTCCCCGCTCATCGTGCCCGGGCAGCATACTCGGTTTGCGTGTGGCTTGGGGGACTGTAAACGTTGCATGTGCGGTTCGGCTAGCGCCAGCAGCGAAGCCCATGGGCTTGTAGTAGGCTCCTAGCCTGCTGTGAAGGATGCACTCGACTTCATCATCATTGGCGCACAGAAGGCGGGGACTACCTCCCTGTTCGAGTATCTGAGACAGCATCCGGAACTCAGTTTCCCCTCCGGCAAGGAGTCTCCTTTCTTCAGTCACGAAGCGATCTATGAACGTGGTTGGGAGGACTACATACGCAAGGCGCTTGGCCTCGCCGATCCAGGCGATAAGTGGGGTACCGCCACGCCGCAATACATGGCCGGCGGACTGTGGGAACAGCCGAACCCGCTTGCTGGGGAGGGGGGATACGATGAGCGTACGGTGCCGCTGCGGATACACGAGCGTCTTCCGGACGTGCGCCTGATCGCGATCCTGCGTGACCCGGTGGAGCGGGCTCGCTCGCAGCATCGAATGGCACTGATGAATGAAATCGAGCGGCGCCCATTTGGGCAGGCTATAGATGAACTCCTGCGACCGAGCTCGCTCGAAGGCGCGCGCCGAGAGCCACGGGAGCTGACGGGCTACGTGGCCTGGGGAGAGTACGGTCGCATACTGGCTGGGTACTTCGATGTCTTCCCCAGCGAGCAGATTCTTGTGCTGTTCACCGATGATCTCGAGCGCGATCCCGAGCATCTTCTACGACGCATTTACGAGTTCGTGGGTGTGCGAGCTGATTTCATCCCGGACAACATCGGATCTCGATACAGAGTGGGCGGGACCGAGAGGCGTGTATCGTGGCTTGGGGTCCACTCGCGTCTCAATCCGTGGACGATGCAGCGGGCGCTCACGGGTAGCTCGACCGCTAAGGGCCTCTGGCACTCTCTGCCGGAGCCCGGGCGTCGTCAGATCGACCGAGTCTTTGGTCGCGTCAGCTACAGGATGGACCTCTGGAATCGCCGGACCGAGGCCGATTCCAGCGACGCGGACCGAGCGACGCTCGAGCGACTTCGGGCACACTACGAGCCGGATGCTCAAGAGCTTGCCGCTCTACTCGGAACGGATCCTCCATGGCAGCCCTAGACGACCCCACCCAGAGCAGGCCGCGGGTCGCCGTAGCTACGGCCGACCCGGTGATATCGATCACCGAGCTGTCCGAGCCAGAGCCAGTCCACGCGATGCGACCGTCCCTCCGGCGGATGCTCGTGAGCGCGTTTACGACGGCGCTGCTGCAGGGGGGCTCGAGCTTGATGGGCTTTGGGACGGCCGTGCTGCTCGCCCACTTCCTCGGCCCCGCTGGGTATGGACGTTATGCGTTCACGCTCGCATGCGCCAGCGTATTGACGATCGTCGCGACGCTGGGGCTCAACCGCTTCGTCGTTCGCGGAGTTGCGGTCTACGAGACGCAGGCCAAGTGGGAGCTGATGAAGGGCCTCGTGCTCCGTGCGAGCGAGGTCGTCTTGCTCGCGTCGGCCGTGATCGCCGTGATCGGCTGTGGCGTCGCGCTGATTTGGCTGACACCATCCCTGCGCTGGCCATTCTGCGTCGGCATGTTGCTTGTGCCGCTCACCGCCCTGACGCTCCTTCGCCAAGCGGTCATGCAGGCGCTCGGTCGGGTTGTGGCGGGCCAATTGCCCGAGTATCTCCTGCGGCCAATCCTGATTCTGCTTGGCATCGGCGCGCTGAGGCTGGCTGGAGGAGGAGCGCTGACGTCGACCACCTCGCTGGCGATCAACGTCGCCGCCGTGGCGGTGGCATGTGTCATCGGGGGGGTGACTTTGCGAAGGGCGTTGCCGGCGGTCCTGACGGCAGTTCGACCAACCTACGCCACGCGCGAGTGGGTTCGCGCGGCTTTGCCGATGATGCTCATCAGCGGCGTGTGGTTGCTCAACAATAATTTCACCACCGTGGTCGTCGGGTCGCTCGGTGGCGCTCATGCCGCGGGTGTATATAGCGTTGTGGAAAAGGCGGGAGAACTAATCGTTCTCGTACTCGTGGCGGCGAACATGCCATTGGCGCCGGTGATCGCCCGGCTGCACGCGCGCCGCGACCGCGAGGGATTGGAGCGCTCGACCGTGCGGGTTGCCCAGGCAACACTCCTCACCTCGGTCCCGATCGCCGCCGCGTTCATAGTCTTCCCGCAGGTCTACCTCAGCATCTTCGGCGATGGATTTCAGGGAGGCGCCACGGCGCTGAGGATCATCGCGGTGGGGCAGCTGGTCAACGCGGCAGCTGGACCAGCCGGCAATGTGCTGATCATGACGGGCCATGAGCGCGCGGCTGCGGTGGGGATGATCGTTGGGCTGGCGGCGAACGTCGTGCTGGGCATCGCGCTGGTGCCGCCGTTCGGCGTCACCGGTGGCGCGATCGCCTTCGCGGGGAGCCTCGTGCTTTGGAACGGCATTCTCGTCGTCCTAGCACGTCGGCGCGTGGGCATTAACGTAACCGCGTTCCCGTGGCCTATCCGCGAGCGGCCGGGAGTGAAAAAGCTCTAACCGTCTGACGGGCGTCCGTCGGCGCTCGCTTCCCCACCACGAGCGGGTGCATCAAGATGGTCAACAGAACGGCCGCCAGGGTTAGGCCGCTGGTACTGAACAGGGTGACGAGAGTGATCGATGAAACCAATGTCGCCACGAGCCACATGGCGCCACCGTAGCGCAGCCAAGCGTAATCACTTGGGCCAGACGCGCGCCGCAGGCATTGGAGCAAGATCAGGACAGGAGAGAGGTAGATCAGCGCAGCGCCGACAGCGCCCATCGGCATGATCGCGTTGAGCACACCCAGGTCGGGGTCCTCGATGGATCCGCTGGGCAAGCCCTGGAAATAGTGCACAGATGGCGAGATGAATCCGAGTCCCTCCAGCCATCGTCCACCCAAATAGGATTTCATCGTTTTGGTGACTTCTTCCCGTACGGCGACTGTGCCCCCGCGGCTTTCGATGTCCGAGAAGATCGACGTGAGGCGTTCGATGAATGGGCCATCCGAGAAGATGCCCGGCAACGCTAGAAGCACAGCGCCCGCGATTACGCAGACCGCCACGGCGATGACGACCATGCGTTTGCGCAGAGCCGCCGAGATCGCGACGTTGTCGCTGTAGAGCATGAGCCAGGCGCTTACGATGACGAAGGCCGCGATAAGCCCAATCCAGCGTGCTCGCGTGAGCTGCACCACGACGCTCGTGGTGAGCAGCAACGCGACGGGAAGCGCCGCGTTTCTCACAACTCGTTGGGGGGCTGCGAGGCTCGCGGCAAGACTGATCGCGAGCCCGGCGGTGACCAGATCGGTCATCTGTGAGTAAACCCGCGTCAATCCATCCTGGTGCAATATGTGGCCCACATGTATGAGTGTCCCCGGGTTGCCAAAGCCCAGCGCGATCGCGATCTGCACCACCGCGAAGAAGGACACACCCACGGTGAGGGTGATCAGCAGGATGGCGATGTCGTGGCCCGTGAGCCGCACGCGAGGGAGCACAAGCAACAGCAGCGCGAAGTACACGTAATCACGCGCGAACGCTAGCGCCGATACGGTCGGAACGTGGTCGATCACGATCGTTCGCGCGAGCGTGAATAGGCACCAGAGCAGCAGGAGACCCGCGGCGCCTGTGGCTATTCGCCCAGCTCTGCTCAGGCGATACGGGGTTGTGTCGAGCAGCGCCCAGGCCGCGCCGACTACGAGGAGCGTGCAAATGACGAGATCCTGCGCGGTGAAATGACCGGATACGTAGCGAGCGGTATTGATGGTGGGAATCCCGTTCATGGCGGCGAGCACGAGGATTCCGACGAAGGCCCCGCGCTGGGTGGCCGCCAGTCTGCACATGCCAACGACGGCAGCACAGGCAACGAGTGTGCCGATGCGCCCATGCACGATCGCCCATCCTGTCGCCACGAGCATGACCGTGATCGCCCCCACCAGCGCAACCGTCGCGGTTGCGCTGTTCGAAATCCCAACTCGTCTGATGGCGGAGGCGCCTCGCAGCGTCACTGTGCGCCAGATCGACGCGGTGTTTAGCTCTCGATGACGCATCTACGCGAGCGTAGCGCGAGGAGTTCTTCCCGTGGCGGCTGCCGTGAGCGATCTCATTGAGCGGTTGTCACAGGCGGCCCCACCGGCTCGCCTCCCAGCGCCAGAATACCCATCCCAAGGCCGCGTTCAGGGTCCAGGATGAGGTTCACCGCCTCGTTACGCGAGCGCACGCCGAGCTTACGGAACGCTGAAGAGAGATGGCTCTTGATGGTGCTCTCGGCGAGAAACAACTGCTGGGCGATCTGGCCGTTCATGTAGCCCATCACGACCAACCCGAGGATCTGCTTCTCGCGCGATGAAAGCGCTGGGGGCTCGAGCTGGCGCCAGTGTGCTCGTGGCACGCAGGTCTGACCCGCCCGCACCGCTTGCATGCACGGCCCGAGCGCCGACGAGAGGTCCTTCGAAAGCACCACTCCCGCCACCCCGGCGGTCAGGGCGGCGCGGACGCTCCAGCGCTCGATGGCCGTGCAGGCGAGAAGGATCGGCGTCTCGGCGTATGCTCGGGTCAGCGGCTCGACGCACCCTGTCAGGCCCGAGGCGGTGTCGTCTAGCCAAAGCACGATCATGGCCGGACTCGATTCTGAGGATCGCGCGAGCAGGGACCGCACGTCGTCGAAGACGAGGAGCCTGCTGTCTTCCAACCGCAGGATCTCCGCGAGCTTCTCACGGGGACCGTGCCCAGCGATCAGCACGATCCGCTCGCTCGTCATTCTGTCCGCGGCGGCCGAGGAGCGAACCTTGACGACGGCGCTTGCCATACGTGACTAACGGTGGGCTCTAGCGCGAACTTACGCATGCTCAGCATGTGCCCCATGCTGAGAACTCAGCGCATTCGCGAGGAACGAAGCCCAAAACGGCTAGAACGCACAACGCGCGACAGCCCTCTGGGGCTGCCGCGCGTCGTCGCTATCTACGTCTTACGTCAGCGCCTTACGGCGTTGATTTGCAGCCAGCTGCGGGGTTGCTCGCGCCGACCGTGTAGCCCCCAGCCGTCCCTGCCGGGTCGAAGGCGTCGCCGCCGGTGCCACCGAGACAAGCGGCCGTCAGCTCCTGAAGGTCGCCGTAGTCGACGACCTGCGGTGCCTCATAGGCCAGTGTCCTGATCTCATCCATGGATGATCCTTATCTATCGATGTCCGTCACGCACAATGCGCAACGGTCGTAACCACTGCCAGTAGAGTAAAGGACCGTCGGGTTCCGTCAAGGTGGAAAAACGTACTAGCCATGCGGCGCAGCCCCGATCGCGGCGGTTCGCATCTCGACTCGCGGCGCAGTGGCGCGCTGGGCAACCGCGGACGCCCCGCCAGCAGCCTGCGATCGCAGCCAGCACTCGGCGCTGAGCAGGCGCCAAATCTGCCACATCCACTGGAACGACCGCTCGCGAGCGTCCGCGACGGGGTCGAACAGCGTGCTCGTCATCGCGGGCAGATCGACGTAGGCCCTCAGCTCTGCTCGAGGGTCTGAGAGCAGCTCGCGGGCTAGGAGTCCGTCGGCGCCCGCGAGGCAGTCGATCAGCAGCGAGTCGAACAGGGCCTTCTGCGGTCGTAGCCGCACCGAATCGGGGAGCAGGCCCGCCATCGCGGCGCGCAGCACCGGACGGCTGCGGTGGCGGTCGAACGTGGACGTTGGCGGGAGGCGCAGCCCCAGCTCTACGAGCTCGAGGTCGAACAGCGGATGACGCGCCTGCAGGCCGGCCGAAGCCGCCCGGCGGCGCTGGTGCTCGAACACACCCGTCTCCTCTACCCCACGCGTGAGCCCGTGGGCGACCCCCGCCCACCAGCGCGGGCCGTCCAACCGCTTCCATGCCAGCGGATCGTCCGAGTGGCGCAGATCGCGAGCGAGCTCAGGACGCAGCCACTCCCGTGTGTCGCTACGCGCGTGGAGGCGCTGCGGCAACATCTCGTGGAGGCGATATGGCAGAGCACCCGTGAGCGCCGTATTGGCGAAGATCCTCGCCACCTCTCGCCGTGGGGGGTGGTCGCCAGCTCCGGGCAACTCCCGAACCAGTGCGAGCGCCTGCAGTGGGTGTCCGGCGCGCACGCGATCCGCGGAGAGGTGGGAGCGCGCGCCGAACAGCTCATCGCCGCCGTCGCCGCCGAGGGTGACCCGCACTCCGCCCGCAGCCGCGGCGCGCAGCAGCGGCAGCGCCCAGAAGTCGCCCCAGCTGCGCAGCGGCAGCTCCCACTCCCCGATCGACTCCAACGCGCTCGCCAGCAGCCCGCCCGCACGCACCTCGGCGGTGATGCCCGGAAGGTCGAGCGCCTGCCGCAGCTCGTCGATCAGACCGGACTCGTCGACCGCTGGATGCTCCGGGAACACGGCCGCTTGGGCGGTGATGCGACCAGGGGCCTGTGCGGCGGCGGCCGCGGCTACCGAGGAAGAGTCGAGACCACCGCTCATCAGCACGCCGGTGAGGCCGTCGGGGCTGACCCTCCGGCCGACGGCGCCGCTGAGCGACGCACGCACCTGCTGGGCGAGCTCCGGTTCGGAATCGCTCAGAGGCTCCGTGAAGCGCGGCTCCCAATAGGTCACCTCGCGGGTGCCAGCAGGCTCTAACAGCAGAGCGGCCCCTGGGTTCAGGCGGCGTATCCCCGCGTACAGGGTTGCGGAGCCCGGCCGGTTGCTCATGGTGATCCAGTGCGCGACGCTCACCGGATCGGGCGCGGGACGTCGCGGCAGGAGCGCCAGCAGGTGGCGCACCTCGCTGGCGAAGCACAGCGCGCCGGAGGCTTCGTGCAGGAACATCGAGCGCACGCCGAGCTGATCGCGAGCCAGCAGGCCCTCGCCGAGAGCTTCGTCCCAGATGAGCAGCGCGAACTCCCCGCGCATCCGGGCTGGTAGTTCGCGACCCCAGCGTCGCCATCCGGCCGCGAGCAGCGCCTCGTGGGGCTCCTCAGCGTGAGAGCCGAGCGCCGTGCTGAGCTCCGCGGCGTTGTCCAAGTAGCCGTCGAGCAGGCACAGCGGTGTGCCCGCGTCATTCCCAGCTCCAGTATGGGCGACCCTCAGCGGACCGTTGACGAGGAGCGTCGCGGCGTGCGGGTCGAGCGCGCGCGAGAGACGCGAGCAGTCGCCTCGCCCGCTCGGATCGAAGACGCCCGCCAGCCAACGGGTCATGGCGGTGAGCTCAGCCGTCGCTCGATCGCGTCGGCGAGCTCGGGCGCGCTCGTGGCGGGGCCGGCCGTGACCGTCTCCACTCGCAGCCGTGCGGCAAGTGCACAGACCTCGAGCAGGCGTTGCAACCGCTCGGGCGTGGCGAGCACGAAGTTGAATGTAGCCGCGAGCAGCAACTGAGCATCTGTGGTCGACTCGAAGGTGGGGCTCTCGGGCCCATCCGCGCGTCGGTCGACGAAGAACAGCGTGCCCAACGGCACCGCTTCGGCCGCGCCCTCGATCCGCACCATTCGCTCTCTCACGTTCTCAGCCACCACCTGCTCCCTCGAGAGGCCGTCGTCCGCACCGTCGGACCGCTGCTCGCGCGCGACACCCGCGAGCGGCGAGCCGGGGTTCGCGAAGAGCTTGCCAGCGCGCGTCTCCAGCGCCAGCACGTCATCCGCGAGGAAGCTCGCGCCGCGGGCGCAGAGCGCGAGCGCCAGCGAGGTCTTGCCCGAGCGCGACGGCCCCAGGAACGCCACGGCCTGTCGCTCGCGCACGACGGCACTGGCGTGAAAGACCTCCAGTCCGTGCAGCAGAGCCGCGAACGGGAGCGCCTGCGCAACGAGCAGTCGCTGCCAGGCGCCCTCGGGCTGCCCTTCGGGGAAACAGCTCAGACGCCGCCCGTCGGGCGAGAGCAGGTGCGCTCCGTACTCGGGTCCCGCGATCAGATAGCCGGCGTCGGGGTGCGATTCGATGCGGAAGTTCACCGACCCGTCCGGGCTGATTTCGTCACATATCAGCGATGATCCGTCTTTGGGCCATTGTCCTCGTGCGGCCTCGTCGAGATGTACCGAGAGCGAAAGCGCGCGGCCGGTCGGTGTCGCGGATGCGCTGCTGAGAAAGGAGAGGGGAGCCGCGGAGCCGATGTCGAGCCCAAACGCGGTCGTCGTCGTGTCCGCTGGTTGTTCCATCTACAGCTCGACGAGTCGGCCGAACGAGTCGTCGCCTGGGTCCAGCACCGGGTCGCCCGCGTGCTCGACCCAGGCGTGCGCAAGGAACTCCGGTTTCGCCCGGGCACCGATCACCAGCTTGGCCTGGATGCCGCGCCTGGCGAGTAGCCGCGTCAACACCAGCGAGCGCGCCAGGCAGCGAGTGTCTCCGGGGACATGCGCGAGCAGTCGTGTCACCGCGCGGCCGAGACGGAGCGCCTCGTGGAGCGAGTCGGCGCTTGCCGGAGCGGCGGGCGGGGATTGCGAGCGCAGGCTGGCCACGGCCGAGGCGATCGGCGCTCGGCGCAGGGCGCGGCGCGCCTGCACGTACGCCGCGAGGATCTCGACGGCGAGCCGCGCACGAGCGGCGTGGCTCAGACGCGCTTCGCGGTGCGGGCCGTGGGTGGCTGCGAGGGCGGGAGCTGCGGCGCCGTGCGGGTCAGGGCTCGGGACTGCCATCGGTCTCGATCAGCCCTCGCTCGAGCAGCGACGCGCACAGCTCGCAGAGATCGTTCTCGATCAGGCTCTGGGGCTGCTCGTAGTCGGGGGCCAGCTCGGCCGCGGCGTCGCGCACGCAGTCGGCGCGCTCGAGCGCGTCGAGCATGCGCCCGGCGGTCGCGTTGAGCCCGTGGTACTTGCCCGTATGGAGGTTCAGCACCACCGTCTCCGACGGGAAGCTTCGATACACCACGTGCTGCGGTACCTTGACGTTCGCTGTCAAGAGCGAGGAGGTATCGGTCACGGTTCGGGGGATAATAATCGTAGGTCCTGACTTGTCAGTACTCGATGATGGTTCCGCGTCGCTGGCCGAAGCGGATCGAGCGATCGAGAACGAAGATGGATACGGGAAG
>DASUPL010000094.1:0-5210 GCA_036281155.1 Solirubrobacteraceae bacterium | reverse complement strand
GGAGCCGAGGAAGATCAGCACGGCGAGCAGCGCGTGCAGCGCGAAGCGCACGAGATCGGTCGCGATCATCACCCGGTGGCGCGGCAGGCGGTCGGCCCACACTCCGCCGAGGAGCAGGAACGCGACCAGCGACAGCGCGTGCGCGGCGAGCACCAGCCCGAGGTCGGTGGCGCTGCCGGTGAGCTGGATCACGTACAGAGCGAGCGCGACCAACACGATGAAGTCGCCGATCGCGCTCGTGGACTGCGCGAGCCACAGGAAGCGAAAGTCGCGCTGCCCGAGGACCCGTCGTATCTCGCCAAGGTTCGACATGCGCCCAGCCAGCTTGACGCACGAGCGCTCGTGTTCTCGGGCGATGGACTGCGCCAGCTAGGCCATGCGTTGACCTACAGCTCGAACACCAACCCCTCGGCGGCGACGGTCACGCTTGGCGAGCTGCCGCCCCCGAGCCGGCGGGCGAGCCCGTCGAGCGCGACGTCGGTGCGGTCGTGGCGGTGATGGGAGAGGACGACCGCGCGCGTGCCGGCGCGTTTGGCTAGCCCGATGGCGTACTCGCCCACGGCGTGCCCGAAGTCGGCTTCGGCGGCGAGCTCCTCGGGGAAGAGCTGGGAGTCGTGTACGAGCACGTCCGCGTCTCGCGCGAGCTCGATCGCGGCGGGGTGGTACTCGCCGAAGCCGTCCTCGCCGGGCCCGAGCGCGGTGGGGCAGTGGTCGGGCATGTATGTGAACGTGCTCCGTCCGTCGCCGATGCGGTAGCCGAGCATGCGCCCGCCCTTGTGGGGAATCTGCCGCGCGAGCACCTCGAAGCCCTCGATCTCGTGCGTGCCGGGCGCGACGCAGTCGAAGCTCCACCGGCCTCTGAGATCGGTCGGCCCGATGGGGAAGTACGGCGGGGCCATCATGCCCGCGAGGACGCTCACCGCGTCGGCGCCGCTCTCCTGCTCGGGCAGCAGCACGGCGACGTTCGAGTCGGGGCGGTCGGCGGCGGCGAAGAACGGCAGTCCGAGCGTGTGGTCCCAGTGCAGGTGGGTGAGCAGGATCGTGCCGGTGAACGGGGCGCCGTCGAGCAGGCGCGTCACGGCGCTGAGGCCACCGCCGGCATCGAGTACGAGGCTTGGAGCGGCGTCGTCGTGCGCGAGCGCCACGCACGACGTCTGTCCGCCGTAGCGCACGAAGTCGGCGCCGGGCGCGGCGGTCGATCCTCGCACGCCGCAGAGGTGGATACGCAAGTCCGGCTCAGCTCCGCTCGGAACGGGAGGCCATCGAACCCATGCTACATCGACGGCGATCTGGGTTACTTGCGCTTGGCCTGGTGCTCCAACACCTTGCCGAAGGCCTCCTCGAGCTGCGTTGTCATGCGCTGCTTGAACAACGCCAGCAGCGCCTCGGAGGCGAGCGGGCGCAGCGAGTTGACCGCGTCGGTCAGACCGTCCCAGCGGTCGTCGGGTCGACCGTCGGCCTCGAACGGCTCCCACAGCTCGCGGATGAACAGCTTGGTGAACGCGCGCGAGATCGACTCACAGTCGCGGCTCATGCGCTCCACGAGCGCGAGCGCCGCGCGCAGCGGGATCCCCAGCGCGGTGACCTCTTCGGCGGCGCTCAGCAGCGCGGGGCTGGGGACTTCGAAGCGGTCGTCGCCGAGCGGCACGAGCAGTTTCATCTTGATCACCCGCTGGGCGTCCTTGACAGCGACGGGCCCGAAGCGCTGCTCGAGCTCCTCGGCGGTGATGAACTCGGGCGTCTCGGGCTCATACGGCGCGGTGACCGCCGCGCGCAACCCCAGCAGGCGCCCCGCGAGACCGTCCGAGCCGCTGAGCAGCCGCTCGATCGCCGCGAGATTGAAGCCGTCGGCCTGCAGGTCGAGGATCAGCTTCAGTCGCGCCACGTGGTCGGCGTTGTAGAAGCCGACCCGCGCGCGCACCTCCGGTGCGGGCAGCAGTCCGCGCGTGTGGTGGTTGCGGATGTTGCGCACCGACATCCCGACTTCGCCCGCGAGCTGCTCTACCGTGAGGTCATTGCCTGCCGAGGAGGAGCCTTTCTGCTTGCGCGTCACGGGTGGATCGGCGGTCGATGTTGCGGTTTGGGCCATCGAATTAAAGGGTACCATGTTTGATGTAACCTCATTTGAGGTATCATCAACTCACGTCATGGTGATCCGCACTCAACCAGCGAGCAACAATCGCGGGCCGCGAGGCGCTCGTGGCTGAACGCGGAGCCGTCCCTCAGGTGTCCGCGGGACGCCGTCGCGTGCTGGGGCTGATCCGCTCGTTCACCTCGCCGCTGCTGCCGGACGATTACCTCGATCTGATCAACCCGCTGTGGTCCACGCGCGAGCTGCGCGGGCGCATCGAACGCGTCGAGCGCGAGACCGCGGAGGCGGTCACGGTGCTGATCAAGCCGGGATGGGAGTGGCCGGGCCACCGTCCGGGGCAGTACCTGCGGCTGGGTATTCAGGTCGACGGCATTCACCACTGGCGCGCGTACTCGCTCACGTCCGACCCCGCGCGCTCCGACGGATGCATAGCGATCACCCCGAAGCTCGTCGAGGGCGGGCAGGTCACGCCGTTCCTCTACTCGGGCGTGCGTCCAGGAACGGTGGTGCGTCTCGGTGGCGTGGAAGGGTCGTTTGTGCTGCCCGACCCGCTGCCCGAGAGGCTGCTGTTCGTGAGCGCCGGCAGCGGAATCACGCCGATCATGAGCATGCTGCGAAGCCTCGATCGCGGGGGAGATCTGCGCGACGTGGTGCACGTGCACTGCTCGCGAAGCGCCGACGGGGTCATCTTCGGCAGCGAGCTGCGCGAGCTCGACGCGCGTCGAGCGGGCTACCGGCTGCACGAGCAGATCACCGGCCAGCAGGGCCGTTTGCGCGCGGAGCACCTCGACGCTCTGTGCCCCGACTGGCGCGAGCGCGAGACGTTCCTGTGCGGCCCCGCGGGCCTGCTCGAGACGATGGGCGAGCGCTGGAAGCGCGACGGCGATCCCCAGCGACTGCACGTGGAGCACTTCCAGCCCCACGCACACGTCGGCGATGGCGCGCGCGGCGCGGGCGGCACGATCCGCTTCCGCAACAGCGACGTGGATGCCACGAGCGATGGCGCGCAGCCGATCCTGGTTGCGGGCGAGAACGCGGGCGCGACGCTTCCGTTCGGCTGTCGCATGGGCATCTGTCACAGCTGCGTGGGGCGACTGCGCGCGGGACAGGTGCGCGACCTGCGCACCGGACGCGTTCACGGCGCGCCGGGCGAGCTGCTCCGAACCTGCATCAACGCGCCCGAGGGCGCGGTCGAGATCGATCTCTAGACCATCCGCAAGGAAGGAACCCGAATGTCATCAGCCACCATGTCCGACAGTCCGCCAGCCTGGGCCTCCGAGGAGCCCGAGAACCCGCTCGCTCATCTCACACCCGAGCAGATCGAGGAGCTGGGTCGCGAGTTCGACGCGATCCACGACGAGGTCTACGCGGAGCTCGGCGACCGCGACGCGCGCTACATCCGCTCCACGATCAAGCTCCACCGCCATCTGGTGTTGGCCGCGCGCGTGCTGCTGATGGGCTCGCGCAAACGGTCGCTGTGGCTGTCGGGTACGGCGGCGCTGTCGCTGGCGAAGATCCTTGAGAACATGGAGATCGGCCACAACGTGATGCACGGGCAGTGGGACTGGATGAACGACCCGGACATCAACTCCCAGAACTGGGATTGGGACACGGCCTCGCCTGCGGACGCGTGGCGTCACTCGCACAACTACGAGCACCACACGTTCACGAACGTGCGCGGCAAGGACCGCGACCTCGGCTACGAGATCATGCGCATCGACCCGAAGCAGAAGTGGCATCCGATCTACCTTGCCCAGCCTGTCTACAACCTCTTGCTGATGGGCTTCTTCGAGTGGGGCGTAGCGCTGCACGACCTCAACAGAGGCGCGATCCACTCGGGTGAGAAGTCGAAGCAGCAGCTGGTCGAAGAGCTGAAGGCGATCGGCGCGAAGGCGCGCGCGCAGATCGTCAAGGACTACGCCGCCTTCCCGGCGCTAGCGGCGTTGGCCGCGCTCGCGGCGAGTCGTGGGTCGCTGACGTCGGGGCGGAGCTCGTTCAAGTCGACGCTCACGGCGAACTTCACGGCGAACATCGTGCGCAACGTGTGGGCGTACTCGATCATCTTCTGCGGGCACTTCCCCGACCAGACGTACACGTTCCCCAAGGACGTGCTCGAGAACGAGACGCGCGGCGGCTGGTACGTGCGCCAGCTGCTCGGCTCGGCGAACATCGACGGAGGCCCGCTGTTTCACCTGCTGGCGGGCAACCTCAGCTTCCAGGTCGAGCACCACCTGTTCCCCGACATGCCCTCGAGTCGCTACTCGGAGATCGCGCCGCGCGTGCGCGACGTGTGCCGCCGCTACGGCCTGCCGTACAACACGGGCCCGCTGAGCAAGCAGCTGGGCACCGTCCACCGCACGATCCTGCGCCTCGCGTTCCCCGGCGGCAAGCCGCGGCCGAAGCCGGGCCCGTACGAGCCGGCTCGGGTGTAATTGCACACAGCCCGTCGATCAGGCGCGCGGGCCGGCGGGCCGAACGGTCAGCCGCAGCCGGTGATGCCGCCGTCGAGCGGGATGACGGTGCCGGTGAGGTAGGCGCCGGCGCGCGAGGCGAGGAACAGCGCCAGGCCGGCGACGTCGTCGGGGCGCCCGATGCGCCCCAGCGGCACGCTCTGCTCGACCGCGGCGCGCGTGTCTGGGTTGTCGAGGATGAACGCCATCATCTTGCTCTCGAACGGTCCGGGCGCGATCGCGTTGACAGTGATGTGCTCTGAGGCGAGGCGCTTGGCGAGGTGGCGGGTGAGCATGTGCACGGCGGCCTTGCTGGCGCTGTAGCTGTAGTTCTCCACCGACGGCGTGCGCAGCCCGTCGATCGAGCCGATGTTGATCACGCACGCGGGGTCCTCCGCGCTGGCGGCGGCGCGCAGCGCGTCGAGCAGCGCGACGGTGAGGTGGAACACGCCCTCGACGTTCGTGTGCGCGACCTTGTCCCAGCCGCTCGCGGGGAACTCCTCCAGCGGCGCACCCCAGCTCGCGCCGGCGTTGTTGACGAGGATGTCGAGCATGGGGAACACCTCGCGCGTGGCGCCCGCAAGCTCGCGGGCGCCCTCGGGCGTGGACACGTCCGCGGGGATCGCCTGGCACGCGCCCAGCTCGGCGAGCTGGCGTGCGGTCTCATT
>DASUPL010000093.1:0-2326 GCA_036281155.1 Solirubrobacteraceae bacterium | reverse complement strand
GGAAGCGCGCCTCGATCAGGCGGCGTTCTCGCGGCGTTCGGCGCGCTCGGCCATCAACCCGTGGCGCTCCGCCAGCGCCCCGGATCGAGAACTCCTCGCGATCGCGGTCAGCCTGATCTGTCGAACGGCTCCACACTGGATGGCACCCCTCCATGCCCCCCGATCCGCGCTCGCGATGAGCGCCAACCCTCAGACCACGATCGAACGGAAGTGAGGCCAGTCCAAGCCATCGCACAGGGGCCAGATCCGAACATCGTTCGCACGTTCGGTCGTCGCCTACTCCTCATGCTCAGCTTCAGCGTCGCCCCCGTGCTCATTCTCAGCGTCGCCTAACAGCACGCCGCGCGCGCTCCCCGCGGCGCCGAGACGCCCGGGAGCTCTCGTCGCCGGCCGCGACGATTACTGCGCTCGGGTACGGCGTGAGCGAGGCCGCGGCGTGAGCTCTTGTTCGGCCTTGAGCCAGTCGGAGACCGGGTCGCCGGTGGGCTCGGTCACAGAGATCTCATAGGCGCGGACGGCGATCGCGTCGTGGGTGGGCTGACTCCCCTTCGCCGGGGCGCTGCGTGCGCGTGAGGTCGGCTTCGCGGGTGATGTCGGCTTCGCGGGTGACGTCGGCTTCGCTGGCTTCGCTGGCTTGGCTGGCTTCGGGGACACGTGCCGTGCTCCTTTCCTCCATGGCGGGCAAACGATCGGGGACATCAAGCGAGCTGGCCGGGCGCCCTGCTCGAGGTGCCCAAGGGCGCACTCGAGATCCTGGTGGAGCGGGGCACCCACCCCTCTCCCCAGCAGAAGCTAGCTCGTCTCGGAGCGCAACGCGCGCCAGAGCGCCTGCTCGAGCTGTCGGTGCTCGCTCCCCGCGCTGCGCGCGGCGTGCACCGCCCGCGTGACTTCATCGACCCGCTGAAGCGCGGCTCGCTGGGCCACGCCGAGCCCTGAAGGGTGCCAAGACTCTGATGGGGCTTGATCGCGGGCTTTTGCGCGAGCCCTGAGAGGATCGCGCGATGGCCTTGTCGTTCGTCTACCTCGCGTTCGTGTCGCTGCTGAGGCTGCTGATCCGCTGCGGCCGGACCGTTGACGTCAAGGACATCGGAGTTGCTCGTGCTGCGTCATCAGCTCGAGGTCTTGCGTCGTCAGGTCGAGCGTCCGAAGCTGCGCGCCCGTGACCGCGCGCTGCTTGGCGCGGCAGCCCGGCTGCTGTCGCCCGCACGCCGCCGAGGGCAGTTCGTCACGCCGCACACGCTGTTGCGCTGGCACCGCGAGCTCGTGCGGCGGCGATGGACCCACCCCCCAGCGAGGCCAGCGCGCCCGCCGATCAACGCCAGAACGCGCGAGCTCGTGGCACGGCCGGCGCGCGAGAACCCGCGTTGAGGCAATCAGCGAATCGCCGGCGAGCTCAACAAACTCGGCCCGTCGGTCTCGCCGAGCACGGTTCGCCGGCTGCTCGCGCGCCCCGGCCTGGGACCGGCGCCGCGGCGCTCGGGACCATCCTGGCGCGAGTTCCTGCGCGCCCACGCCGCCAGCGTCGTCGCGTGTGACTTCTTCACCGTCGACAGCGTTGCCGCGGCGCTACTACGTGCTGTTCCTCATCGAGCTTCAGACCCGCCGCGTCCACCTCGCAGGCACGACCGCCAACCCGGATCGCCAGTGGATGACCCAGCAGGCCCGCAACCTCGGCCTCTCCGGCGCGCTCGAGGACGTCAAGTTCCTGATCCGCGACCGCGACGCCAAGTTCGTCACCGGCTTTGACGAGGTCTTCCCCACGGAAGGCATCAAAGCGTCCGAACGCCGTTCCGCTCACCGCAGACCAACGCGCACGCCGAACGCTTCGTGCGGACCGCACGGACCGAATGCCTGGATTGGCTGCTGATCCTCGGCCAGCGCCAACTCGACCGTGTCCTGCGCGTCTACGTCGACCACTACAACACCGAGCGCCCACACCGAGCGCTCGGGCGCCAACCGCCGATCGCGATCCAGCCGCCACCGCCACCGCCACCGCCAACGATCCAGCGACACGACCGACTCGGCGGACTCCTACACGAGTACCACCTCGCCTCAGCATGACGAACCGAGTATTGGCACCCTTCAGGCTCTGTAGGGGTGCCGCGTGTCTAACTGGGCGAACGCGGCGGACTGCGTGAAGGCGGATTCCCGGATCGTCGCAGTTGTTCATCGCGTTGCGCCCTGTCCGGTCATCCGTCGCGTTGCAGTCTGGAAGCGCGCTCGTGCTCGTTTGAGCAGGTGCCGCAGTACAGAGCGGCGCCGTGTTCATGGGGCCAGCACAACTCTCGCGAGGCGCGGTTGGCCCACTCGTGGGGATCGTGGGCCA
>DASUPL010000092.1:0-4184 GCA_036281155.1 Solirubrobacteraceae bacterium | reverse complement strand
GGGCAGGGGCCCACGAAGGCGGCCTCAGCGTCCGCGAGCAGATCGAGCGCTACCGCACGGCGTTCATCGCGGTCGTGTCGATGATCGCGATCGCGGCGCTCGTCAGCGGCTACATCCTCACGCACCAGAACCTCAAGCTCGCCAGCTGGGTGCCCGTCCTCGGGCACGACTACTACACGCTCAAGGGCGACTTCCAGACCGCCCAAGCGGTGACGCCCGGTCAAGGCCAGGCGGTGACGATCGCGGGCGCGAAGATCGGCGAAGTCAAGAGCGTCAACCTCCACAACGGGGTCGCGACGGTGACGATGAGGATCGTCCCCAAGTACGCGCGCATCTACCGCAACGCGACGATGCTGCTGCGCCCGAAGACCCAGCTGCAGGACATCACCGTCGAGGTCAACCCCGGCACGTCCTCGGCCGGGAAGCTGAAGAGCGGCGGCACGATCCCCTTGTCCCAGACGGCGCCGAACGTCGACTTCGACGAGTTCCTCTCGGCGCTGGACGGCGAGACGCGCGCCTACCTGCAGGAGCTCGTGGCCGCGGCCGGCGAAGGCCTCGACCACAACGGCCGGGCGCTGTCGGCGGCGCTGAAGCGCCTCGACCCGGCCGCCCGCTACGGCCAGGAAATCGCCAAGCAGCTGGAGATCCGCAACGCCAACATCGCGCGCTCGATCCACAACTTCCGACTGCTGACCGAGGCGCTCGGCGGCAAGGATCAACAGCTCGCCCAGCTCGTCGACGCGTCGAACGCGGTGTTCGCGACGTTCCGCCAGCAGGACGCCGACTTCGAACGCACCCTGCAGCTGCTGCCGAGCGCGCTGCGCAAGACGGGCGCGGGCCTCGGCAAGCTCGGCACGGCGACCGATCAGCTCGGCCCGGCGCTGCGCAAGCTGCAGCCGTTCGCCGCCGCGTTCGGCCCCTCCAACGACGCGACGCGGAAGCTGGCCGAGAAGACGACGCCGATCCTCGAGAAAGAGATCCGTCCGTTCGCGCGCCAGATCCTGCCCGTGACGAACGAACTGCGCCCCGCGACGCAGCAGCTGGGGGAAACGTTCCCCAACCTCAAGGTCAGCTTCTCGGTGCTGAACGAATTCTTCAACGAGCTCGCGTACAACCCGGGGGCGAGCAAGCCCGGCTTCCTGTTCTTCCTCGACTGGGGCGCCCACAACCTCAACAGCGTCGTCAGCTCCGGCGATGCCCATGGCCCGCTGGGACGCACGATGGTGTACTTCAACTGCAAGATCCTGCCGATATTGAAAGGCGTCTCGGAAGTCAACAAGAACGTGAACCTGTTGATCGGCCTGCTCAAGCCGCCGAGCGCGGAGGAATGCGTGGGCAGGGGTGTCACCGACGCCACCGGCAAAGTGATCCTTTCGAGCGAGCGCAGTCGCACGACCGCCACAGGCGGTGGCGCGTTCTCGGGGCTCAGCCAGAGCCCGTTCGGCGGCGCCACCTCGACCACGTCGAGCGCGAAGGCAGGCGGGAACTAGATGCAGAAGCGCGCCCCCACGCTCGCCAACATCGTCGTGATCATCCTGTTCGTGCTCAGCTGCTTCGGGCTGCTGATGTTCCTGTGGGAGTCCTTCGGCGGGCCGCTGCCGCTGAAGCCGAAGGGCTATCGCGTCTCGGTGTCCTTCCCGCGCACGCTGGCGCTCGCCGAACAGTCCGACGTGCGTATCAGCGGCGTGAACGTGGGGCACGTCATCTCGCTGCACCTCGGCAAGGACGGGCGCACCCACGTGACGCTCGAAATCGCGGGCCGCTACGCGCCGATACGCGCGAACATGCACGCGATCATGCGTCAGAAGACGCTGCTGGGAGAGTCCTACGTGCAGCTGATCCCCAAGGGGCGCGGCGGGCCGTTCCTCGGCGACGGCAAGCAGCTCGCCGACAGCCAGGTCGAACCGTCGGTGACGCTCGACGACGTCCTCACGACGTTCGACCCGAAGACCAGGCGCGACTTCCAGGTGTGGCTGCAGTCCGTCTCGGAAGGACTGAAAGGTCGCGGCGAAGACGTCAACGCGGGCTTCGCCAACCTCGAACCGCTGGTCGAACACGCCAACAAGCTCGTCACGATCCTCGCCTCCCAGGAAGGCGCGGTGAGCGCGCTCGTGCGCAACACGGGCGTGGTCTTCGACGCGCTCGCCAGTCGCGACCACCAGCTGGAAGGGCTCATCGTCAACGGCGAGCGCACGTTCCACGCGGCCGCCGAAAGCAGCCAGGAGTTCGCGCAGGCGTTCCGCGAACTGCCGGCGTTCGAGAAGAACTCGCGCAAAGCGCTGAAAGAACTCGACAGCCTCGCGACCGTGGCGAACCCCTACTTCGACGAATTCAAGCCCGCCGAGCGCCAGCTGGCCTCGACGTTCGTCGCGGCCAAGCCGTTCGCGCCCCAGCTCGACAAGTTCCTGACCGCGCTCGGGCCGCTGACGAGCGCGGCGCGGACGGGTCTGCCGGAAATCAAGAAGACGCTGGACCTGACGACCCCGATACTCGAAAACCTCCGCCCGGTGCTGCACAACCTCGATCCCCTGCTGCAGTACTCGGGCGAATACGTACCCGAGCTGCAGGCCTTCTTCGCCAACCTCACCGCCGCCACGCAGGGGAGCGAAAAGAACGCAAACACCGAAGCCTTGGGCCCCAAGGAGCACTTCCTGACGACGATGCAGGTGCTGAGCCCGGAGAGCCTCGCGGTCTACCCGAGCCGGATCGGCGTCGATCGCTCGAACCCCTATCCGCACCCGGGAGCGTTCCGCTCGCTCGCCAGCGGGCTGCCGGTGTTCGACTCGAGCTCCTGCGCGAACTCGGCTCCCTCGGTGAGCGGTCCCGCCAACGAAACGATCTCCGATGAACTCATCAACCAGATCATCGAATTCAAGGTCGCCAACAAGCCCAAAGAACCCAACGAAGTCGCGGCGCCAAGCTGCAACCAGCAGAACCCGTTCACGTTCAACGGGCAGACGAGCCAGTTCCCCCACGTAATCTACGGCGGCAAATGATGTCCCAGATCGAGGACCCCGAGGACTTCCAGTACCACTCCAGCGAGCTGGATCTCGCGGGCGACCCCGAGGCGGGCAACTGGTCGATCCGCTGCACCGACGTGCACAAGCGCCTCGGCGGCGTGCCGGTCCTCAACGGGCTCAACGTCGCCTTCCCCGACGACACGATCACGGTCGTGCTGGGGCCCTCGGGCACGGGCAAGAGCGTGCTGATCAAGCACCTGATCGGGCTGATGTTCCCCGACAAAGGCGACATCGTCGTGAAAGGGCAGTCGGTGCCGAAGCTGACGATGCCGAAGCTGCTGGAACTGCGCCGCAAGATCGGCGTGCTGTTCCAGGACGGCGCGCTGTTCGGGTCGATGTCGGTGTTCGACAACGTCGCCTTCCCGCTGCGCCAGCACACGGACTTCTCCGAGGCGAAGATCTCCGAGCGCGTCACGCAGCGCCTGACGGACGTGGGGCTGGCGGAGGCGATGGAGGACGCGCCCTCCCAGCTCTCCGGCGGCATGCGCAAGCGTGCGGGCTTCGCGCGCGCGCTCGTGATGGAGCCGGACATCGTGATCTTCGACGAGCCCGACTCGGGCCTGGACCCGGTGCGCACGGCGCTGCTGTGCGAGCTGATCCAGGAGATGCACTCGATCCACAGGGGCACGTACATCGTGGTCACCCACGACATCGCCTCTGCGCGCAGGATCGGCGAGTACATCGCGCTCTTGTGGCGCGGGCGGATCGTGGAGGCTGGAGACGCGGCGCGGATGTTCTCCTCGGAGAACGCGTTCGTGCGCCAGTTCCTGAGCGGCTCGGCGGAGGGCCCGCTGACGATGGATTGATCTCCCCCCGACCATATGCGAACATACGTTCGTATGGTCGTGTGCGTGTATCTACCCCGCTTCGAGCTCGTCGTCGCCGGCGCGGCACACCCGCTCGGCGGCGTCAGCCCGGCTGGCGGCGCCAACCCGGTTGCCGGCGCCCGGGCGAGGATCGCGCGGCAGGCGCTGGCGGGTCGCGCGCTTGCGGTCGAGCCGCTGGTGGGGACGGAGCAGCGCGTGGGGGAGGTCTCGGGAGCGGCGGAGGCGTGCGGCGTGACCCGCGGCATGGCGCTGGGGGAGGCGCTCGCTCGCTGTCCGGAGCTGGTGCTCGTGCCGGGCGACCCGGTGCGGGTGGCGGAGGAGTGGGAGAGCGCGATCG
>DASUPL010000091.1:0-2646 GCA_036281155.1 Solirubrobacteraceae bacterium | reverse complement strand
CACAGCGTCGTGGCAAGCTTGCCGGTGATCCCCAGCCGCATCAACGTCAGCGTGTCGGCCATGCCCTCGCGCAGCGACCCGGCCGCGTCGGGCCAGGTCCGGTCGAGCTCTGTGGCGAGCAGATCGAGTCGCTGGCGGGCGAGCTCGGGGTCGGTCAGCGACCACGCCGCCCTGATCCTGGCGCGGACCTGGTCGCGATCGCGGTCGGGCAGCAGATCGGTGACATTGCGCTCCTTGTGACGCTGGCAGCGGTGCACGAGCGCGTGCTCGCCGAAGACGTCCTTGATCGCGCGGCGCAAGGCCTTGACTCTGTGAACGCAATAGCGAACCGCTTGGTTGCCCGCTGGTGGGGAGCGGTATTGAGTGGCGGATCGTGGCGCCGTCGTCGCCGAGTAGGACCTCGCGCACGACGAGTCGCACGATCTCTTGGCGCTGCTCGATCGGGAGCGTCTTGGCGTTGGCTGACAGCCGCGCGCGGAACGCGTCGAGCGTTTCGGTGAGCTTGAGGTAGGTCTCGGCGTCGTGCAGCTGGGCGTCGAGTGCGTCCAGCTCGGCGCGGAGCGTCGCCTCACGCTTGCGCAGCTCGGGCATGCGGGCGCGGAGCTCCTCGAGCGTGATCAGCTGTTCCTGGTAGCCGTCGATCAGCCGTCGCAGCGCGTTCTGGGCGCGCGTGAGGTCGCGCTCGAGTCCTTCGCGACGGTGGCTGGCTGGGTGCTCAGCGCGGAGCGTCTGAAGCCGCCGCTCGATCTCGACCTCGATCAGCTCGGGGTTCTCCAGCAGCGCGAGTACCTGCGCCCAGACAAGCTCGTCGATCTCGTCGATGCGAACGGGGCGAGCGGCGCAGACACGTCCCTCGGGCCGGCGGAAGCTGTCCGCTCCAGAGCAGCGGTAGTAGTGGTGGACGATCCCGGCTTTGCTGCGGGTCGAGCTGCGGTAGTAGGAGTGGCCGCACTGGCGGCAGACGAGGATTCCTTGCAGGAGCGACACAGTTCGGGTGTTGCGCGGCGAGAGGCGGCAGTTCTGCGCCAGCAGCTCTTGCGCGAGCGCGTGCTGCTCTTCGGTGATCAGCGCCGGCACCGGGATCCGCAGCCAGTGCTCAGGCCCAACGTGCTCGCAAGCGGAGCGATCGGAATGCCCGCCTCGCTGGCGTGTCACGCGCATCGGCTTCGCGGGAACGTCGGTCACACGTCGGCGACCGTAAGCCGCCTGACCGGTGTAGGCGGGATTGCGCAGGATCGCCCAGATGGTCGAGGGGCCCCAGCACGGTTTGCCGGTCCTGGTCGGCACGCCCTGCTCGCTGAGCGACTTGGCGATCTGGACGATCGACTCGCGCTGCTCAACGTAGCGGTCAAAGATCTCCCTGACCATCGGCGCTTCGAGCTGGTCGATTTCGTAGAACGCGTCGGCGTGCTCGGATTTCTTGACATACCGGTAGCCGTAGGGCGCGTTGGAGAGCACCGAGACCGCACCGGCTCGCGCGCGATGTAACTTCCCGCGGCGACAACGCTCTGCGATCTGAGCGCGCTCGTACTCGGCGATCATCCCCTGGAACTGGCGCAGCAGCTCATCCTCCGGCGAGCCGGACCGCTCGGGCTCCTTGGCGAACACGACCTCGATCCCGCCGCGCGCGAGCTCTTCGAGCAGCAGCACCTGGTACGCGTAGCGGCGCGCGAGCCGGTCCGGTGCATGACACAGCACCGCCTCGAAGCAGCCCTCGAACGCGCGGTCGCGAAGCCGCTCCAGCGCCGGGCGCTGCAAGCTCGCGCCAGAGAACCCGTCGTCCTCGAAGATGAACTCATCCGGGACGAGCAGCTCGCGCTGTCCGGCGAGCTCACGCAGCGCGGCGGTCTGACTCTGAATCGTCTGCTCTTGACGCTGGCGCTCGGAGGACACCCGCGCGTAGATCGCCGCGACCCTCGCCTGCCCGTCCGTTCGCGTGACCGTGCCACTCATCACCACTCCCCTCGTTGCTTGTCACACGCCGCCGCTCGGGCGCCAACACCGAGTACGCCTGCGCCAGCCGCGCGCCGGCGAGCCGGTCGCCGACGAACTCGATGTCAACTCGCCTGGCCACCGCCCCGCTCGCCCGCAATGGCGAGGTACGAGCGAACCGCCTCGGCGGTCGCCGCGCTCAACGTCTGACCAGTCGAACCCGCGTGCGCGCGCAACCCGCCGATCAGCGACGGCGCCAGCCGGACGGTGAATACCGCCGTGCGCTCCGGCACCGGCACCCCATCGGGCCGCTCCAGCGCCGCGTTGACATACCGCCGCGCCTGCCGCTCCGACAGGCCGAACTCGGCCTGCAGCGCCCGCACCACGTCCGCCGGCGACCGCTCGCGCAACAACCCGACCGCGCGGTTGACCCGCACCGCATACTCGTCCAAGTGAGCCCGACGGAGCGCCATCAGTCCGTTGAGTACTACACGTCACGACCGATTCCTTCTCCGCGGCCCGCGGATCCGGTCGATCAGACGCTCGAACTCGAAGTTCGCGACTGCAGTCAACGCGCCTTGGCGCCGTCGATCACGAACAGGATCGCCTGATCGGGATCAAGGCCGCGGTCGACGAGATCGGCGAGCAGCGTCCGCGCGAGCGTCGCGTTCTCCGTCGAGCCTTCCCACAGCCCGAGCGGGATCTTGACGCCGT
>DASUPL010000090.1:0-2536 GCA_036281155.1 Solirubrobacteraceae bacterium | reverse complement strand
TCGACCTCGTCGGGCTTGGCGGAGCTGGCCAGCACCACGCGCCGCCCCAGCCTCTTGAGGTCGACGAGGAGGTCGCGCGCGCCGTGCAACGGCTCGACCTCGTCGATCATCGCCATGTAGAGGGCCTTCTCAGCCGCGCGGATGTCCTCCCCCTGGCGCTCCTCGACCTCGTCGCCGCACAACGCGGCGACGAGCTGGTCGCCGCCCATCCCGATGTGGCGGTGGATGCGCCAGATGGCGGCGTGCTGGTCGTGCTGGCGCAGGGCGCGGTACCAGGCGATCGTGTGCTGGTAGTTGGAGTCGACGAGCGTGCCGTCGACGTCGAGGATCGCCGCAGGGCCGCTCACTCGTGCGACCTCCTCCACAGGCCCAGGCCGAACCACAGCCACGCGAACAGGCTGCCGACGCCCACGGTGGCGACGATCGCAGTCGGCGTCCGGAAGATGAAGTCGGTGACGAGCAGGACGGCCCCGGTCATGGCCACCGCCAGGGCCAGGAGCCCGCAGAGGAACTCGAGCGTGCCGAGCTTGATGATGCGCTGCTTCTGGTGCTGCTGGAAGGCGATGCGGTGATACGCGCTGGGGGCGATGAGGAGCACTGTAGCGACGGCGGCCGCGAGCAGGGTGAGCAGATAGACGTCGCGCTGGAAGGCCGTCGCGTCGGCAAACCGCTGCTGGAACGGCACCGCGAGCAGGAAGGCGAAGAGCACCTGCACACCCGGCATGGCGACGCGCAGCTCGTTGAGGAGCTCGGTCATCTGCCGATTCAGGCGCTCCTGCTCCTCCTCGGTCCGGTCGGCCTCCTCGGCATGCTCACGCCCTGGCACGCCGGGAGTATCCCCGCGCGCCGGTCTGTCACGCAGCGGTGGCCATCGGCGCGACGATGGTGTCGCGCAGCATGTCCACCGAGCGGCGGATGAGCCGCGAGACGTGCATCTGCGAGATCCCGACCTCATCGGCGATCTCGCGCTGGGTGAGCCCCTCGAAGAAGCGCAGATGCAGGATCTCGCGCTCGCGCGGGGCCAGCTCGTCGAAGCCGCGCCGCAGCATGAGCCGCTGCTCGGTGCGCTCGAAGCCCTCGTCGTCCTCGCCGATGGACTCGAGCGCGCCGATGCCGTCGGCCAGCGGCTCGTCCAGCGACATCATGCGGTAGGCCTCGCCCGCGCTGAGCGCCTCGACGACCTGATCGACGCTCGCCTGCGCGCCGGCGGCGAGCTCGTCGACGGTGGGCGAGCGTCCGAGGGCGTTCGTGAGCGACTCGCGCGTGCGCGTCAGCCTGGCGTTGAGCTCCTGGACGTCGCGCGGCACGCGCAGCATCCAGCCGCGATCGCGGAAGTGGCGCTTGATCTCACCGGCGATGGTCGGCACCGCGAAGGTCGCGAACTTGACCTTGCGGTCGAGGTCGAAGCGATCGATGGCCTTCAGCAGCCCGACCGACGCGACCTGCTCGAGGTCGTCGAGCGGCTCGCCCTTGTTCGCGTAGCGCCGCGCCAGGCTGCGCGCGAGCGGCAGCATGCGTGCGACCAGCTCCTCACGCGCGGCGTGATCCTCCTGATCGTGCCACCGCCGAAGCAGCTCGCGAGTCTCTTCCGCTAGATCCACCTTCCCCTCCCCGGGATGGGTCTGCTACCTGCGTTCGTGGCTTGTCCTCGTTCATGGGCGCCGTGACAAGGTGGACACGCCCGGTCACGCACCGACATGCGACCATTGCATAGGGATGAAAAGGGTGGACAGAGGTGGACAGACCGTTTCGGCGACCCGCTTCGCGGCGCTCACCGGGGTGTCGCGCGAGCGGCTGCGGACCTGGGAGCGCCGGTACGGCTTCCCCGAGCCCCATCGCACCGGCGCCGGCCCGCGCCGCTATGCGCTGGAGGACGTCCAACGCGTGGTCGCGGTGCGCCGCGCGGCGGAGGCCGGTGTGCCCATCCCGCGGGCGATCGAGCGCACGCGCTACGACGAGGCGCCGGCCCACCTGGCGTCGCACATCTTCGCCGCCCTCGTCGAGCATGCACCGGTGCCGGTGGCCGCGCTCTCCGGCCCCGCGCCGCTGCGCGTCGAGTTCGTCAACGGCGCGCTGCGCTCGCTGTCAGGGGCGCCGCGGCCCGGCGAGGAGCTGACGACCGCGCTGCCGGCCTTCTACGACTCGCCGTGCGTGCTGGCGCTGCAGCAGCTCTTCGCGACGGCGGGCGGCCCGACCGAGGCCGAGCATCCGGCGTGGGACGGCGACTCGCGCCAGACATCGCGCTCTGCCCTGTTCCGCCTCCCGTCCGAGCCCAACGCCCGCCCGCTCGTCGCCATGGTGGGCCTGGAGGGCGAGGGCGAGCGCGTGGCCCGCGGCGCCCTCGCCGAGCTGCAGCGCGAGGCCGAGGAGCTGCGCCGCCGCGACGAGCGCCACACGCTGGCTGGACGCCCTCGCGCTGCTCGCCGAGGAGTTCCGCCACGAGCCCGGCCGCGTCGCCGTCGACAACGGGCTCGACGTGATCCTGCGTCACACCAACGCGCTCGACGGCGCCGTCGCCTTCTACGTCTCCGGCCAG
>DASUPL010000089.1:0-15507 GCA_036281155.1 Solirubrobacteraceae bacterium | reverse complement strand
GGGCGCGGGCGTCGCCCTCGACGCGGCCACGCGCGGCTACAGCGTCGCGCTGCTGGAGCGCGCAGACTTCGCCTCGGGCACGTCGAGCCGCTCGAGCAAGCTCGTCCACGGCGGGCTCCGCTACCTGCAGAACTTCGACCTCGGGCTCGTGCGCGAGGCGCTGCTGGAGCGCCAGCTGATGGTCGCGCTCGCTCCGCACCTCGTCCGCCCGCTGCCGCTAGTCGTACCGGCGTTCGACGGCGCGCACCCGGACCGGCTCGTGGGCGTGGGCCTGAACCTGTATGACGTGATGTCCGTCGACAGGGACAGGTTGCGCTCGCGGCGCGGGCGCAGGGTACGCGCCGAGCGGGCGCAGGGGAGCCAGCCACCCGACGGTGTGCTGCCCGATGGCGGGGAGTCGTGGAGCCCGGAGCGCCACCGCGTGATCTCCGGCGAGGAAGTCCTGGAGCTGCTGCCCGCGCTGGCGTCGCGCGAGCCGACGAGCGGCTACCTGTTCTACGACTGCCAGACCGACGACGTGCGCCTGGTGCTGACGGTGCTGGGTGAGGCGGAGCGCTTCGGCGCCGTCTGCGCCAACCGGCTGGACGTGACGGGTCTGCTCGAGCGCGACGGGCGCGCCGAGGGCGTGCAGGTGACGGATCTGGAGAGCGGCGGCACGTTCGACGTGCGCGCCGCGAACGTGGTCAACGCGACGGGCGTGTGGGCCGACCAGCTGCGCCCGCGGGAGCTGCACGAGGAGGCCGAGCTGCCGCGCATACGCCCGAGCCGCGGCACGCACGTCACGATCAGACACGAGGATCTGCCGCTGATCGGCGGCGCGATCGTGCCGGCGGGCGGAGGGCGCTCGATCTTCGCGCTGCCGTGGCTTGGGCACACGCTCGTGGGCACGACCGACAACGACTACGAGGGCGGGGGCTCGCTCGAGCACATCCGCCCGTCGAACGACGACGTCGACTATCTGCTGGCGGCGATCAACGAGTTCTTCGCGACCGAGCTCGGGCCCGCGGACCTGACGGGCGCGTATGCGGGCGTGCGTCCGCTGATCTCCACGGGCGACCCGAAGAAGTCGGTCGACATCTCGCGCAAGGCGGAGCTGTATGAGACCAGCTCGGGGATGATCACGATCACGGGCGGCAAGCTCACGACGTGGCGGCGGATGGCGAAGATGACCGTCGACAGGCTCGTCGAGCGCGACGCCCGCGACGCGCCATGCCGCACGCACGAGATCCCGCTCGGCCAGGCGATCGACCCGGAGGACCTGCCGCGCGTGGAGGGCGTGCCCGAGGACTCCTACCGCGCGCTCGCCGCCCGCTACGGCCACGCCGCGCACGACGTGCTCGCGCTCGCCGCCGAGCGCGGCGAGCTGGCGCAGCCGATCGTCGCGGGCCGCCCGGACCTGCTCGCGGAGGTCGCGCTCGCCGCTCGTCACGAGCAGGCGCGCTCGATCGGCGACGTGCTGCTGCGGCGCACCCGCCTGGGACTGCTCGCCGCGCGCGATCTGACCGCCGCAATGCCCGCGGGCGAGACTCGCACGACGGTGAGCCCGGTGGAGCTGGTGGGAGACATCCTCGCGCACGAGCTCGGCTGGGATTCCGAGCGTCTGGCGCTCGAGCTGGAGCGCTTCGCCAAGGAGGCCGACGAGGAGGGGATCGTCGCCGACGTCGAGCGGCCCGAGCCCATCGCTGGGGATGGCTTGCCGCGCGAGGGTATTTCCGTCGCGGGCGCCGTTGCGCCACACGACGCGCCGGCACCGGACGGAGCGCGGCCGGACACCGCGCCGTGAAGGCGCCCGAGCACCGCGTCCGCGCGGTCGACGCGACGCTCGAGCTGGGCGCGCGCCCGTGGCTGATGGGGATCGTGAACGCCTCGCCGGACTCGTTCAGCGACGGCGGGCGGTACGCGAGCCTGGACGCGCAGAGCGCGCTCGCGGCGGAGCTGCTGGCGGCGGGAGCGGACATCCTCGACATCGGCGGCGAGTCGGCGTCGACGGGTCGCCCGCCGGTGGCGGTCGAGCGGGAGATCGAGCGCGTCGTGCCGTTGATCGAGCGCGTGACGGTCGAGCTGGGGGCGATCGTGTCGGTGGACACGTACAAGCCGGCAGTCGCGCGCGCGGCGATCGCCGCGGGCGCGAGCATCGTGAACGACGTCAGCGGTCTGCGCGACCCGGAGCTGGCGGATGTGTGCGCGCGGACGGGCGCGGCGCTCGTGATCATGCACACCCGCGCGGCGCCGCGCGAACGGCTGCAGGACCCGGACCTCTACGCGGACGTGACCGGCGAGGTGCTCGCGTTCCTGGCCGAGCGCGCCGCGCTGGCGGAAGCGCGCGGCGTGGCCCCCGAGCAGCTGATCCTCGACCCCGGCCCGGACTTCGCGAAGACGCCCGCGCAGACGATCGAGCTGCTGCGCCAGACCGTGCGCCTGCACGAGCTGGGACGGCCATTGTTGATGGCGATCTCGCGCAAGGACTTCGTCGGCGCGCTCACCAGCCGCGCGCCCCGCGAGCGCTTGGCGGGGACGCTGGCGGCGCTTGCGCACGGCGTCGATCACGGCGCGCACGTCTTCCGCGTGCACGACGTGGCCGCGGCGGCGGACTTCCTGAAGGTGCGCGCGGCGCTCGCCGGCGAGCTCGAGCCGAGCAGGGATCTGGCGCTGACCGAGGAAATCCGACACGAGCCTTCGCCGCGCGAAACGCTACGCTGAGGGTCAACGAACGGGTGCCCGCGCTGTCCAACGCGACGGGACGCCAACCGCCCACACACAAAGAAAGAAGGAACACCCATGGCAGTACTCGAGCGCCCCGAGCTGGAGGCAAGCCCTCTCGCCGACCTGCACGCGATCGCCGACCAGATCGGTCTCGACGGGTTCAGGAGGCTGCGCAAGGCGGACCTCGTCGACGCGATCCTGGGGGAGAAGAGCGACAGCTCCAAGAGCACGGAGAACGGCTCCGACGACGGCGATGAGGAGCCGCGCCCACGCAGGCGCCGCTCCCCGCGCTCGCGCCGCCCGGCCGGCTCGGCCGCGAAGGACGAGACCGCCGAGGAGGCTGAGGAGAAGTCCGACGCGGACAGCACGGACGCGGACGACAGCTCCTCGCGCACGTCGACGAGCGGCGCACGCCGCGGCCGCGGCGGCAGAAGCGCTCGCGGCGGCGCGGGCCGCTCATCCGCCACGCGCTCGAGCTCCGCGAGCGACGACGGCGACGCGCCAGACGCGGGGGACTCTGAGAGCACCGGCCGCATAGCGGCTGGTGTGGTCGAGGTGCTGGGCAACGGCTCTGCCTTCCTGCGCGTCGACCCGCCGGAGCCCTCGGACGAGGACGTGTACATCTCCGCCGCGCAGGTGCGCCGTTGCGAGCTCGTAAGCGGCGACCGCGTGACCGGGCCGGTGCGCACGCCGCGACGCTCCGAGCGCTACCCCTCGCTCGTGCGCATCGACACGATCAACGGCACCTCCGCGGACGCGGTCTCGGACGGCGGCCGCTACGAGGACCTGCCCGTGAGCTGGCCGAGCGAGCGCCTCGCGCTCGACTCCAAGGACGCGACGCTGGAGGCGATCGAGTGGCTCACCCCGCTCGGGCTGGGCTCACGCGCGGTGATCGTGGGCGCGCGCCACGCCGGCAAGAGCGAGACGATCAAGCGCCTGCTCGTCGCGCTCAATGGGCGCGAGAACCTCGAGCTGAGCGTCGTTCTGACGGGCGCGCGGCCGGAGGAGATCGCCCAGTGGCAGGAGGCCCCGCTCGCTCCCGTCGCGTCGCTCAGCTTCGCCGCCTCCTCGGACTCCCAGAGTCAGGCGATCGAGCGCGCGATCGACGCCGCCAAGCGCGTCGCCGCGCGCGGCGGCAACGCGCTCGTGCTGATCGACGGCCTCGACGGCCTCAGCGCTCACGCCGCGCGCAAGGCGCTGTCCGCCGCGCGCAACCTGCGCGAGGGCGGTTCGCTGACGATCATCGCCACGGCATCCCAGCCGCTCGGAGGCGAGACGACGGTGATCGCGCTCAAGTCCACCGGCCGGGTGCCGATCGTGGACCTCGTCAACAGCGGCACCCTCCGCCCCGAGCTGCTCGTCGGTCACGATGGCGCCGAGGCGATCGCGAAGGCGCGTACGGAGGCCGCAGAGTAGAAGACGCGCGAGCGGCGGGCTCGGCCCGCTGCTCGTCAACCTCGGCGGACGGCGCGGCCGCGGGACCGGCCAGCGGCCGTCCTAGCCTCGGTATGCCACCCGACCCCATGAGGGCTCGGGTGCGAGCTCGATCGGCTCGTGGCTGCGTTCGGGCTGGACGTAGGCGAAGGTGCCGCTCGCTTCGTCGAAGCACACCGTCAGCTCGCCCTCCTTCACGCGCTGGTCGAGCCACGCGCCGCGGAAGACGAGGCGGCGCAGCCAGTGCACGAGCGAGCGCTCGGCGGGGCCGACGAGCTCGGGCCAACAGACGTTGACGTGCTCGCCGAGCGCGGAGGCGGGCTCTGAGATCTCGCCGTTGACGGCGAGGTTGACGAGGTCTTCGAGCTCCTCCTCGCCGAGGCGCCCGCCGACGAAGCCGAGCTTCAGCGCGGCCTGCTCGCAGCGCTCGGAGAAATCGGTCTCGTTGAACGTGAAGCGCAGCTCGCCGTATTCGAGCACGAAGTGCTCGCCGGAGTCGTAGTTTTCGCGTCGCGCGGTTTCCATGGTTTCGAATAAGGGGCAGTCAGCTGCCCCAAGCTCGTCGGGATCATACGGGGCGTTCCTGCTTTGACGGTTGCGATGCATGGGATTTTGCACCTCGCGAGCTCGCCGGCCGCGCGAGCACCGCCTCGCCGCCGCCAGCGCGCCTGTATACGCTCCGCGGGATGGCGCGCCTGACCCAACACGGCCTGCGGCGGGTGCTCGGCACGAGCGCGCTGTTCTCGACCGCGTACGGCAACGTCGGCTCCTCGATCTACTACGCGCTCGGCCTGGTCGCCTCCTACGCGCTGGGCCTGACGCCGATCGTCTTCCTGATCACGGGCGTGATCTTTTACCTCACCGCCGCCACGTACGCGGAGGCGACCGCGATGTACCCCGAGGCGGGAGGGTCCTCGAGCTTCGCGCGCCACGCGTTCAACGAGCTGTGGTCGTTCTTCGCGGCGTGGGCGCAGATGCTCAACTACACGATCACGATCGCGATCTCCGCGTTCTTCGTGCCGCACTACCTCGGCGGGCTGTTCTGGCCGGCGCTGCAGCACGGTCCCGGCGACGTGCTGTTCGGCATCGCCGTCGTGATGCTGCTGTCGGTCATCAACGTCGTCGGCGTGAAAGAGGCCGCGGGCCTGAACATCGTGCTCGCGATCACCGACCTCGCGACGCAGCTGCTGCTCGTGGGCGTCGGCGTGTGGCTGGTGCTCTCGCCCGACGTGCTGATCCACAACGTCGACCTCGGCGTCGCGCCGACGTGGAAAAGCTTCCTCGTCGCGATCCCGATCGGGATGATCGCCTATACGGGCATCGAGACGATCTCGAACATGGCCGAGGAGGCGCTGGACGAGACCAAGACGGTGCCACGCGCGATCAAATTCGTCGTGCTCGCGGTGTTCGCGATCTACGCCGCGCTGCCGATGGTCGCGCTGTCGGCGCTGCCGGTGCACAAACAGGCCGACGGCAGCTACACCTCGCTGCTCGGCACCGACGAGGCCCACGGCGGCTTCGCGGGCGACCCGGTGCTCGGCATCGTCAAGCACCTCCACCTGGGCGCGCTGCAGTCCGCGGGTGAGATCTACGTCGGGCTGCTCGCGGCCACGATCCTGTTCATCGCGGCCAACGCGGGCATCATCGGCGCGTCGCGGCTGGTTTACTCGATGGGGCTTCACCGCCAGGTGCCCGACCGCCTCAGCCGCCTGCACCCGCGCTTCTCCACGCCCTGGATCGGGATCCTGCTGTTCGGCGGCGTGGCGTGCCTGACGATCATCCCCGGCCAGGCGGAATTCCTGGGGAACATGTACGCGTTCGGCGCGATGCTGTCGTTCACGATCGCGCACCTGTCGGTCATCCGCCTGCGCATCAAGCAGCCCGACATCGAGCGCCCCTACCGCGGCCCTGGCACGATCACCGTGGCGGGCCGCGAGCTGCCGGTGTTCGCGCTGCTGGGCATCCTCGGCACGGGCCTCGCGTTCGTGACGGTCACGATCCTGCACCTCGCGGTGGCGCTCGCGGGCGTGTTCTGGCTCTCGTTGGGGATGGCCGTCTACATCGTCTACCGCCGCCGCCACGGCCTCGACCTGCGCACGACCAGCCGCGCGCCGCGCCACGAGCGCCCGACGGACTTCGAGGAGCTCGAGTACAAGACCGCGCTCGTGCCGATCTTCGGCGACGACGTGAGCGCCTCCGCGCTGATCGCCGCCGCGAAGCTGATCGGCGAGGAGGGGGTCGTGTACGCGATCTACGTGCTGCCGGTGCCGAGCCAGCTGTCGCTCGACGCGGGCCTCGAGGAGGAGGAGGCGCACGGGCGCTCGGTATTGGAGAGTGCGCGGATTCAGGCCAAGCGCGCGGGGATCAAGATCCACACCGGCCTGATCCGCACGCGCAACCCGGGCTCGTCGCTCGTGGAGGAAGCCGAACGCGTCGGCTCGGATGTGATCTATTGGTCGGCGATCCACGCGCCCGCGGGCGAGCAGAAGATCGGGCCGACCGCGACGTACCTGCTGAGCAAGCGCCCGTGCCGCGTGATCATCGAGACGCAGAACCGAGCGCCGAGCGCAGCGCCTGCTCCAGTCGCGGCTGGCTGAACTCGTAGCCGAGCACGAGCGGCTTGGCGGGGACCGCACGCGCGCCCGTCGTGACGATCTCGGCCATCTCGCCGTAGAGCGCGCGCAGCGCCAGCCCCGGCACGGGCAGCAGCGACGGGCGGTGAAGCGCCTTCCCGAGCGCGTGGGAGAAGGCGGCGTTCGTGACCGGTTCGGGCGCGGTCGCGTTGATCGGCCCGCTCCAGCGCTCGTCCTCGATCGCGGCGAGCACCATGCCCACGAGGTCGTCCGCGTGGATCCACGACATGTACTGGCGCCCGCCCGCGACGGGCCCTCCGACGCCGAGGCGGAAGGGGGTGAGCATCTTGGCGAGCGCGCCGCCCGCGGCGTCGAGCACGACGCCGGTGCGCACCTGCACGACGCGCAGCCCCAGGCCGCGCGCCTTCGCGGCCTCCGCCTCCCACTCGACGCACACGCGCGCGAGGAAATCCTCGCCCGGCGGTGCGTCCTCGTCGAGCGGCTCATCGCCGCGCGGGCCGTAGTAGCCGATCGCGGAGGAGCTGATCAGCATGCGTGGGCGCCCGCCGCCATTCGCCGCGTCGCCGTCCGCGTCCCCGCTGTTCGCCCCGCCGCTGCTCGCTTCGCCACCGTCCGCGTCCGCGCATGCCGCGAGCCCGGCCAGCAGGTTGCGCGTGCCGATCACGCGGCTCTCGCGGATCGCGCGCTTCGCCTTGGCGCTCCAGCGCTGCGCGACGGGCGCGCCCGCGAGGTGCACGACAGCGTCGCGTCCGCTCAGCGCCTCGACGGGCGCCGAGTCCGCGAGCGGGTCCCATGCGATCGCGGTGACGTCGCCCAGCCTCGCCCTTGCGCGGTCGGGGTCGCGGCTCAGCACCGTCACCTCCGCGCCCCGCTCCAGCAGCGCCGCCGTCAGCTGTGGCCCGATCAGCCCCGTCGCTCCGGTGACCGTCACCCGCAGCGCGCCCACGGCGTCAGCTCCTCACGTGCGCCCGTCGCCGGCGCCCGCGGCGGGGCTTACGGCGATCGTTTCGGTGTCGCCCTGGGCGTAGCCGACCTCGTGCCCGGCGAGCGCGGTGCCCGCCTTGCGCGCCTGCTCGGCGACGGCGGTCGCGACCGCGGGCGCGACGTCGCGGTTGAACACCGACGGGATGATGTAGTCCTCGCGCAGCTCGCTGTCGGAGATGATCGCGGCGATCGCCTCGGCGGCGGCCATCTTCATCGGCTCGGTGATCTGCGGCGCGCGCACGTCGAGGGCGCCGCGGAAGATCCCGGGGAAGCAGAGCACGTTGTTGATCTGGTTGGGGTAGTCAGAGCGTCCGGTGGCCATGATCCGCACATACGGCGCGGCCTCCTCGGGGTTGATCTCGGGGTTGGGGTTGGCCATCGCGAAGACCATCGCGTCCTTGTTCATCCGGCCGAGCGCCTCGGCGGGCAGCACGCGCGCGCCGGAGAGGCCGACCACGAGATCGGCGCCGTCGATCACGTCCGCGGGCTTGCCCGTGCGGCAGTCGGGGTTCGTCGCCTCGGCATACCAGCGCTTGATCTTCGTCATCGAGCCGTCGAGGTAGTCCTCGCGCTGGACGTGCAGCGCGCCCTGCGAGTCGGCGCCCACGATGTGCGACACGCCGGCCTCGAGCATGATCTTCGTGACCGCCACCCCGGCCGCTCCCAGGCCGATGACGAGCACGCGCAGATCCGCGAGGTTGCGCCCGGTGAGCTTCACCGCGTTGAGCAGCGCGGCCATCACGACGACGGCGGTCCCGTGCTGGTCGTCGTGGAAGACGGGGATGTCGAGCTCGTCGATCAGGCGCTGCTCGATCTCGAAGCAGCGCGGCGCGGAGATGTCCTCGAGGTTGATCCCGCCGAAGCCCGGCGCCATCAGCTTGACCGTGCGCACGATCTCCTCGGGGTCCTTCGTGTCGAGGCAGATCGGGAACGCGTCGACGTTGGCGAACTCCTTGAACAGGCAGCACTTGCCCTCCATCACGGGCATCGCCGCGCGCGGGCCGATGTCGCCGAGGCCGAGCACGGCGGTGCCGTCTGAGATCACGGCGACCGTGTTGCGCTTGATCGTGTACTGAAATGCCTTGTCGGGATCGTCGTGGATCGCGTGGCACACCCGCGCCACGCCCGGCGTGTAGGCCATCGAGAGGTCCTCGCGGGTCTTCAGCGGGTGCTTGTTGTGCTGCTCGATCTTGCCGCCCACGTGCAGCAGGAACGTGCGGTCGGTCGTGTCGATCACCTCGGCGCCGTCGATCGCGCCGATCGCGGCGAGGATCCGCTCCCAGTGCGCGCGCCCGGAGGCGTCGACGACGATGTCACGCAGGCTGTGGGGTCCGTCGACCTCGACGAGGTCCACCGCCGCGACCATGCCGCCGGCCTCGCCGATCGCGCTCGTGACGCGCCCGAGGATGCCCGAGCTGTCCTCCAGCTTGACGCGGATGTTCAGGCGGTACTGCGCGCTTGGGGTGGCGCTCACGGACTCCGGCTCCCTCGGTCGGTTGGCGGCAGGGGATGTTAGGAGGTATACGCCGCGAGTACCTGTTCGTGTGCGGCCGCTCACGAAGTCGGCGTTCGCCGGCTCCTCGTAGAGTGCGTGCGATGGCGGCTCAGACCACAGCGGATCGGCGCCTGTTCCTGATCGACGGTCCCAGCCTGGTGTACCGCGCGTTCTTCGCGCTGCCCGAGTCGATCGCCACCTCGACCGGCGTGCCGACGAACGCGATCTTCGGGTTCGCGTCGATGCTCGTGAAGATCGTGACCGAGTACGGCGTCTGTCCGACGGTCGTCGCGTGGGACGCGGGCACGTCCGGCCGCAGCGAGCTGTTCCCGGAATACAAGGCGCAGCGGCGCTCGCGCCCGGACCTGCTCAAACAGCAGTGGCCCGCGATGGAACCGCTCGTGGACGCGTTCGGCTACCGCAATGTGCGCGTCGAGGGCTATGAGGCGGACGACGTGATCGCGTCGCTGGCCGAGCGCGCGCTGAAGTCCGACCCGCCGGTGCCGGTGATGATCGTGACGGGCGACCGCGACGTGTTTCAGCTGATCGACGAGCGCGGCCTGGTGAAGGTGATGGCGACGGCGCGCGGGATCACGGATACGAAGATCTACGACCGCCAGGCGGTGATCGACCGCTACGGCATCCCGCCGGAGCTGATCCCCGACTTCTACGGCCTCAAGGGCGACACCTCGGACAACATTCCCGGCGTTCCCGGCATCGGCGACAAGACCGCGAGCGAGCTGATCCAGAGCTTCGGCTCGCTCGATCAGGTGCTCGCGCGCGTGGACGAGGTGAAAGGGGCGAAGCGCAAAGAGAACCTGATCGAGCACGCGGAGAACGCGCGCGTGTCGATGAGCCTCGCGACCGTGCAGCGCGACGTGACGGTCGACTTCGACATGACGCTCGAGGCGGCGCGCGAGCCGGACCGCTCGCGCGTGCGGGAGTTCTTCCGCGAGTACGAGCTGCGCGACCCGCTGCGGCGGCTGGAGGAAGCGCTGGGGGATCCGGATGTGGCGGCGCCCGCGCCGGCCGCGGAGGTGACGCTGAAGGCGCGCGTGAAAGCGGGCGCGCCGACGGACATCCCGCGTCTCGGCGTGGCAGCCGGGACGGCACCAGCCCTCGACAGCTCGGCGGCGGGGGGCGAGCTGTGCGTCGTGGTCCGCGCCAGCGAGGCCCCGGAGGGCGCGCTGTTCGCCGACGGCCCCGCCTGGCGCTTCGCGGCGGCGGCGGAGGGAGAGGTGCTCGTGGGCGAGTGCGCGGGGCCGGAGGAGGTCGTCGCGGCGTGCGGGGCTCGACCCGTGGTCGCGCACGACGCGAAGGCGCTCGGCACGGTGGCGCCGTCGCTCGCGCACGACACGCTGCTGGGCGCGTATCTGCTCGAGCCAGCCAGGCGCGGCTACCCGTTCGCGGAGCTGTGCGAGGAGCGGGGGATGGTCAGCGACGCGAAGGACCCCGTGGCGGCGGACGCGGTGCTGCTGGGGGCGCTCGCGGCTTGGCAGCGCGAGCAGATCGCCGAGCGCGGGCTGGAGGGTCTGATGCGCGAGGTCGAGCTGCCGCTCGTGCCGGTGCTGCGCGAGCTGGAGCAGCTCGGCGTGCGGCTGAATCTCGAGCGCCTGGCGGAGATCACCGAGCGCGTGCGCGCGGAGATCGACGGCCTGGAACGCGACATCTTCGCGCTCGCGGATGAGGAGTTCCTGATCTCCTCGCCCCAGCAGCTGGGGGAGATCCTGTTCGAGAAGCTCGGCCTGTCGCGCAAGCGTCGCGGCAAGACGGGGTTCTCGACCGACGCGCGCGTGCTGCAGGCGATCCGCTCGGAGCACGAGATCGTGCCGAAGATCGAGCGCTGGCGCGAGCTCTCGACGTTGATCAAGACCTACCTCGACGTGCTGCCCCAGCAGGTGGACGAGCGCTCGCGCATCCACACCACGTTCCTGCAGGCGGTCGCGCAGACGGGCCGCCTGTCGAGCACGAACCCGAACATGCAGAACGTCCCCATCCGCACGCCGCTGGGAAGGGAGATTCGCGGCTGCTTCGAGGCGGAGGAGGGGATGACTCTCATCTCCGCGGACTACTCGCAGATCGAGCTGCGCGTGCTCGCGCACGCGGCCGGCGAGGACGTGCTGATGGAGATCTTCGCCCGCGGCGAGGACGTGCACACCGCGACCGCGTCGCGCGTGTTCGGCGTCGAGGCGAAGGACATCGACCCTGGTATGCGCTCGAAGGCGAAGATGATCAACTACGGGATCGTGTACGGCCTCTCCGACTTCGGCTTGGCGGACCGCCTGAACATCCCGCGCGCGGAGGCGAAGGAGTTCATCGACGCCTACCTCGAGCGCTTCCCCGCGGTGGCGCGCTTCATGGCGGAGACGATCGAGCGCGCGAAGGAGGCGGGCGACGTGACGACGCTGTGGGGCCGCCGGCGCCAGATCCCGGAGCTGCGCGCCCGCAACTACCAGGTGCGCACGCTCGGCGAGCGCCTCGCGGTCAACACCGTGATCCAGGGCACCGCGGCGGACGTCATCAAGCTCGCGATGGTCAGCTGCCACCGCGCGCTGGCCGAGTCCGGCCTGCGGACACGGCTGCTGCTGACGATTCACGACGAGCTGCTGTTCGAAGGCCCGCCGCAGGAGACGGACGCCGCACGCGAGCTGATCGAGCGCGAGATGGTCGCCGTGTGGGGCGATCGCGACCCGCCGATGGCGGTCGACATCGGCGCGGGGCGCACGTGGCTGGAGGCGAAGTGAGCCGCGGCCTGGCCGTCGCGGTGGGCATCGGCGCGGGCTGCCTCGTCGGCATGCAGGCGCCGATCAACTCGCGCCTGGGCAAGTCCGTCGGCAGTCTGCAGGCGGCAAGCTTCTCGTTCCTCGTCGGCACCGCCGTACTGCTGCTGATCGCCGCGTTCGTCCGCGGCGGGCTCGGCAATCTCGGGCACATCGGCAAGGTCCCCTGGTGGGCGCTCGTCGGCGGCCTGCTCGGTGCGGTCTACGTGTCGGTGGCCCTCGTCGCCGTGCGCACCCTCGGCGCGAGCGGCCTCACGGCCGTGGTCATCACCGGCCAGCTCGCGATCTCCGTAGCGATCGACCGCTTCGGCTTGTTCGGCGTCGCCAAACAGCACATCGGCGTCCCGCGCGTCATTGGCCTTGTGCTGCTGCTCGTGGGCGTCGCGCTCGTGGTGCGGCGGTAGCTCGTGCGATGAAGGTTATGTACCGGCTCGTCCGTCGCCGATCCATGCCGCCAGGAGCGGGTCCACCAGCCTGTAGCCGCTCGGGCTCGCTGTAACAAGAGTTCATTGATGCTCGCGAAAGTAGAGCAGAATTGCTCTATGTAATAGAGCACTGCTTACGTGCGGCTTGCTCGTGCTACACGATATCTGTGCTACACTGATTGACCGGATGGCGAATCTAACGCTTACGATCGACGGACAGCTGCTCAAGCGAGCACGCATACGCGCGCTGGAACGTGACACGTCCGTGAACGCTCTCGTGCGTGACTATCTAGAGGGGCTCGCCGGTCAGACCAAGACCCAAGATGCGATCGGTGCTTTCCTCGAGATCGCAAAGGGCGGCGACTCGGGCAGTGGACCCGGCGGGCGCACATGGAAGCGCGACGAGCTGTATGAGCGCTGAGAGGGCGTTTCTTGATACGAACGTCCTCGTTTATGTCTTCGATCACGACGAGCCGGAGAAGGCGCAGCTCGCCCAAGAGCTTCTCGAGCAGGCGAAATCAGACGAACTGGCGCTCAGTGCGCAGGTTCTTGGCGAGTTCTATGTCACCGTTACGCGGAAGCTGAAACGGCCGATTGATGCTTCGGTCGCGGTACAGGCGATCGAGTGGCTCAGCCAGCTCCATGTGGTTGCGCTCGACTCCGCGCTCGTGAAAGCCGGAGCAGAGATCAGCCACTCTTCACAGATTTCCTATTGGGATGGCTTGATCGTGGCCTCCGCGGTCGCCAGCGGATGCGCTCGCGTGCTGACTGAGGACTTGAACGACGGTCAGGTGATCGGTGGTGTCAGGATCGAAAACCCGTTCCGCCAGCTATCGCACAAACCGGCCCGTCTCTAGCTCACCCCAGCCGCCGTGCGAAACCCTTCGCGCCAGCTGGAGAACGCTGGCGACCAGCCGAGCTCGCGCTTCGCCAACGCGTTCGACGCGCCCTGCGCCTCCGTCATGACCGAGACGCCGTAGCTGCCGGCCGCCAGGCGGGCGATGAACGCGGGGACGTGCCGCGGCTTGCGCGCGCCGAGTGCCTCCGCCAGCGCGGGGAGCCACTGCGCGACGGGCGCGGGGTCGTCGTCGACGATGTTGTACGCGACGGGCGCGCCGGTCGTGAGCGCGGCGACCGTGGCTCGCGCGGCGTCGTCGACGTGGATGAACGACCACACGCCCTGTCCGCGGCCGACGACCGGCATGCGCCGGCGAGCGATGTCCTCGCCCATCGAGCCGGAGGCGGAGATGGAGCTGCCGGGGCCGTAGAAGTAGCCGTAGCGAAGCACCACGCCGTCGGCCTCCGCGACCTTCCGCTCGAGATCGGCAAGCGCGAGCGCGGAGCGCTTGAACGGCTCGGGCGAGTCCAAGTACAGCGAATCGCCCTCGCTGTGCAGCGTCCCGGCGGGGCCGGGCGCGTAGGCGAACGCGATCGACTGCGCGAGGATGCGCGTCGCGCCCGCCGCTTGCGCGGCATCGACGAGGATGCGCGTGCCCTCGCTGCGCAGCCGGTCGTTCATGACGAAGTCGCGCGCGATCGTGCGCGGGTTGATGCGCGGCGGCAGCGCGGTCAGCTGGTGGATCACCGCGTCCGGGCGCGCGCCGCTCACGGCCGCGGCCACGGCGCTCGCATCCAACGCGTCCGCCACGACCGGCTCGGCTCCCGCCGCGCGCAGCGCGTCGACCTTGCCCGGCGACCTCGTCATGCCCGTCACCTCGTGACCGTCGGCGAGCAGCATCGGCACGAGCCGGCGCCCGATCACGCCGGTGGCGCCCGCGAGGAAGACCCTCACGCGGAGGCGAGCGACTCGGGCGCCGGAACGTTCCGCGGCGCGGACGCGGCCCGCGCGACGGGCGCGGACGCGGTCTGCGACTCGGGGTCGGGCGCGGCAACGACCGGCGACTCGCGCTCGGGCGCTACGCACACCATCCCCTCGGTGAACCCCGCGGGGTTCATGTCGAACGCGCTGTTGAAGCGCGCGCGCATGTTCTCCAGCGCGATGATGTTCGTCAGCTCGACCATCTGGCGCTCGTCGAAGTGCTCGCGCAGCGCGGCGAACAGCTCGTCGGTGACCGTCGTGGGCGTGCGGCTGATCGCGACGGCGTAGTCGAGCACGAGCCGCTCCAGCTCGTTGAACGCGTCGCTGTCGCGGTAGTGGGGGAGCGCCAGGAGCTGCTCCTCGGTGACGCCCGCCTCCAGCGCGAGCGAGGACGCGATGTCGCAGCAGAACTCGCAGTTGACGAGCGCCGCGGCCTTCGTCTCGGCGAGCACCTTCAGACGCTCCTCCACGCGGTGCTGTTTCGCGGTGGCCTTCTCGAAGGCGCCGTAGCCCATGAGCAGGACGGGGGTGTGGGCGTAGACCTCGATCGGCTCGACCGAGCGTCCGAGTTCGCGCTTCGTCGCGCGGTAGGCGAAGCGCACGATCGGGTTTGCGCCCTTGGCGGGGACGAGCGGTATGCGGCTCATGTGCTGCTCCCTTCGGTTTCGAGGCTGGCCGCGCGCCACAGGTAGGCGAGCAGCAGGGTGGCTGGTGCGAGCGACAGGAAGTCGAAGAAGCCCGCCCAGCGGGGGTGGGCTCTGCCGATGTCCACGAGGTGGTTGACGCTGTGCAGCGCGAACTGCAACGTCGTCAGCGCGAGCACGGGCGCGCGCCACGAGCGGCGTCGCAGCGAGACGAGCAGCGCGATGCCGATCGCGCCCTCGAAGCTCGCGACGTCACGCAGGTAGTGCGGGTTGAACACGCCGAACGGGCCGATCGCCTCGTAGAACGCGTGCGGCGCGACCGCCATGAACACCGCCAGCCCCAGCTCCATCGCCGCGAACACGGCGATCCCGATCTCGAGCGTTCCCGCGGGCGTGGTTCCGCGGCGGGCGATGGCGGTGGGCGGCGCTGGCCGAGACGAGATCATAAATTCCACGATATGGTCAGCGTGGTGCATCGTAAAGGACCACTTCAACTATGAAATCGGGTACCACCTCGGGTCCGGAGCTGCTGCTGGAGCTCGACCGCACGGCCGGGCGGCCGCTGCGCGCCCAGCTCGAGGACGGCCTGCGCGAGGCGGTGCGCTCGGGACGGCTGCCCGCCAACTCGC
>DASUPL010000088.1:0-3219 GCA_036281155.1 Solirubrobacteraceae bacterium | reverse complement strand
CGCGAGCGGCGCCGGGGCTGGCGAGCCAGCTCTCGAAGGCCTCGCCGAGCACCGTCACCAGCCTGCGGGAATCGGTCCCGATCACGGCCTTCTTCGGCCCCTACGCGCCCGATCTCCTGGGCACGGCGCGCACGTTCGGCCAGGCGGCCTCCTACTACGACGCCAACGGCCACTACGCGCACGTCTCTCCGGTGTTCCCCGACTTCGTGCTCGGCGAAGAAAACACGCTCACGCCGGCAACCGCGGAAACGGCTTTGAAAGCGCTGAAGACGCTGCAGCTGCGCCGTTGCCCGGGCTCCGCGACGCAACCCGCCGCGGACGGCTCCTCGCCCTTCACCGACAACGAACTGCTCAGCTGCGACCCCCTGGAGACGCCCTGATGAACAGGCGTCGCAACAACTCCCTCGCGGGCAACCCGCTGCTGATCGGCGCGATCACGACGCTGATCGTGGTCGTGGCGGTGTTCCTCTCCTACAACGCCAACAACGGCCTGCCGTTCGTGCCGACGTACGACATCAACGTCGAACTGCCCCAGGGCGCGGGGCTGCAGCGCTCCAACCAGGTCCGCATCGCGGGCACGCGCGTCGGGATCGTCACCGCGCTGTCGATCCGCCAGGACAAGCGGACCGGCCGCGTCAGCGCGATCGCGCACCTCAAACTGGAAAAGAGCGTGGAGCCGCTGCCGGCCGACACGAAGGCGATCGTGCAGTCGGTCTCGGCGGTTGGGTTGAAGTACCTGGAACTCGAAAAGGGCGGCTCGTCGCGGACGATCAAGGCCGGCCAGACGATCCCCGTCAGCCAGACGACCGAACCGGTGAACATCGACGAACTCTTCAACATGTTCGACCGCAAGACGCGCACGGCGATCAAGGTCGACACGAACAACTTCGGCGACGGCCTCGCGGGCAGGGGGCTCGGTCTCAACAACACGATCGCGGAACTGCGCCCGCTCCTGAGGAATGCCGTCCCGGTGCTGCACAACCTCGTGCTGCCCAGGACCGCCCTCGACAAGCTGTTCGTCGCGCTCGATCGCGCAGCGTCGCAGACCGCCGCGGTGGCGGACACGAACGCCCAGGGCTTCAGCGACCTGGACACGTTCTTCACCGCGTGGGCGGGCGTGACGAAGTCGCTCGAAGAAGCGACCGAGGGCGGGCCGGCGGCGCTCGAGCAGGCCACCTACTCGCTGCCCCACGAGGCGCCGTTCCTGGAGAAGGCGACCACGTTCATGCACCTGCTGCGTCCGGGCGCGAGCGCGCTGCGCACGGTCGCGCCGCACCTCGGGCACGCGGTCGCCGCGGGCGCGGTCAACCTCAAGGCCGCCACCGCGCTGAACGCGCGCCTGGCGGAATCCGCGGAAGCGCTCGCCGCCTTCGCGCGCAACCCGATCGTGACGCTCGGCCTGGAAGACTTCACGCAGACCCTCCAGCTCGGCAACCCGCTGCTCGCGGGCCTCGCTCCCACGCAGACGGCCTGCAACTACGTGACGCTCGCCTTCCGCAACGTGGCGAGCCTGCTCACGGAGAGCATCGGCGTCGGAACGCTCGGGCGCGCGGGCATCGTGCTCGCCCCGACGGGCCCCAACAACGAGGGGCTTCCGTCCTCGGCGCCCGCCACCGGCGGATCGACCGAGAGGGAAAAGGCGGCCACCCCAGGGGGGCCGCCCGGCCCCATCGTCGACAACAACTTCACGCACGCGAACCCCTACCCCAACGTCGCCGCGCCGGGTCAGCCGCAGGTGTGCGAAGCCGGCAACGAGAACTTCGCCCCCAGACAGACCGTGATCGGCAGCACGCCGAGCGTGTCGAACAAGCGTGAGTTCACGAGCCGCGAAAAGGACTTGTTCGGCGATAAGTACCCGAGCGCGACGCTCAAGGATCTCGCCCTGAGCAAGGGGAGGGGCAAGTGAGTCGCGCGCGCTGGTGGCGCCGCCACGACGAACTCCCCGTTGTCGAGCTGCAGCGCTCCAAACCGCTGCGCTTCGCGATCGCGCTCGCGGTGATCGTCGCGCTGACCACCTACTTCGGCTTCACCAAGCACGTGCCGTTCAAACACGGCTTCCGCCTGAAGGCGCAGTTCGCGACGGCGATGAACATCCACCCCAAGTCGCCCGTGCGCATCGCGGGCGTGGACGTGGGCAAGGTCAGCTCGATCGAACGCGACGGCAAGGCCGGTCTCGTGACGATGGAAATCGAATCGCGGGGCCTGCCGATCCACGCCGACGCGACGCTGAAGATCCGCCCGCGGATCTTCCTCGAAGGCAACTGGTTCGTCGAACTGCGGCCCGGCAGCCCGTCGGCGCCGACGGTCTCCTCGGGAGACACGATCCCGATCACGCAGACCGCCCAGCCGGTGCAGCTCGACCAGGTCCTCGACGCGCTCGACACGGACACGCGCGCGAACCTGCAGAAGTTCCTCGTCAACGTCGGCGAGGCGCTGTCGGGCAAGCCGAACGCAGCGGAGGACGCCGAACAGGACCCCGAGGTCCGCGGGCTGAACGCGGCGCAGGCGCTGAACAAGCTGTACGTGCGCGCGCCCTCGGCCGAGCGCGGCGCCGCCGTCATCAACCAGGCCCTCGGCGGCACCTCCACGCACGACCTCTCCAAGCTCTTGGCCAGCGTCGGCAAGGTCACGACCGCGCTGAACGTCCACGAGCAGCAGCTGGGGGAACTGCTCGAGAACTTCAACACGTTCTTCGGGACGCTCGCGGGGGAGTCGACGGGGCTCACGACGACCGTCAGGGAACTGCCGAAGACGCTGCATGGCATCAACCACGGGCTGGCCTCGCTGCAGGCCTCGCTCGCGCCGACGCGGACGTTCGCGCACGACATCCTGCCCGGACTCAGGAACACCCCCGCGACGGTCACGGCCGCGCTGCCGTGGATCGAACAGGTGCGGGCCTCGCTCGCGCCGAGCGAGCTCGGCGGCGTGGCGAGGGGCCTCGCCGCCGCCACCCCCTCGCTGGGGAAGCTGATCGGCGAACAGACCCCGTTCTATCGCCAGGGCGACCTGTTCAACAAATGCCTCACGAACGTGTTCTTCCCCGCCATCAACACCAAGCTCCAGGATGGCGCGAGCACCTCGGGCGTCGAGAGCTACAAGGAGTTCTGGTACAGCCTGGTGGGCGTGAACGGCGTGGGTGCGGGCTTCAACGGCGCCGGCGCGGCGGCGAAGTTCATCGTCGGCAACGGCGGGCAGACGCTGCGCTCACAGCCTGTCCGT
>DASUPL010000087.1:0-10045 GCA_036281155.1 Solirubrobacteraceae bacterium | reverse complement strand
CGAGCACCCGCGCGATCGCGAGCCCGATCCCGCTCGACGCCCCCGTGACGATTGCTGCGCGTGCTGCTGACATGCTCCGGCCCCTTCCTCTCGTAGCGAAATCGATGCGCGCGCCTCCGCGGGACGGCACGCCGCGCGTGAGCATCCCACATTCCGCTGGTAGCGTCTGGGATGCGCGCAGCGTGTCCGTGAGGCCCGAGGCGCGTGGAGGGCCCGTAGCTCAGTTGGTTAGAGCTGCCGACTCATAATCGGTAGGTCCCTGGTTCGAGTCCAGGCGGGCCCATTAACTTTAGCTTGGATTTGCGCCTGTTTCGATGCGTCGCTCGATCTCGGTGATGCGGTGTGCGATGGCGCGTAGTTCAGTACAGAGATCGGTCTCAACTGACGCGATATCTTGCTCGATCTGGGCCTCGCCTTCGGCGAGCCTCCCTAGGTTGGGTGCGAGGAAGCGCTGGGCAACGGCACCAGTCAGCAGTGCTACGAATCCAACCCCAAAGAGCATGATGGCGATTGCAAGGATTCGCCCCCCATTCGTGTGGGGGTAGATATCGTTGGCGCCCACGGTTGTCGCGGTAGAGCTTGCCCACCACACGCCGTCCCAGAGCGAGATACGAATCCCATTGTGGTTGTTCTCGAGGGCGTGAAAGGCTGCGCCGCCGCCGAGGATAACCAGCCCGGTCAGCACCGCAGCGAACCGGAGTCCGTCCAAACTAAAGACGCGGCGTGCCGACGGGATCAGCCGCAGTAGGCGGAGGACACGCAGCACGCGGAAGGCTCGTGCGGCCTGCAGGCTTGCCGGCAGGAATGGCCCAGTGAATACGACGATGGCTACTTCTAGGGGGTGCTTCTGTAGCCAGTGACGCCGATCCGAGGCGACCCAGAGCATGGCGACGAACTCGGCCAAGAACGCCGCCCAAATGAGCCAGTTGAGCGTGTTGGCAAGTGTGCGAACAGCAGGCGAAGGGTTTGACTCCTCAACGACGATCACTGGGATCACCAGGAGGGCAGCAACAAGTATCGGCATCTCGAACCGTTTTGCCATGTGCTCGCTGCGCTCGGTCATAGACCATCATTCGATGTCGTGGCTCAGCTGCCTCCCAGTTGGCTCGAAAATCGGCCTTTCAGCTTCGAGTAGCACCCGGGGTGTGAAGCAGTTTGAGCTCTCCGGGGCGCGGGTAGGCGCTGGGATCGAACTGCTCGACTTGCTGTAAGGTTTAGATCGGTGAGCGTGGACATGAGAAATCGTACGCTGATCGCCCGTTGCGTTATGGTCACTTGGGCATGCAGTGCGCTTGCCGGCTGCAGCAGCAGCGAAGGTTCCAGGAATCTCAGCGGGACCACTGGCAAGAGTGTGGAAGTCACTCAAGCAACCTGGCGTGACGGCGCTTGGCCCTTCACAGTGCCACGTGGAATCTTGGGCTGCACTAAGCCACCATTTCCAGGGGAGATCACCTTCAATGTCGAAGGTACGGTCTATGGTGTTAACGGCACCGCACTCGATCAAGGACTTCCCGGGGTCGACCCGATCTGGCGATCCGAAGGGAACGAAGGCCTAAAGGTCAGTGTGGGTGGAATGATCGCCCGCGGGCTGAAGCTATGCGAAGAGTAAAGCGAAGGCAGCAGTCACTAGCGGCGCTTCAGCCGGGGCGGGCTGTAGATCGTACTGCATTCATAGCCATACCGCACGTACTGTCGCTCGTAGCGGCGGGCGCAATACTCGCCCGCGTGCAGGCACTTGTGGCTGCCGCCAATAGTCGCCGAAGTGTAGTGGGCTCTACATGCGGCGTGAGCTATTGGGCTTGCCGGTGATGCTCCTGGGAGCATCATTGCTACTGCCACGATCGCCGTTGCGATTGCTGATCTCATGCTGTTCTCCTTTGGCTTACCAATGCACAGGATGCATGCAAATCTTTGTGCTGTGGTGATGCAGGCAGCGCCACCGAGCACGCGCTCCCCGTAACTTGACTTCGATGGTGTTATCGACGACGTCTGCACGTAGTTCGAACCGACCAGCGTAGAGTAGTTGGCCGTGCTCCGATATGTGCCGGGTACGCATCGCTTTCGGATAGGAAGTTGAATTCTTCTCAGAAGTCGTTAGGGAGAGTGCCATCCTGCCCCGAACATTCTGAGTCGCCACCTCAAGAGTGACGGAATGCAGGTGCGCCATTGGGCTTGCGATCTCGAACGGCACTGCCCCACTGCGACCGTCGCCCCGTCTGTTGGGACTCCTCACGCTCGGGATCGCGGTCACGCGTCTCGCCAAAAGCGGACCAGCCCGGCCAGACGCGACTGAGAGACGCCCAACACGATCCTCACGGCCTCTTTCGGTTCGTGCGCTTTCCTGAGGGGTACCCATGCCCGCAGCAAGCAGCACGACCATCACGCGCCGACACCTGCTCCGCTCAGCGGGGCTCGGCGCGCTGAGCCTGGGCGTCGCGGGCGCCCTCGGCGAGGTCGTCCTCGGCGCGATCAAGCCGAAGGCCAAGACCCCGCCGCGCCCGCCCACGTGGCGCAGCCGCCCGGACCTGCGCATCCCCGCGCTCACGGTCCTCCACCGTGAGGATGGCGCATCGACCGACCCGATCTTCATCGCTCCCTACAACGCCCCCGTCGGCCAGGCGGGCGCGGTGATCGTCGACCACCGCGGCGAGCCGATCTGGGAGAACCCGCTCGCGGGCAAGGTCACGACGGACTTCCGGGTGCAGAGCTACCGCGGCGCGCCGGTGCTCACGTGGTGGGAGGGCACGATCGAATACGGACACGGCGTCGGCGAATACGTGATCGCCGACGCGAGCTACCGCACGGTCCGTCGCGTGCAGGCTGCGCGTGGGCTGAGCGGCGACCTGCACGAGTTCGTCATCACGCCGCGCGATACGGCGCTGCTCACGAGCTACGTCATCCTCGACAAGGACCTCTTTAGCGTGGGCGGTCCGCGCAAGGGCACGATTCAGGATGCGATCTTTCAGGAGATCGACCTCGCGACGGGCGCGGTGCTGCTGGAGTGGCACAGCCTCGAGCACATCCCGCTCACCGAGTCATACGCGCCCGTGGGACCGGAGTGGGACTACTTCCACATCAACTCCGCGGACCTCGACGGCGACGGGAACCTGCTGATCTCCGCGCGCAGCACGCACACGATCTACAAGCTCGACCGCGCCGGCAAGATCATCTGGCGCCTGGGCGGCAGGCGCGGCGACTTCGACATGGGGCCGGGCAGCCACTTCGCGTGGCAACACCACGCCCGCCGCCAGCCCGACGGCACGCTGACGGTGTTCGACAACGGCGCGACGCCCGCCGTGGAGAAGCTCTCGCGTGGGCTGATCCTCGACGTGGACGAGCGCGCGATGACGGCCACGCTGCTGCGCCAGTACACGCACGCGGGAGTGCTCACGGGCAGCCAGGGCAGCATGCAGCCGCTCGCGAACGGCAACGTGTTCGTCGGCTGGGGCGAAGCGCCGCGTGTGTCCGAGTTCGACGCCTCCGGTCGTCTGCTGTTCGACGCGCTGCTCGGCGTGAAGTACCAGTCCTACCGCGCGTTTCGCCTGCCGTGGAGCGGGCAGCCTGCGGAGGCACCCGCACTCGCGCTCACCCGTCGCGGCCGCGAGATGGCCGCATACGCGAGCTGGAACGGCGCGACGGACGTCCACACTTGGCATCTGCTTGCCGGCCAGGACACGGAGGGCAGCCTCGAGCGCGTGACGAGCGCGCGAGCGCACGACTTCGAGACCATCCTGCGCACCGACGCGCATGGCCCGTACTTCGCGGTGCGCGCGCTCGACGCCCACGGCGGGGAGCTCGGCCGGTCGAGCACGACGGAGCTCGCGACGACCGTACGTCTCTGAGCAGCCTCGCTGCGCGGTCGCCACGTGCTCGTGGCCGGTGACACGCGCCTACACGCTCGTGAGCACCGCCTTCACACCGCCGCTCAGAAAGTGCTCGCGCAGCGCCTCGGGCGCGTCATCGATCGAGCCGACGGTCGTGGTGACAGTCTCGGGGCGCAGGCGCCCGTCGCGCATCAGCTCGAGCACCTCGGGGATCAACGCGCGCGCGTGCGTGCGGCCGAAGTGCAGCGTGACGTTGCGGACGTACATCTGCAACGCGGGGATCTTCGCGCTGCGATGCAGGCTTCCCGAGCTCGTGCAGATCCCGTCGGGCGCGGTGTGCTTCAGCGCGACGCCGAGACTGTCGATCGTGAGGTCCACGACGAGCGGCGCGGGAGGGCGGCGGCGCAGCTCACGCGGCGCGATCGCGTGCAGCCCGAGGCGCTCGGCGTGCGCGCGAATCTCAGGCCGCGCGTCGACCATGCACAGGTTGCGCGCGCCGAACGCGCGCGCTATCAGTCCGACGTACAGCTGGACGCTGCCGCTGAACGGCACACGCTCGTTGAGCGCGGCGATGATCAGGATCTCCGCGTCGGGGTCGGCGGCGAGCAGCGCGGGCACGTGCGGGCCGATGTGGCGGTAGGCGTCGCAGATGTTGTCCGCCAAACTGGCCGCGGCGGCCGGGTCGATGCCGTCGGGCAGCGGCACGAGCATCGCGTCGGCGTAGGGGACGGCTAGCTCGTCGGAGAACGCGCCGCCCCAGTGGCCGGTTGCGAGGCCCATGCCGTAGGCGGAGACGGGCGGCACGGAGGTGCAGCTGCCCTGCAGCCCGGCGAGGCAGGGGGTACACGTGCCGCAGCTGATCTCGAATGGCACGATCACGCGGTCGCCGGGCTTCACGCTGGTTACGCGCTCGCCGACCGCGAGCACGTCGGCGACGCATTCGTGGCCGAGGTGAAGCGGCAGCGCGAACTGGCTCTTGCCGAGTACGAGCGGGCAGTCGATGTCGCACGTGGCGGAGGCGATCGGATGCACGACCGCGCCGTCGGGTCCTGGCGGCGGCGGTGCGGGCGCGGACTGCCAGCGCAGCCGCGCGCCGGGGGAGACCTGCAGCGCGCGCATCCGCGGCCGCGACCCGCCGCCGAAGCGCTCGTGCGCGCTGTCGCGGAGGGTGTCTTTGAGGCGCTGCAGGCGCTGCTCGCGGTCGCGCTCGAGCAGCACCTGCAGAGCGGCGGTGGCGTTCGGCGAGAGGAAGCCCGCGTAGTGGCGCAGCCAGCCGTTGGGGCGGTGACGGTGCATGTTCGCTCCTTCGCTCGTCGTTTACCAGTGAGAGCGCTGTGCCGACCGGACATTATCCGCCCGTGACTCGATCCACCAGGCGGCTGCTCCACCGAGCGGCTGCAAGATCGCGCCCAGCGTTGTGGAGCAACGGGCTCGTTGCATAATTGACTGTCAAGTCGACAGTCGCCCAGGCCGATGCAAGGGACGTGTCGTCCTCGATGCAAGAGAGCCAGCAGAACCCGCATGTGATCGCGAGCGCCGACCACGCAGCCGCGGCGGCGCTTCGCGAGCTGCCGGAGGCGCTGATCCTGGTGTTCGACAGGGACCTGCGCTTCGTGCTGACCGCGGGTCAGGCGCTCGAGCGCCTCGGCGCGCCACGCGCCGGCCTGGACGGCCAGCTCGTGGAGGAAGCCTTCCCGCCAGAGCTGTGGCGGGCGCTCGAGCCGCTGTTTCGCTCGGCGCTAGATGGCGAGACGCGCTCGCGCGAGATCTGGACGGCGGAGCAGCGCCACTGCCTGATGGTCGACATCGGACCGCTGCGCCTGCATGGGAACAGCGGCGATGAGGACAGCGCGATCGCGGGCGGAGTGGCCGTGGTGCTCGACATCACAGCGCGCCGGCACGCGGACCTGCTGAGCCCGCCGCGCGCAAGCGGCGACTTCGAGGAGGTGTTCGAGCGCGCGCCGATCGGCACGGGGCTGCTCGACAGCGACGGGCGCTGGCTGCTGGTCAACCGCGCGCTGTGCGACATCACGGGCTACACCTCCGATGAGCTGATCGGCAAGCGCTTCGACGGCATCATGCACCCGGACGACGCGCTCAACGACCTCGAGCAGCGCCAGCGCCTGCTCGACGGGCAGATCCCGGCGTTCCAGGTGGAGAAGCGCTACTTCGACGCGGCGGGGGAGACGGTGTCGGCGATCCTGTCGATGTCGCTCGTGCGCGACCAGAGCGGCGCGCCGCTGCACTACATCGCGCAGGTGCAGGACATCTCCGACCGCAAGCGTCTGGAGGAGCACCTGCGCCACCTCGCCGACCACGATCCGTTGACGGGCATGCGCAACCGCAGGCTGTTCGAGCACGACCTCAAGCTGCAGGTGGCGCGCTCGCAGCGCTACGCGGAGGTCGCGGGTCTGATCGTGCTCGACCTGGACGAGTTCAAGAGCGTCAACGACACATACGGCCACAAGGCGGGCGACGACACGCTGAAGGCGGTCGCGCGCGCGCTGACGCGCAGGCTGAGGGAAACGGACCTCGTGGCGCGCCTCGGCGGAGACGAGTTCGCGGTGCTGCTGCCGCACATCGACCGCGAAGGCGTGGCGGTCGTGGCGGAAGGGTTGGACCGCGTGATCAAAGGCTGCAGCATCGATGTCGGAGACGATGTCGTGCACCCGTCCGCGAGCATCGGGTTCTCGCTCGTGCACGAAGGCGTCGAGAGCGCGGAGAAGGCGCTCGTCGAGGCGGACCTGGCGATGTACACGGCCAAGCGCGCCAAGGCCGAGTCGCGCGGCTGAGCGAACCCGCCGGGCGGCGCCCACCCATGTCGTATCCATGACGAGTTGCGTTTCGAAGCCCGCCGGTGCGGTGAATACGCTGACGGTATGCAGCCAGGCGAGCGGCTTGCGGTAATCGATCTCGGGTCGAACTCCTTCCGGCTGGTCGTCTTCATGGCGGGCCAGGGCTGGTGGAGGCGCACCGACGAGATCCACGAGCCCGTGCGCATCGGCGAGGGGATGGTCGACACGGGCGCGCTTGGGGAGGAGCCGATCGAGCGCGCGCTGGCGACGCTGGACGTGTTCTCGCACTTCTGTCGCGCGAGCGGCCTGGACGAGCAGTCGGTGGACGCGGTCGCGACGAGCGCGATCCGCGACGCGGAGAACGCGGAGGATTTCCTCGCGCGGGCGCGCGAGCGCTTCGGGCTGCCGATCCGCGTGCTGAGCCGCGGCGCGGAGGCCCGTTACGGGTATCTGGCGGCGGTCAACTCGACGACGCTCAGCGACGGCTGCGTGCTCGACCTGGGCGGCGGCTCGTTGCAGCTCGTGCGCGTGACGGATCGCCTGGCGAGCCACTCGGGCTCGTGGCGCGTGGGCACGGTGTTGATGAGCGAGCGCTTCCTGCCGCCGAACGGCCCGGCGAAGCGCAAGCAGCTGGACGAGCTGCGCGAGCACGTGGCGATCGAGCTGGCGCAGGCGGCGTGGCTGACCGAAGGCGCGCGAGCGGGCGGAGGAGGGCGCCTGGTGGGGACGGGCGGCACGATCCGCAACCTCGCCTCGGCGGCGCAGCGCGCGGCGGGCCTGCCCTCGAACGGCGTGCAGGGCGCAAGGATCGCGCGCGAGGCGCTGGATGAGCTGGTGGAGCGCCTGGCGGCGCTGCCGGCGCGCGAGCGGGCGAGCGTGCCGGGCGTCAAGCCGGCGCGCGCGGACCTGATCCTGGCGGGCGCGGTGGTCGTGCAGGGCGTGCTCGAGGCGGGCGGCTTCGACGGCATCGAGACGACGGAGGCGGGGCTGCGCGAGGGCGTGTTCTTCGAGCGTCAGCTCGCCGACCGCGACCCGCCGCTGGTGCGCGACGTGCGGCGCGCGAGCGTGACGAACATGGCGGCGCAGTATCGCGTCAACGCGGAGCACACCCAGCACGTGGCGACGCTCGCGCTGGGGATGTTCGACAGGCTCGCGGAGCTGGGGCTGCACGCGAGCGACGAGCGCGAGCGCGAACTGCTGTGGGCGGCGTGCATGCTGCACGACATCGGCATGTCGATCGACTACGACGACCACCACAAGCACTCGCGCTACCTGATCCTCAACGGCGGCCTGCCGGGCTTCACGCCGGTGGAGACGGCGATCGTCGCGCAGGCGGCGCGCTACCACCGCAAGGGCATGCCGACGCCGGGACCGATGGCGGCGCTGTTCGGCGAGGGCGACTGCGAGCGCCTGGACCGCTGCGCGGCGCTGCTGCGCCTGGCGGAGGACCTGGAGCGCTCGCGCGACCAGCTCGTGCGCGCGACGAGTCTCGCGCTTTGCGACGACGGCGAGATCGAGCTGCGACTGATCGCTGACGGCGAGTCCGCGGTGCCGCGCTGGGCGGCCGGCCGCGAGCGCGACCTGTTCGCGAAGGCATTCCACCACGAGCTGTCAGTGGCGGCTTAGCCTGCCGCCGCGAGCGCGCGTTCGCGCCCGGCGCAGTCGAAGAGCACGCGCCCGAGTGGGTATCGCAGAGGGCTGCGCCACTGTGACGGGGCCATCTCGCGGCACGCGCGCAGTACGGCGACGGTGGCGCGGTTGCCTCCCCGCAGCGAGTACTCCCCCCCTAGCAGCACGTAGCGAGCCTGCCGACGGGCGACGAGACGAGCGAGGCCAGGGCCGTCGAGGGCGGGGTCGGTGCCGCTGTAGCCGCCGAGCGCGCCGGCGTGCAGGCCGAAGAGGATCATGGGCGCGGCGGTGTTGGAGGCGACGGTGAGCAGCGCCCAGCGCGAGCCGGCGCCGTGGGTGCTGACGTACGCGGAGAGCGCTGCGTCGATGCGGAGGTCTTTGGCGTTGATCCCGTAGGCGCCGCTGCCGGCGACGTGCCTGGGCCCGGCGGTGGGGAACGTGCCGTCGGAGGGCGCGAGCCACGTGGTGGCGGAGTACGCGGTGGGCGCGACGAGCAGCAGCGCGAACGTGGCGGCGAGCGCGGGGCCGACGAGGCGCTCGCCGCGCGGCGAGCGGGCGGGCGCCGCAGTCCCGGTCGTGGCCCGGCCGCGCAGCACCAGCAGCGCGCACACGCCGACGCCGGCGCCGATGAGCAGCACGGGCAGGAACCACTGCATGTAGCGCTCGCGGTGCAGGAGCGCGGCCTGGGCGATCGCGGTGGTGGCGATGGCGCACGCGGCGAGCGCGACGCCGAGCGCGCGCGTGCGGCCCCGCGCGAGCGTTGCGAACGCGGCCGCGCCGGCGCCGGCCATGGCGCCGGTACCGGGCGCGAGCGCGGAGACGTAGTAGGGGTGGACGATGCCCTTGGAGAGGCTCAGCACGATCGCCTCGACGAGGAACCAGCCGCCGAGGACGAGCGCGCACGCCATCCGCGGGCGGTCGAAGTCGAGCCAGCGGCGCGGGCGTGGCGTGGCGGGCGCGCGGTCGAGCAGCGCGAGCAGCGCGAGCCCGATCGCGCCGAAGAGCGCGAACGGCAGCATCCAGCCGGCCTGGTCGCCGAGGCCGATTCCGAACAGGCGCAGGGGCCGGGGCGGGCCGCCGAAGGGGATGGCGTTGCGTTCACGGCCGGCCGTCGCGACAGGTGTGAGCGTGGGTGTGGGGATGTGAGCGGCGCCCGTGGAGCCGGCGCTGGGCGCGCTGTTCCCGGCGCGGGCGATCGCGGCGTTGACGGCGCGCTGGCGTGCGGAGGGGACGTAGGCGCCGGGGCGCGTGGCGGTGGTGTTGGGTCCGCCGGCCTGTCCTTCGACGCGCCCGAAGCCGTTGTAGGCGAACGTGAGCCCGAGCTCGGTGTTATCGGTGGAGCTGCCGATGTAGGGGCGCTTGGACGCGGGCGTGAGTTCGACGAAGGCGATCCAGGAGAACGACACGGCGAGCATGGCGACGCCGGCGACGGACAGCTGCGCGGCGCGCCGGCGAATCGATCCGGGAGCGCAGAGGAGATATCCGGCGGCGATGCCCGGCAGCACGAGGTAGGCGGCGAGCGTCTTGGTGTTGAAGGCGAGACCTACGAGCACGCCGCTCCAGATCAACGTGCGCGAGCGCCCGGTGTCGCAAGCGCGCAGCGCGGCGGCGCAGGCGAGCACGAGCAGGAGGATGAGGAGGGTGTCGACGCCGTTCTCGCGCGAGACGGCGACGAAGGAGGGGAAGACGGCCATGGCGAGCGCGCCCCCGAAGGCGCCGCCGGTGCCGATCCGCGGCTCGAGCATGAGGTAGAGCGCGGCGACGGCGAGCGCGGCGGCGATGGCCTGGGGCAGCAGC
>DASUPL010000086.1:0-3854 GCA_036281155.1 Solirubrobacteraceae bacterium | reverse complement strand
GGGCAGGGTGGGTGCGGGGTATGGGAAGTGCGCCCGCGCCTCGGCCTCGTCGGCATGCTCGCGGGCTGGTGGCAGGTCAAGCTCTCGTCAGGCTGTCCGTTAGCCAAGGGGTCGCGCTCCAAGCGTGACCCCGCTCCGCCGAGGTGAGCATCGCCGCGAGCGTCTGGCGCTGGCGGTCGGTCATCGACCCGATCGTCTTCTTCTCCGACATCGGGATCTGAGAGAGAAACTTGCGGCAGCGAGTTTGGCCCCAGCGATGTTGACTCATCAGCAGATCCGCGACGGCCATGCTCTCGGCCTCCCAGGGGCAGTCGCGGATCACATCCGCCGCCAGGATCTCGCCGTCGGCCACGCGGCGCTTGAGATCGGCACGGGCGAGACGTACCTTGTTGGCGCGCTCGAGGGCGCGCATGTACTGAGGACCGGCAGGGGCAACCGTCGCTGTCGCGTTCATGTGGGACTCTCCCCGTCGCCCCCGCGAGGCTCGCGCGAAGGCAACATGCTTGCTCGAATTTTGGATCGGACTGTGCTCGCGATGCCCGTGTGAGGTCCCACCGCACCAAAAGCGCGATGTCGGTCCTACACCCCTCCCCGACGGCTTTGTGGGCGAACCCCACGGTCATGCAGAGCGCATCTGGAAGCTATGTCAGGAGGGGGTCCGCGGTCAACCTCGCGCGCGCACTTCGTGCGCTAGAAGCGACCTTTTTTGTTTCCAGGGATGCTTGTGATAGGACGGACAAGCAGCGGGGGTGCGTCAGTGCGAAGCCGGCCCCGGAAGCGGGCCGTGCTCGGCCTCGAACTCGCGCTTGACGCGCGCGAAGACCTCGAGCGCGCGCTCGAGCGTGGACGCGTCGTGGGTGGCCATCACGCTCGTGCGCAGCAGCGCGCCACCGGGCGGGACGGCGGGGTGCAGGGCGGTGTTGACGAACACGCCCGCGTCGTACAGCGCCTTCCACAGCAGCGCCGCCTTCCAGTCATCGCCCACCAGCACTGGAATTATCGGCGTCACGATCGTGTGCGTGCCGTCCGGCTGCGCACGCAGACCGGGGGCGTGCTCCTGCACGTTCGCCTCCGCGGGCAGCACCTGCGCGGCGACGACCGCGAAGCCGAGATCCTGCAGGCCGTCGCGCAGCCGTCGCGCGTTCTCGAGCACGCGTGCGAGCAGCGGCGGGCCGTCCTCGGAGCGCAGCACGCGCAGGGCGGCCAGCGCCGCGCCGACCGCCGCTGGCACCGCTGAGGCGGTAAACAGAAACGCTCGCGAGGAAACGCGCAGGTAGTCGATCACCTCGGCGGAGCCCGCGACGAACCCTCCGCAGGAGGCGAGCGACTTGGAGAACGTGCCCACGCGCAGATCGACGCGCTCGGTGAGACCGAGCAGTTCCGCGGTCCCCGCGCCGTGCGCGCCGATCACGCCCGCGCCGTGCGCCTCGTCGACCATCAGCCGCGCGCCGTAGCGAGCGCACAGCTCGCAGATCTCGCTCAGCGGAGCGATGTCGCCCTCCATCGAGAACACGCCGTCGACCACCACGAGCACGCCGCCGCCGTCGCTCTGCGCGCGCTCGAGCATCTTCTCGAGCTTGTCGAGGCGGTTGTGGCGGAACGGGCGCATCTTCGCGCGCGAGAGCAGGCAGCCGTCGAGGATCGACGCGTGATCGCCCGCGTCCACGATCACGGTGTCGGCGGGGCCGAGCAGCGTGCCCAGCACGCCCAGGTTCGCCTGGTGTCCGGTGCTGAACACGAGCGCGTCCTCGGTGTCCATCCATGCGGCGATCTCGCGCTCCAGTTCGAGGTGCAGCGGGATCGTCCCGTTCAACAGCCGCGAGCCCGTCAGGCCCGTGCCGAAGCGGTGCAGCGCATCCTCCGCGCCCTTCGTCACGCGCTCGTCCGCGGTCAGCCCGAGGTAGTTGTTCGAGCCGAGCATGATCCGCTCCGCGCCCTCCATCTCCACCACCGGCATCGCCGGCGAGGTGAGCACGTGGAAGTACGGCAGGATGTCCGCGTCGCGCGCCGCGCGCAGCACCTCTTCGCGCTCGTAGCCGCGAACCTTTGCGAAGACGTCGATCGAGGTGGGCATATAAGGTGGGCGCCGCATGCCGCTCGAGATCAGGCCCGTCGCGTCCCGACGCGAGCTAGCGACGTTCATCAAGTTGCCGTGGCGGCTCTATCGTAACGAGCCCAACTGGGTCGCACCGCTGCTGATGGATCTGAAGAAGCGGCTCGACCAGACGAAGAACCCGTTCTTCAAGCACGCCCAGGCGCAGTACTTCCTCGCCTACCGCGACGGTCGCGCGATCGGGCGCGTCAGCGCGCACATCGACGACGCGTTCAACGCGTTCCAGGAAAACGACTGGGGCATGTTCGGGTGGTTCGAGTGCGAGGACGACCCCGAGGCGGCGGCGGCGCTGCTGGACACCGCCGAGGCGTGGCTGCGCGAGCGCGGGCGCGACCGCATGGTCGGCCCGATGGACTTCACCACCAACGACGAGTGCGGCCTGCTGATCGAGGGCCACGAGCACCCGCCGATCATCCTCTGCCCTTGGCACCACCCCTACTACCAGCGCCTGTTCGAGCAGGACATCGGCATCGCGAAGGCGATGGACCTGTACATGTGGAGCCTGCACGTGACCGGCCGCGAGAAAGTCCACCCCGCGATCTGGGAGACCGCGGAGAAGCTCGAGGCCGAGCACGGCATCGTGTGCCGCAACTTCCGCAAGCAGGAACTGCAGGCCGAGGTCACCCGCTTCCTGGAGGTCTACAACTCCGCGTGGGAGCGCAACTGGGCGTTCGTGCCTCTGAACGAAGAGGAGGTCCGCCACTACGCCAAGGACCTCAAGCCCGTGCTGGACGAGAACTGGGCGATGGTGGCCGAAAAGAAGGACACCGGCGAGGTCGTCGGCGCGGCGCTGACGCTGCCGGACTTCAACCAGGTGCTGGGCAAGCTGAATGGGCGGCTGCTGCCGTTCGGCTGGATCACCGCGCTGCGCGAGAAACCGAAGATCGACGCGGTGCGCGTGTTCGCGCTCGGAGTGAAGCCCGAGTATCAGCACACGGGCGTCGGCGCGCGCTTCTACCAGATGCACTTCGACGCCGCCGAACGGACCCCGCAGAAGGGCGGCGAGATGGGCTGGATCCTCGAGGTGAACAAGCCCATGAACCGCGCCATGGAAGGCATGGGCGGCGAGATCAAGCGCCGCTACCGCGTGTATGAGCGCATGCTGTCGTAGCGGTCTGGAGTGCCCTCTACACTTCGCTGGGTGAGCGATTCGCTTGAGCCCGATCCGGCCGCCGAGCCTCACGAAGACGGCCTCACCGCCGACGCGGACGAGCAGGTCGTGGACGCGCTGCCGGTCCTGTCCGGGCCGCCGCGGATCGTGGACGCGCGTGCATTCCGCGGCGCGCTCTCGAGCGAGCGGCGAGGGGTCGCGATGATCCCCGCGGTGCAGGCCGCCGCGGTCGCCGCGGGGGGCTTCGTCGCGGGAGCCGCGATGCTCGGACTCGTGCACCGCCGCCAGCGCCAGTCGAGCGCTCTGAGCAGCGGCAGACGGGTGGGACGCGAGTTGAGCAGGCGCGGAGCTCGCCGCGGGCGAGGTGGGGAGGACGTGGTGCAGATCCTCAGCAGCCGCTCGCTGCTCCTCGACGTGCATCTGCTCGGCCGTCCGGGCGCCGACGCCGAGCGCTGAAGGCCGGAGCGCTGCGCGAGCTGGTCGAGCTTCGTCGCGAGGTGGCGCCCGTCGGCGCGTTTCGCATGCCGCGCCGCACGGGCATGGACGGCATGCTGCGCAAGCGCGGCGATGTGCTCGAACGGCTGCTTCATCACGGCGAGCAGCCCGTGCTCATGAGGGTCGCGCAGACGG
>DASUPL010000085.1:0-15678 GCA_036281155.1 Solirubrobacteraceae bacterium | reverse complement strand
ATCCACAGGTGAACCGACGGATAGCGTCGCGAGGCGGCGATCGCGAAGTTGGCGTAGTCCTGGGGGCGGAGCGGAGCCCAGTTCCTGGGTTTGCCGCCGTTCGCCCAGGCGGGTGCGCCGATGATCTGCAGAGCCACTTTGACGTGGTAGAGCTTGGCTTCGGCGACCGCTTGAGTGACCCCCGCGGGCCAGGTGTAGGCCGGGTCGTTTGGATCGCGGGCATTTCTTGGTCGTCCCACGGCGATCGAGGACCACGTCAGTCGATCCTCATACACCCGCACGCCGAGGTCGTGATAGGTGGGGAACAGCGAGACTCCGTTGTGCAGCGACGGCCCCCACATGGCCTTCAGGCCAGAGGCGGCTTGGGCACTCGCGCACGCAATGCTCGTCCCGAGGGCCATCGATAGGAGCGTCGCCGCGCAGGCGATTCGAGTGCGCCGGCGTTTCATCCGTTGGCGCGGCGTGATTCGACGAGAATGCCCACGCCGAGCTTGGCGCGGTCCAGGAAGCGGTTTGCCGCCCGCTCGGCGAGCAGCACCGGGGTACGGGTGTCCCAGGTGCTCCCCGCGCCCGGTGTTCCTCCGGTGGAGGGCGCGCTTCCGCGTCGGGCGGGGCGCAGCTTGTCCAGCGGCGCCACTAGATCGCGTCCGAGGCCGAAGAACTCAACCCCGGTCACCTCCAGCCCCACCGTTCTGTGCAGGCGTGTCAGCGAGCGCTCGTTCCAGTAGGTGAAGTGGCCGGCGTCGATCATCCGCCAACGCATGCCAGTGGTCCTCGCGACGAGCGAATTCGTGTTCAGCGTGCTGAGCACGACCCGCCCCCCGTCGGTACGTGCCAGGGCTGAGAGCCGCTCGGCGAACCGCAGAGGGGTGGGCGTGTGCTCGATCGCGTCCCACGAGCAGACCAGGTGGAAGCTTCCCAACGGCAGGTTCTCGACCTCCTCTGCGGTCCCTCGGAAAACCGTTGCTCCACGCCGCTCGGCGGCATCGGCCGCCGGCGGATTCATCTCGATGCCAAACGGCTCCCAGCCCGCCGTGGCGGCCATCTGCAGGAACAGTCCGTCACCGCACCCCACATCGCATAGGCGCGCGCCATCGACGGGCGGTGGGCCGAGCGCCTCCAGCCTTCGGTCGAACAGCACCCGCTTGCGCTCTTCGACCTCTCCGAAGTGAGCTGCCAGGTCGTACTGGTGAAGGTATTGCTCTCGCACCTGAGCCACCGGCTGGGGGTTGGTGTAGATGAGGCCGCACGCAGCGCAGCGCACGAGCCGCAGATCGCCGCGAGAACCCCGCGGCTTTGCCTTGGGCGCGCCACAGCTGGGACAGCCCGGGAGAGGCGTCATCGTCTGACGTGTGGGTTCGGCCAGTTGCGTCATCGGCCCATGATCCTCGACGATGGGGGCATCTGCAGCCATCCTCGTGCGGCGGCGAGCGCGGCGAGGGCGATCGTGGTGATGCCGACGGGGAGTCGCGTCTCGGGCAGAAGAAGCACCGCCAAGCCCCCGAGTGTCACGCTCGTGAGCGCGGCGAGCATCCGCAGGCCCGCGCGATCGAGCAGCTCATGGGCGCGCAGCCATACGCAGGACGCGGCCGCGAAGGCCACGAACGTGGCCGATGCCGCTCCGATCGGACCGGTCAGCGGGATCAGCAGAGCGTTGAGGGAGACATTCAGAACGGCGGCCGTGGCCGAGCCGGCTAGCAGTTTCTTCTGCTGCCCGCGCGCGATCAGCGTATAGCCGGCGGGGAACCCGACGGCATACCAGACGATGCTCATGCAGAGCAGCGTGAGCGCCGGCGCCATGCTCACGAAACGCGAGCCGAACAGCAGGCCCAGAACGGCATGGCCGCCGACCTCGGCGCTGCCCACCACGACGGCGCCGTAGCAGGCGAGGAAGTAGAGCGCGCGTCTGAGCGAGGCCGATGCCGCCACGTCGTCATTGTCGGCCACCGCGCGCGAGAGGATCGGGAGCTGGACGTAGGCGGCGACGATGCCAACGAGGTTCGCGGCGAGAAATAGGCGATAGGCGGCTGTGTAGAGACCGGCTTCACGCTCGGATCTGGTTGCCGCGAGGATGATCGTGTCGATGTTCGCGTAGTAAGCGTAAAAGGCTATCGATGAGATGCCGATCGGCCATGACCGGCGGACCATGGATCCGAGACCGTCGAGGCCAATCTCAGGCCGCGAAGATCTTCCCGCTGCGATCCAGCACGCGCCGGCGGCGACCGCCTCCCCGGCGGCAAAGACGCATAGCGCGAGAACCGACGTCGCGCCGGTGATGACGAGCAGCAGGCATCCTGCCATCACCACGAGCCCGCCGATTGATTCCGCCACCCCGAGCGAGCCCATCCGCTCGGTGCCGCGCAGCAGCCAATCGCAGGAGGAGACCGTCGCGAAGGACATCAGTGCCACGACGGCGAGGATCGGCAGCAGCGAAGGTTCGCCGATCGCGACCGCGACGCTCAGCGCGAGTGTGAGCACGAGCACTCCCAGCACGCGTGCCGCGAGTACGCGACCCGCGATCCGACGAGCACGTCCCGGCTCGACGGCCACGTCGCGGGCGCCAAGATCGCTCAAGCCCATGGTCGCGACCATCACGACGATCCCAGAGACGGCGATCCCCACGTTCACCAATCCGTAGGAGCTGAGGGACAGCTTCCGCGCGAGGATCACCGCGGCGATGAAGCGCGCCAGTTTGGACACCAGCTGGCCGCCGACCAAGAACGCGAAGCCCCGCCCCGGACGTGAGGTCTTGGGGGCAAGATCGGTGACTACGGCGCTAGTCGGCGGTGGGTCGCTTGACCAGGCGATAGTGCAACTCGTAGCAGGGGAAGAGATAGGCGAAGTGCGACTCGTAGAGCTCCTGCGTCCAACGCCCGAGGTTGACGAGCTGCTCGACGACTCTGCCGAGCGCGTATCTCGCATAGAAAGGCCTTGCGGCCTTGAACCTCAAGCGCACGTCTACCAGCTCGAGTGAAGGGATCACGCTGTAGCGGGGTACCCGTCGGCGAAAGAGGGACTCCTCGGCGAGGTAGGAGAATGTGTAGAGCCCGAACGCCTGCTTGTGGGTCGGGTCCGAATAGAAGTAGGGGTTGGAGAAGTGAGGGACTACAACCGAGAGGGTGCCGCCGACCGCCAGGACGCGAGTGCAGGAGGCGATGATGTCCGTCGACTCGAGGTGCTCGAGCATGTGGGCTGTGTGTATTTCGGATACCAGGTCGTCGGGGAGAGACTCCAACACCGTCGCGGCGTCGCCGACGACGTCGACCGTGGGCCAGTCGGCGATGTCCACGCCGATCGAGCTTGGGTGCTGCTTCTTCGGTCCGCAGCCCAGCTCCAAGACGGCGCCGCGCAGATCTCTCGGCTGTCCACGCTTGTCTATCAGATGAGTCACGATCGTCTTCCTAACGGGCGGGCCAGCGGCTGTGGAGAAGCGTGCCGTCGGTTGTAAGCGCGGTGAGCATGACCACGCCGTGGCTGGCGTAAACGTTCACGACGTTCCTCTCGTCGGGCTCGAGGCCCTGCTGCGCGACGGCGACGTAGGCGAACGCGGGCTGCGCCGCCTGCAGGCGGGACGCGAGCACGTAGCCGTCTGAGATATCGCCGGCCCGTCCCACCAGATGCTGTGCGGAGACGAGCTCCTGAGCCAGCGTGGGCGGCGCCGGCTTCACGATCCCCGTGCGCCCCAGGATCACGGCGATGAGACAGGCGCCGGAGGCGATCGCCAAGCCGAGCCGAAACCGGAAGGGGGCCGCGCCAAGCGACGCGGCCGCGGCGCGCACGCGCTCCCACGGCCCCGGACCCGCGCCGCACAATCCCACGATGACCGGACAAAGCAGGGCGAGCTCCCAGGTTGGCGCGATCGTGAGCTTGTTGTTGAGCGGCGTGAACGCGATTACGTAGAGCGCAAGCGAGGCGAGCCACAACGACACGAGCGAGCGACCGCGCACGGCGCGGATGGCGACTATGGTGAACAGGAACCCGCAGATCAGTGGCAGCAACAGGCAGCCGAGGAGGCCGAAGTCGAGCAGGAAGGGGCCGAGCCAGGTGGAGCTGTTGAACGAGTTGAACGGAATCGGATAGAACGCGGCGGTCTCCTCCGGAGGCACCCCGGCGAGGCCGGCGACGTGCGCGAGCTTCACCAGCGGCAGGATTGTCATCTGGCCGTAGGTGTGCGGCCGGATCGGATCCGCGGCCAGTTTCGAGAGCAATGGCTCGTCGCCCGTCACGTACAGGTAAGGGATCGCGAGCACGTTTGCCGTCTGCGTTCGCAGGGCGCGCTTGATCTCGGGGTGAGAATGCAGCGTGGCGCCGGTGGCGCCACCGAAGACGACGAAGAACGTGAGCAGCACCACGAGTCCCGTAGCGAGTCGGCGAAACAGCCGTCGCGGGTCCTTCGGCGGGCGCCAGAGAATGTGAAACGCGGTTGTCCAGATGATCAGGATGAACACCAGCTGTCGACTGCCTGGAAGCAGCAGCGCCAGAGCCGGAACCACGCCGACCAGCCACGCGAAGCGCCATCTACCCGTGAAGGCGCCGCTGCGAAGGCCGACGGTCCACAGCAGAGCGGAGACGTAGTTCCAGTACAGGAGCAATGTGAAAGATCCGTAGCTGCTGCGGAACTCATGACTTCTCGATTGAATTCTCACAGCTGCTCTGGGATCGTCCAGGATCGCGCGCCACCCGATCACGGAGTCCACGGCGTGGATGTAGCCGGCGAGACCGGCGAGGCCGAGGACCGTGGCTCCGAGCCAGACCAGGCGCAGGCGGGCGGGGTCGAACTCTCGCGTGCTCGTCGAGGGCTGAAAGGTGCGGCCACGAAGTGTTCTGCGTGCCCCCACGCTGCCCAGCGAGAATGTGGCCAGCGACCCGTAGATCGCGAGCCAGATGGACAGGCTCGTGTGGTCATAGCGGATCCAGGGGATCGCGAACAGCGCGAGCGCGAACGCCCACACCGCGAGGAACAGGCCGAGGACGCTCACGGTTCCCTCGCGCTCGCGTATCGAGCGGCGTACCTCCAACCGACAGCCACATGACAACACCAGCGCGGCGCACAGCGCCACCATGTGTTCGACGTTCACGGGCTCGAGTCCAACGACCTCATGCGATCTGCGCGGAGTGACTTGTGCGCTCGAAATACTCGATCGTTCGCGCGAGTCCGTCGCGGAAGCCGATCAGCGGCTCGAACCCGAGCACGGCGCGGGCCCGCTCAATGCTCGCCATCGAGTGAGGCACGTCCCCCACCCTGGGCGGATCGTATTGCGGCTCGACTTCGCGCCCGGTGAGCTCCGCGATCGTGGATACGACCTCGTTGAGTGAAATGCACCCGCCGCACGCGACATTGAGCGATTGCCCTGCGACATCCGCGGCGGTCATCGCCAGACGATTGGCGTCGACCACATTTGAGATATAGGTGAAATCCCGAGTCTGGGTTCCGTCGCCGAAGATCGTCGGGTCCTCTCCTCTGAGCACGGCAGTGAGGAAGTTGGGTATGACCGCCGCATACTGAGACAGGGGATCTTGGCGAGGTCCGAATACGTTGAAGTACCGCAGGGAGACGGTCTCGAGACCGTAGACGGAGTGGAATGAGCGACAGTAGCCCTCCCCGGCCAGCTTCGCGACGGCGTACGGAGAGATCGGCAGCGGCGTCTGAGACTCGTGCTTGGGGAGCCCCTCGCTCGCGCCGTAGACCGAGGAGGAGGAGGCGAAGATCACTCGGCGGACATCGTTGTCACGTGCGGCGAGGAGCACGTTGAGGGTTCCGATGACGTTCGACGCGTTGCTCGTGAGCGGGTCCTGAATCGATCGCGGCACCGACGGCATCGCCGCTTGGTGCAGCACCATCTCGCATCCCAGCGCCGCGTTGTGCACGCGCTCGTAGCTCTGGATGTCTCCCTCGACGAGATCGAAAGAGGCGTCTAGGCCGAGCAGGTTCTCACGTCGTCCGGTGGCGAAGTTGTCAAGCACTCGCACCTCGTGTCCGTCTTCGAGCAGAGCCTGGACGAGGTGTGAGCCGATGAACCCTCCGCCGCCTGTGACGAGCACTCTCACGCGAGGCACCCTATCCAAATCAGCTGCTCGCCAGCGCAGCGTGCGCGGCCGCTCAACTCTTGCCCCGCGGCTCGGCCGCTCTAGCGGCGAGCAGATCTCGATAGAGGTCGTCGACGTCGTTGATCAGGCGTCCGGCGGCGAAGCGCTCGCGCACGTGCTCACGCGCGGCGAGGCCCATGTGCCGACGGGCGTCCCGGTCGCTTGCGAGACGCAGAAGCGCATCGGCGAAGGTGCGGGCGTCGCCGGATGCGACGAGGATTCCGGTGGACTCCGTCACGATGTCCGCCACGCCGCCGACCGCCGTGGAGATGGCCGGCAGGCCAGCCGCCGCAGCTTCGATCAACGCCACCGGGGTGCCCTCGTTGTCCGAGCAGAGCACCGCCACGTCGCTTCCGGCGGCGATGCTGGGGAGATCCTCGCGGAAGCCGAGGAAGCGCATCGTCCCACTGAGTCCGAGCTGTGATACCCGTCGCTCCAGAGAGTCACGCAGCTCGCCGTCGCCGACGATCGCCACCCGCAGTCGCGGCTCGGTGGCGTGCGCCAGCGCGACGGCCTCGATCAGCACGTCGACGCGCTTGATCGGCGCCAGCCGGCCTACGAAGACGGCGAGCACATCGTCAGGCCCGGCGCCGACCTCGGCGCGGAACGCGTCGCCGTCTGATCGCTCGACGGCCAACAGCCGCTCCAGGTCCAGGCCGATGGGTATCGTGCGGACCTTGTGAGATGGCGCGACGCGCAGCTCCACGAGCTCCCGAACGGTCGCATCGCTCACGCCGATCAGACGGTCGGTCTTGATGGCGAGGAGACGCTCGGTGCAGCGGTAGACGGCGCTCAGCGCCCTTCCGAAGTAGCCGCTCAGCACGTGTCCGTGATAGGTGTGCACGATCAGCGGCCGCGGACCGCGGGCGAGGATCGCCGCGAGTCGCCCGAGCGCGCCGGCCTTGGCCGTGTGCGTGTGCACTATGTCCGGTCGGAACTCCCTGATGATGCGCACGAGGCTCACCAGCGCGCGCAGGTCGCTCGCGGGATCGAGCTCTGGGCGCAGGCCCGGAACCACTTGCCTGGACGCACCGTATCGCTGCGCGAGCCACTCGAAGGAGCCCTCGCCCTTGCCGAGCGCGCCGGTGAGCAGCAGCGTCTCGTAGCGGTCGCGATCGAGGCGACCGGAGAGCACGCTCACGTGGTAGGCGGGCCCCCCGATGTTCATGCGGGCGATGATCCGCAGTACCCGGACTCGGGGGTGGGGCGCGTTCAACGAGGGATCGCGCGGGGTGGCTGTCGAATGCCGAGCGAACGGCCGAGTCAGGCGGAGCAAGAGGCAAGACTAGACTGATCGCCACAGGGGCGATGGCGTGAGGAGGAGCGAGGACACCGTGACCGCTGGCGATGGTCGATTGCTCGGTGTCGTGGCGATGGCCGCTCAGGGGCCGGAGGACCCGTCGTTTCGCATACGCGTGGCGCTCCCCGGCCGCGCGCTGGCGTCGCACGGCGTGGCCCTACGGGAGATGCCGCTGTTCTCGGCCGGGCAGGTCGCGAGGTTCCGCGGCGCTCGACCCGTGGGAAAGGCGGCGATCCTCGCTCGCGCCCGCCAGCGGTTGCGGCGAGAGCTCTGTGAGCTCGACGGCGGGCTCGACACGGTCCTCGTCCAGTGCCGCGTAGACCTCGCCCCGTCGCTCGCGCTCGAGCGTGCCGCGAGCGAAGGGCGCCGCTTGATCTACGACATCGACGATGCCGTGTGGCTGAGCGGAAGGCAGACGGAGGGTCACGTCCTGAGCTTCCTCAAGGGCGCGGCGCGCAAGGTGCGCTGGCTCGCCGAGAGAGCCGATCACGTCATCGCCGGCAGCGAGATTCTCGCGGAGCACCTTGGCCGTTACGCCGACGCGATCACGGTGGTGCCGTCGATCGTCGATCCCGCGACGTACGCGGTGCGCGAGCATTCACAGGCGCCGGCGATCACGCTTGGATGGATTGGCTCTCCGACCACCGCCCGCTATCTCGACGACCTGGCGCCGGTGCTCGAACGGTTTGCGAGGCAGGCCGCGCGGCCGGTGCGCCTGGTGGTCGTGGGTGGCGCTGCGCCAACCCTGCGCCAGGTTGAGGTCGATCAGCGGAGGTGGAGCCCGGAGGCCGAGCGAGGAGCGTTGGCGGAGATGGACATCGGTCTGATGCCCCTCAAGGACACCCACTGGACACGCGGAAAGTGCGCTTACAAGGCGCTTCAGTACATGGCTAGCGGCGTCCCCCCTCTGGTCTCGAACGTGGGGGTCTCGGCCGCAGTGGTGGGTGATGCAGGCTTCGCCGCGAGCGACGACGGGCAGTGGCTGGAGGGCCTGCATGCCCTGGCGCTGGACGCGAGCCTGCGAGCCCAGAAGGGCGTCGTGGGACGTCATCGGGTCGAACGCGATTTTTCCTATGCCCGCTGGATCCCAACGCTCGGGCAGATCATCAGATCCTGATCGCGCCGGCGCGGGGCCAGCGGGGGGTGCGGGTGGCGTGGTGCCCGTGTCAAGCAGCTGGATAGACTCCCACCGGTGGCGCTTGCCGAGCGGCTGCTGATCAGCCTCCTTCTCGCCGCGGGAGTGGTCTACGCGACGACGCCCTACGCCATTCGCGTTGCCGGTCGCTTCCAGTTCTACGACAAGCCGCGTGGCTACAAGGGCCACGCGCACCCGACTCCGTACCTTGGGGGAGCCGCGGTGATGTCGGGCTTCGTGCTCGCGATGTTGCTGCTGGCGGCGGGGGACTGGCAGAAGACGGTGCCGCTCCTCGGTGGTGTGGCGCTTCTGTGGATCGTGGGCACGATCGACGACCGGCGCACGGTGTCTCCTGGGGTTCGCGTCGTCGTCGAGTTAGCGCTCGCGGGAGCGATCTGGGCCTCGGGGCTGGGCTGGGACCTGCACCTCGGCGGCGCGGTCGACCTGCTCCTGACGTGCCTGTGGATACTCGCGGTCGTCAATGCCTTCAACCTCTTCGACAACATGGACGGGGCGGCGAGCATGATGGCGCTCGTGGTCTGCGCGGGTGCGGCCACTCTCGGCGTGGTGAGCGGCGATGCGTGGTTGACCGTCGGCGCTGCCTCGTTGGGTGGCGCCTGTCTGGGGTTCCTGCCGCGCAACCTCTCGCTTCCGGCGCGGATCTTCCTGGGCGACGGCGGGAGCATGCCGCTGGGTTTCGCGGTGGCGGTGCTCGTGATGATCGCCGCCACCACCTCGGTGGTGGCATGGCAGTCGCTGCCGGTGGCATTCCTGCTCGTCGGCATCCCGGCGCTCGACACGAGCCTCGTAATCGTCTCGCGCCGACGTCGAGGCGTGTCGATCCTCACGGGCGGGCGCGACCACCTCACCCACCGCGCGCGACGGTTCCTGCCCAGCGCCCGCGCCGTCGCGCTCGCGCTGGGGGCGGTTCAGGCGATCGTGTCGGTCCTGGCGGTGCTCGCCAGCGAGGGGGGGACGTCGTTCGTCGTGATCGGAGCGATCCTCTATCTGCTCGCGGCGGCGATCGCGATCGCGGTGCTCGACACCCAGCAGATCGAGGAGTTCACCACGGCGGACCCAGCGGTGAGGCACGCCACCGCGACTGTCCGTGGGCCCGGCTCGGCGGGTCTTCTGGGACCGACCTTAGATCGCTCTCTGGCCGCGCACTTGTGCCTGATCATGCTCGGGCTCGGCGCGGGGCTCAGCCCATTCCTCTCCGCCTACTACGACGCCTCGGCGTGGGTGCCGATCGGTCTCGGCCTCGTCGGCGCGAGCGCGGTGGGGGTGGTGGCGCGCCCCGCACGCCCATCCGGGCCGGCCGCGCTCGCTCTCGGCGGCCTGCTGGGCGTGGGCGTTTGGTCGCTGGCTTCGACCGCGTGGGCCGAATCGGTGGAGAATGCGGTGGTGAGCGGCAACCGCTGGCTCGCATACGGCGCGTTGCTGCTGACTGTGCTCGTGCTGTTGCGCGGCGAGCGCCGCTCGGCGGTGCTGCTCGGCGCCGCCGGGCTGGGTGTGGCGGGCGTGGCGGTGTCGGTGCTCGCACGCCTGCTGGGCGGCGACCCTGGGTCGCTGTTTTTGGGCGGCCGTTTGAACTCCCCGCTGGGCTACATCAACGGCGAGGGCTGCGTGTTCGCGATGGGCTTCTGGCTGTGCTTCGCGGCGGCCGAGTCCAGGCGGGCGCTCCTGGCGGGCCCGGCCGCGGGGCTGGCGACGCTGATGGCCTGCCTGACGCTGCTGTCGCAGTCGCGGGGCACGGCGCTGGCGATGCTCGGCTCGCTGCTGCTCGTGGTGGCGCTCGTGCCGGGCCGTACGCGCCGTCTGTACGGCCTGCTGGTCGTGGCGGGTGGAGTCGCGCTCGCGGCGCCCGAGCTGCTGCGCGTGTATGACCACACGACGGCCGGGTCGATCCCCCATGGGGCGGGCCATGCGGCGGGCCGCGCGGCGCTGCTCGCGGCCGTGGCGGCTGGCGGGGCGTGGGCGCTGCTCACGTGGGCGTGGGAGCTGCTTCGAGCTGGAGGCGCGTCGCACGCGCGCTTCCGGGGCGCGGCGAGGCTGGGGCTCGCGGCTGGCGCGGTGCTCGCGCTCGTAATGGCCGCGGGCTCCGCGCACCGCATCGAGCACGACGTGAGCGGCCAGTGGCGCTCGTTCACGCACCTCGCGGCGCCCAGCGGCTCGGGCGGGGGCTCATCCGCCTCGGCGAGCCAGTCTCGGCTGCTGTCGGGCGCGGGCAACCGCTACGACTACTGGCGCGTCGCTTGGCGGGTGTCGCGCGCGCACCCGCTGCTCGGCGTGGGAGCGGGCAACTACCCGCGCTCCTACTACCAGCGGCGGGCCACGACGGAGGACGTCGCGCAGCCGCACTCGGTCGAGCTGCAGACCCTCTCCGAGCTGGGCCTCGTGGGCGCACTGCTGCTGGCGGGCTTCATCGGCGGGGTCGCCTGGGGAGCCGCGCGCATGCGCCGCGCCGCCAGGCGCTCGCCGCGGACGCGTGCGCTGATGGTGGGAGGGCTGGGCGTCGTGAGCGCGTGGCTCGTGCAGACGAGCGCGGACTGGATGCACCTGCTGCCGGGCCTGACCGCGATCGCGCTGCTTGGCGCGGCGGTGCTGCTCAGTGCGCGACCCGCGCCGCGGTCGGGGGCCGACGAGCGTTCCTACGCGCTCGCTATTGGACCCGAGCGCTCCCGCGTCGAGCGGGCATTCGCGAGCAGGCCGACGCTCGCGCTGGGGGCGTCGGCGGTCGTGGTGACGTTGGTGGTGGCGGGCGCGAGCCTCGGCCGCCAGGGTCTCGCGGACATATACCGTGCACGCGCGCAGAACGAGCTCCACGCGCACCCCGCGGCTGCGCTCTCCGACGCGCGCCGCTCGTTGGACTTCGACGCGGACGCGGTGAGCACGTACTACGTGAAGGCGGCCGCGCTCGCTCGCTATGACCAGGGCGCCGCCGTCGAGGCCGCGCTCCGCCGGGCGCTGGCGCGCGAGCCGGAGAACTTCGTGACGTGGGCGCTGCTGGGGGACGTCGCGGTGCGCGAGGGCAGGCTGCGGGCGGCCAAGCGCGACTACGCTCGCGCGCACCGTCTGAATCCGCGCAATCTCACATTGACGGAACTGTCCGCCGATCCGGCAGCGGCGCTCCGCTAGACAAGTCGTTATCTTCACCTGTGTGCGTGTCAGCGGCGTGTCGATGGCCGGAATCCTGTTGTTGCTAACCGTGAGCTTCGCGGCGACGGCGCAGGCCACGACGGGGCTGGAACCGGGCGTGCACGCCGATCCTGGTTCGCCCGCGGCGAAGGAGTACGCGCTGCCGCTGAGTCAGGGTCGGGGCACGAACGGCAAGGCCTCCGCGGGCGGTGGCAGTGGATCGGCGGCAGCGTTCGGCGTCGGCATCAGGCCGCCCGGCGCGCGCGGATCGTCGCGTGTCGGCTCGCGCGGCGCTGACGCCGCCGGGCGCAGGGGGACGCTGCCCGCGGCGGTTCTGAGCGCGGCGGGCTCGCGGGCCGGCGCGGGCGGCGGGAGCAGCTCGATCCTCGCCCTGCTGGTGGGCGGGGTTGCGGTTCTCCTCCTGGGCGGGTTCGTGGGAACGGTCCTGAGGCGCAGCCACCACCCGACGGCTTCGGCATGATCGATCGGCACGAGATCTAGATGCGGTTCCTGATCACCGGCGGCGCGGGCTTCATCGGGTCGCATTTAAGTGACTTCCTGATCGAGCGCGACCACGCGGTGCACGTGCTCGACGATCTCTCGACGGGCGCGATCGAGAACGTCCGCCACCTCAAGAGCAGCGCTCGCTTCGAGTACACGATCGGCTGCGCCCAGGACAATGCGCTGGTGGCGGAGCTCGTCGACGAGGCGGACATCGTGGTGCACCTGGCGGCCGCGGTGGGCGTGGCGCTGGTGGTGGACAGCCCGGTGCGCGCGATCGAGACGAACGTGCACTGCACGGAGGTGGTGCTCGCGCACGCGAACAAGAAGAAGAAGCCCGTGCTGGTCGCCTCGACGAGCGAGGTGTACGGCAAGAGCCAGGCGCTGCCGTTCAGGGAGGACGGCGACATGCAGATGGGCGCGACGGACAAGGGCCGCTGGGCGTACGCGTGCTCGAAGGCGATCGACGAGTTCCTGGCGATGGCGTACTGGCGCGAGCGCGGGCTGCCGACGACGGTTGTGCGCCTGTTCAACACGGTGGGCCCGCGACAGACGGGGAACTACGGCATGGTCGTCCCCCGGCTCGTGAGCCAGGCGCTCGCGGGAGAGCAGCTGACGGTGTTCGGCGACGGACGCCAGATGCGCTGCTTCTGTCACGTTGCCGACGTCGTGGAGGCGCTGTGCGGGCTGATGAGCGAGGAGAGCGCCTACGGGCACGTGTTCAACGTGGGCGCGACGTCGGAGATATCGATGCTCGACCTGGCGGAGCGGATCATCGAGATGACGGACTCGCGGTCGGAGATCTCGTTGATCCCCTACGAGGAGGCATACGCGGAGGGCTTCGAGGACATGTACCGCCGCGTGCCGGACATCACGAAGGTGCAGGCGCTGATCGGCTGGCAGCCCGCGCGCACGCTGGAGAACATCATCGAGGATGTGGTCGCTCACAAACGCCGCGCAGCTGCTTACGCTTGATCGATGGGGCGAGTGTTCTCGATCAACAACCCGCACGTGGTGCACGAGACGATCGACGGGGAGACGATCCTGATTCACCTCGGCACGGGCACGTATTACAGCCTCGACGGCGTGGCGGCGGAGGTCTGGGGTCTGCTCGTCGCGGGCGCCTCCGACAGCGAGACCCGGACGCGCATCCAGGCTCGCTACGACGCCGACCCCGCGCTCGTGGGTGAGAGCGTGGGATCGCTCGTGGAGCAGCTGCTGCAGGAGGATCTGCTGACACATCACGCGTCGGACTCCGAGACTCCTCGTGCTGCCCATGACGCGGTCGTGTCGGCCGCGGGCCCGTTCGTGGCGCCTGTGCTGCACAAGTACACCGACATGCAGGAGTTCATGCTCGTGGACCCACTGCACGACGTCGAGGCGGACGCCGGCTGGCCGCATGTCAAGACCGACTGACGCGACGCTCTCAAACTTCTTCAAACGGGCCGTGGCGGAGCACGAGGCGAGCATGGCGCTCGTCGGCGAGGTCGAGCGTGTGCTCCGCTTCGGAGACCGATGTGTGCGCCTGCGCTTCGCGGGCGATGCGCTCGCGGAGGCGGTGACGCGGGCGTTCCTACCTCGCGTGGTGGCCGCGGATGAAGCTCCGGTGCACGCGACGGTGTGTCTTTGGGAGGAGAGTCGGCTGCCACATGGCGCCAGCTCCGTCCCGTGGAGCGACGGGGAGGTTGGGCCCAGGGGACTCGTGCGCGGCGCGTCGGGGGAGCGTGTGGTGGCGGTGCACGAGGCGGGCTCGCTCGCGGTCACGCTCGTGGACCGCGACGCGCGGTCGCTGCTCTACCGCGTGCCGGACGCGTCGAAGCTGCCGTGGTGGGAGCGCGCGGCGCCGCTGCGCCCGGCGCTGTTCTGGGCCTTGAGCGAGCCGGGGCGCCATCTGGTGCACGCGGGCGCGGTGGGGGACGCGCGGCGAGGCGGGGTGCTGCTCGCGGGCGCGGGCGGCTCGGGCAAGACGACGGTGGCCCTGGCGGCGCTCGCGGCTGGGATGGCCTACGTGGCGGACGATTATGTGCTTCTGCATGTCACGCCCGGTGAGCGCGGAGGAGACGTGGGTGCGGGGTACGCCGACGGCGAGCCCGTGGCGTGGAACATGTTCGCCACGGCCAAGCTCGACCAGGGTCATCTGGCGCGCTTTCCCCAGCTCGCCGCCGCGGTCACCGGGGTGGCGGATCTCGCCAGCGAGGAGAAGGCGGTCCTGGACGTCGCCGCGCTGATGCCCGCGTCGCTCCTCCCGTCGCTGCCGATCAGGGCGGTGCTCGTCCCGCGCATACGCGGCGGACGCACGCGCCTGCGCCGCGCGAGCGCGGCCCAGGCGCTGCTCGCGCTGGCCCCGAGCACCGCGTTTCAGATGCCGTTCGACGAGGGGCAGGTGTTCGCTTCGCTGGCGTCGCTCGCGCGCCGTGTACCGGCGTTCGCGCTGGACGTGGGCGACGAGCCCGAGGAGCTCGCACAGGCGGTGGACAGCGTCCTGGACCTCGTGGCCGAAGGCGCTGACGCGCCGAACGAGCCGCTTGCGCTGGGTGCGACTCGATGAGCGCGCCCGGCGCGTCGGGCCAGCTCGTGTCGGTGATCGTGCCCGCCTACGAGGCGCAGGAGTACCTCGAGGAGGCGTTGCGGAGCGCGCTCGCGCAGGACCACGGCGAGGTGGAGATCGTAGTCGTGGACGATGGCTCGACCGATCGCACCGCGGAGATCGCGCTCGCGTGCGGCGTGCGCGTGCTGCGTCAGCGCAACGCCGGCCCGGCCGCGGCGCGCAACGCTGGCCTGGCGGTGGCGCGTGGCGCGTTCGTGACGATCCTCGACGCGGACGACGTGTGGCCGGCGGACCGCCTCTCGAGCCAGCTGGCCTACCTGCGCGAGCACCCCGAGGTGGGCATCGTGATGGGGCTGACGGAGGTCTTCCTCACCCCGGGGCAGGAGCGCCCGGCGCACGATCCGCGCTTCGCCGAGGGCGAGCAGGTCACGGGCCACCCCGCGACGATGCTCGTGCGCCGCGAGGTGTTCGAGCTGGTGGGGGGCTTCGACGAGTCGCTGCGGCTGAGCGAGGACATCGACTGGCTGGCGCGTGCGGGCGACGCGGGCGTGCGCTCGGGGCGCGTCGATCGCACGCTGCTGCGCTACCGCATCCACGCCGGCAACAACTCTCGTGACACGCAAGCCAACCACGCGGCCACGCTGTCGGTGCTGCGCGCGTCGGTCGCCCGCAAGCGGAGCCGCATCGGTGTCTGAATCGGCATGGCAGCCATCGGTGTCGGTGATCGTGCCGGTGTACATGGGCGAGCGGTTCCTGGCGGACGCGCTCGACAGCGTGGCGGCGCAGACGTACGCGCCGCTGGAGACGATCGTCGTGGACGACGGCTCGCCGGACCGCAGCGCGGAGATCGCGGCGGGCCGTCCTGGGGTGCGGCTGATTCGCCAAAAGAACCAGGGCGTGGCGGCGGCGCGCAACGCGGGGCTGGCGGCGGCGCGGGGCGAGCTGCTGGCGTTTCTCGACCAGGACGAC
>DASUPL010000084.1:0-14100 GCA_036281155.1 Solirubrobacteraceae bacterium | reverse complement strand
TGTGAACGAATTGGTGAAGACGGTGGGAGCGCACACGCACCGACCGATTCACCTCGAGCGCTGGCATGTCGAGGGTATCGTCGACCCCGAGGAAGCGGAGCACCTTGCGCACCGTCGCGTCGTTGTCGTCTCTGAATTCGTCGTAGATCAACACCAACACCCGCTCCGGCGGGAAAAGGTCGTGATAGCGCCGCAACTGCTCCACGTACTTCACACGCTCGGAGTAGATGAGCGCCCGCGGGCGGGGCGAGTAGCGCGGCAGGCTCCTGCCCTCCCGCCGCTCGTGCTCCATTTCGATCGTCTTCCACAGGTCCGTCTCGGTCTCGACGTGATTCTGCAACAGCTGCATGTGCAGCGAGTGCAGGAAGCTCGCCGGCTCGCGCACGACCGCGACGATCCGCGCCGCGGGCGCCAGGCGTGCGATGTGGGCGGCGGCGTCGTGTGACCACAGGTACAGCGAGGTGGCCTCGCCGATCAGCTGCCCGGGCTGAGCCTCGGCGAACAGCTCGAGATACTCCTCGAGCGTTCGCGGCAGCGGCTCAGCGCCGCGCTGAGGCAGGCGCGTGGCCACGTCGGTGGCGAAGAACGCCGGCTCCTTCAGGTCCGGCATGAAGATCCGCGGATGGCTTCTGAGCATCTCGTACAGCGCGCTGGTTCCGCACTTGGAGTGGCCGACCATGAAGAAGTCGGGCGCGCGCGTCCGCTGCGAGTCGGCAGCCGAGAGCTGCTCAGGCGATGCCGTCATAGCCCCAGAGCTCGACCAGGTCCCGGTCCATGTATTCGCTCAGCGCGAGAACCTCCGCCTTGAACCTGTGGCGCAACTGCGCCATCACGTCTTCATCGGGCGGCGGCGGCTTTCCGTACACCAATCTGCCTCTGATCGCTCGAGATGCGTTAACGCGCAATCGGGTGGGGGTGATCGTCTTGACGGTGTTCTTGACGATGCGCGCGAGCGGCCCGCGCCCCTCGTACAGCGCCCGCACGGTGTCGTCCAGTCGCAGCGAGCGGACGCCGACCGTGGGGTTCGCCTCGATCGGATCGACCCTGACGGTGTCGTCCACGTCGAGGAAGCGCAGCACCCGCCTCACAGTCGCCTCGTTCTCAGCGCGAAAGTCGTCATAGATCAACACCAGCACCCGCTCGCGCGGGAACACCGCGTGATAGCGGCGCAACTGCTCGACGTAACGGACGTGATCGGAGTAGCGGCGCATCTGCTGCCCCCCGCGCACCACGTCCTCGGCGGCGAGCGCCTTGGCGAGATCCTTCTCGCTCTCGACGTGCGACTGCACCAGCTGCAGGTGCAGCGAGCGCACGAAGCTCGCCGGCTCGCGCAGGATCGCGACGATCCGCGCCGCCGGCTGCAGCTGCGCGATCAGCCCCGCAGCGACGTGGGAGCGCAGGTAGGACGGCGAGGCCTCCCCCGCGCGCTGATCGGGCCGCGCGTCCGCGAACAGCGCGAGGTACTCCTTGAGCGTGCCCGGCAACGTGCCCGCGGCCGGCGGTTCCAGGCGGGCTGGCAGGTCGCTGGCGAAGAACTTCGGCTCCTTCAGCGCGGGCATGAAGATCTGGGGGTGGCGCCTCAGCATCCGGTAGAGCGCGGTCGTGCCGCTCTTGTGGTGCCCCACGATGAAGAAGTCCGGCACGCGCGCCGAATCAGTCGACGGCGTCATATCCCCACTGCGCCACCAGGTCGCGGCCGAGGTACTCGCTCAGCGCCTGAACCTCGCCCTTGAATCGCCGCCGCAGCCGCGCCGTCAGCGCCGCGTCCGGCTCGCGCGGGCGTGCGTAAACCACGCGCCGCTGAGCCGCGCCGAGCGCGCGGCGGCGAACCGAGCGTGGCGCGAGCGCCTTCACGACCGTCTTCGTCGCTCGTGACCGCGGCCCGTGGCCGACCGACACCGCGTGCAGCAGCCCGTCGAGCCGCTGGGAGCGCACGCGCACGCTGGGGTTCGCGTCGAGCGCCTCGATCGCGATGTCGTCGACCTCCAGGAAGCTGAGCACCTTTTTCACCGTCGCGTCGTTGTCGGCGCGGAAGTCGTCGTAGATCAACACCAGCACCCGCTCGCGCGGGAAGACCGCGTGGTAGCGGCGCAGTTGCTCGACGTAGCGCACATGCCGCGCATACTGCAGAACCTGGGGGCGCAGCTGTGAAGATCGAGGGATCTCACGGCCCTCGCGTCTGGCCTGTTCGAGCGCGATCGCCTTGGCGAGGTCGTTCGTGTCCTCGATGTGCGACTGCACGAACTGCAGGTGCAGCGAGCGCAGGAAGCTCGCCGGCTCGCGCAGCACAGCCACGATCCGCGCGTCAGGGCGCAGCTGAGCGATATCCGCGGCCGCGAGCTCGGAGGCGAGGTACAGCGGCGAGGCCTCGCCCGCTCGTTGCTCGGGAGGCGCTTCGGCGAACAGCGCGAGGTACTCCTCGAGCGTGCCCGGCAGCGGGCTGGTGTCCGTGCCGCCCGTGCGAAAGTACATGTCGCTCGCCAGGAACCTCGGCTCCTTCAGCTCGGGCATGAAGATCTGCGGGTGGCGGCGCAACATCTCATACAGCGCCGTGGTGCCGCTCTTGGGGTGACCCACGACGAAGAAGTCGGGGGTTCGCGGGGGGTCAGTCGAGCCTGTCATATCCCCACAGCTCCACCAGATCGCGATCCAGGTACTCGCTCAGCGCCCACACCTCGGGCAGGTAGCGTCGACGCAGCTCACACATCAGCGCCTCGTCCGGCGCGCTCGGCTGCGCGTAGACGACGCGGCGCCGCGTCGCCTCCAAGGCCCGGCGGCGCACGGGCCGCGGCAGCAGCGCCTTGACAGCGACGTTGGCGGCGCGCGCGCTCGAGCCCTTGCCGACGGAGACCCGGTGCACGAGCTCGTCCAGCTGCTGCGAGCGCACGCGCACCCGCGGGTTGGCCTCCAGCGTCTCGACCGGGAGCGAGTCGTCGACGTCGAGGAAGCGCAGCACCCGCCTCACAGTCGCGTCGTTGTCGGCGCGAAAGTCGTCGTAGATCAACACCAACACCCGCTCGCGCGGGAACACCGCGTGGTAGCGGCGCAACTGCTCGACGTAGCGCACGTGATCGGAGTACTGCAGCGCGGCTGGGCGGTGCGAGCGGCGCGGGATGCCGCGGCCTTCGCGCCTGGCGTCCTCGAGCGAGATCGCCCGGCGCAGGTCCTTCTTCGTCTCCACGTGCGAGCGCAGCAGCTGCAGGTGCAGCGAGCGCAGGAAGCTCGCCGGCTCGCGCAGGATCGCCACGATGCGCGCGTTCGGCTGGACCTGCGCGATCAGCCCCGCCGCGGTGTGCGAGGCCAGGTAGGAGGGCGATGCCTCGCCGGCGCGCTGCTCGGGCGGCGCGTCGGCGAACAGCGCGAGGTAGCTCTCGAGCGTGCTCGGCAACGCACCCGACCTCGACGGCTGGAAGCGTTGGCGCATGTCGCTGGCGAAGAAGCGCGGCTCCTTCAACGCCGGCATGAAGATCCGCGGGTGGCGGCGCAGCATCTCGTACAGCGCCGTGGTCCCGCACTTGGGATGGCCCACGAGGAAGAAGTCCGGCACACGCACGGGCTCACCCGACATTCTCATACCCCCACAGCGTGAGCAGGTCGCGTTCCAGATAGTCGCCCAGCGCCTGCACCTCTCCCCTGAAGCGGGAGCGAAGCTCGGCCATCACGTGCTCCTCCGCGGGCAGCTGGTCGCTGTAGAGGACGTGGCGCTGGACCGCCTCGAGCGCTCCCCTGCGCACCCTCGGCGGCGTGAGCGCCTTGATCGCGCCCTTCATCGCCAGCGACGCCGGCCCGCGCCCGACGGAGATCGCGTGGACGGCCTCGTGCAGGCGCTGCGAGCGCGCACGGACGCTCGGATTGGCCTCGCTCGTCTCGATCGAGATCGAGTCGTCGACGTCGAGGAAGCGCAGCACCCGCCTCACCGTCGCCTCGTTGTCGGCGCGAAAGTCGTCGTAGATCAACACCAACACCCGCTCGCGTGGAAACTCGGCGGTGTAGCGGCGCAGCTGCTCGACGTAGCGCACGTGCTCGGAGTAGAGCAGCGTCTGGGGCCAGTAGGTGTGGCGGGGAATCTCGCGTCCCTCGCGGCGCGCCGGCTCGAGCGCGATCGCAGCGGCGAGGTCGCTCTCCGTCTCGATGTACGTACGCAGGAACTGCAGGTGCAGCGAGCGCAGGAAGCTCGCCGGCTCGCGCAGCACCGCCACGATGCGCGCATCGGGGCACGCCTGCGCAATCCGCCCCGCGGCGGTGCGCGACCACAGATACAGCGCCGATGCCTCTCCCACGCGCTGCTCGGGCTTGGCCGCCGCGAACAGCGCCGCGTACTCCTCCAGCGTGCGCGCCACTCCTTCCGGGCGCGGTGGGGTGCGCTCGTTCAGCTCGGTGGCGAAGAACCACGGCTCCTTGCCCGGCGGCATGTGGATCTGGGGATGCCTTTTGAGCATCTCGTACAGCGCGGTCGTGCCGCTCTTGGGGTGCCCGACGACGAAGAAGTCGGGAAGCCGTCCGCCCATCAGCGCAGCTGCCCATCGGGCGCGCCAGCGGCGAGCATCGACGCGGAGCGGTAGTACTGGTTCTCCCGCGCCAGCAGCGCGCGCGTGTCGAACGCCGCCAGGCGCCCGTCGATGATCACCATCACGCGATCGCAGATGTCGAGCGTGGACATGCGGTGCGCGACGACGAGGAGCGTCAGCTCGTGCTTGAGCTCCGTCAGCGACTCCTGGATCAGCCGCTCGGAGTGCGGGTCCAGGGCGCTGGTGGGCTCGTCCAGCACGAGCACCTCCGGTCGCGCGGCGAGCGCCCGCGCGAGGCAGATGCGCTGCTGCTGACCGCCGGAGACCGCGTCGGCGCGCGGCCCGATGACGGTCGCGTAGCCGTCTGGCCAGGCGAGGATGTCGTCGTGGATGCGCGCCAGGCGCGCCGCCCGCTCCACGCCCGCGTCGTCGATGTCGCGAAAATATTTAATGTTCTCTGCCACAGAGGCGTGCAGCAGGCGCGGCTCCTGGGGGACGTAGGCGACGAGCCTGTGCCAGTCCTCGGAGCGGATCGAGTCGGCGTCGAGGCCGTTGACGAGATAGCGCCCGCCGGTCGGGAGGCGCAGCCGCAGCGCGACCTGCACGAGCGTCGACTTGCCCGCCCCCGAGGGGCCGATGACGCCCACAGTTTCGCCGCCGAGCACCTCGAAGCTGACGTGCGAGAGCACCGGGCGACCGCGGCGGTAGGCGAACGACACGTCCTCGAAGACGACCGTCTCCACGCGCTGGAGCGGCTCTTCGCCGCGCACGGGGCTGCTCTCCTCGTAGCGCCGTGCGGCTTCCTGGAGGCGTTCGATGAATGGCAGCGACTGGCGCAGCGCCTGGAATGAGCCCTGCACCTGCTGACCGTTCGTGCCCGCGCGCACGAGCAGCAGCACCACGCCACCGAGCGACGCCAGATGGCCGGCGCTCGTGGCGTGGATGATCGCGAGACCGCCGATCAGCAGCAGGTACATGGTGCTCTGGTAGAGGTTCGGTGTGAGCCGGCCGATGAGCTGCGAGCGGAAGAACAGCGCCTTCGAGGTCGCGACGAACCCGTCGATGCGCTCGCGCTGGGCGCCGTCGACGCCGAACACGTGTGTCTCCTCGGCTACGCGGATCGCCTCTCCGATCCCCCCGGCGTACTCCATCTGCGCCGCCGAGAGCGCGCGTGCGCGCCTGACGCCGAGCCTGTTCAGGGGACGCAGCACCGCGAACAGCGCGATCGCGGTCGCCAGCACGACGCCCGCGGCGATCAGGTTGAGCGTGAGCGCGGAGATCATCAGCACGAGAAACGTGAACAGCGAGGTCACGAACGTGGTCGCCTGCAGCGCGCCGCCGGTCGCCTGGATCACCTGGCTGGTCATCGTCTCCTGCAGATGACCCTCGCGGTCGCGCGACTGCACCTCCCACGAGGCGCGCGTGAAGGCGTGGAACAGGTTCGTGCGCATTCGCGACTGCACGTCCGCGGCGATCAACGCGGGCAGGATCGAGAGCGGCGCCTGCAGCGCCAGCCGCGCGAAGCCGAGACATCCGGCCGCGACGAACAGCGTGCCGATCGACGCGTTGCCGTGAATCAGCCAGAGCTTGAGGTGCACGTGCTCGCTGCCCTTGGCGATCGCCTGCGCGGCCTGGGCGAGCAGGATCAGGATGCCGGCTTCCGCGAAGCCCGACACGATCGAGCTGATCGCGAGCCCGATGACCTTGCCGTGGCGTTTGCCGAGCAGCGCGCTCAGCCGCTCGCGCGCGGAGATATCCAGCGGCGCGAGCGTGCCCCCGTCCGCCTCGGTGCGCCCGGATGAGGTGCTCGCGACGCTCACGCGACCGCCACGATCCCGTTCTCGTCGGCGCGGCGGCCGGGCCCGGCGAACCAGTATGCGGCGGTTCCGAGCGCGAACCAGAAGTAGGACCCAAACGCCACGCCCGCCGCCGCGGGACCGTCGAAGCCCATGATCGTGAACGCGATGAACGCCGCGAACATGCCGGCTAGATAGATGCGCACGTCGACGTCCTTGACGCGTGGCAGCCCGCGCACCGCCAGGCCGATGGCCGTCAGCGACAGGCTGACCCACAGCAGCAGACCCGGCAGGCCGAGTTCGTCGGTCACGAAGTTGTATTGCGTCTCGGCGCTGAATCCGTGGCCTTCCAGTTCCACGCCGCTGCGTCCGCCGAACGCCGACGCTGGGCCGGCGCTGGCCAGCCCGAACCCAAACGGGGTGGTCGCGATCACATGTGGGATCTGGCCGAGGCTCGCTTCCTTGTAGCCCGTGGACGTCGCCACGACCTTCTTCGGCGCGATGCTCTCGTAGCGGGAGAAGACGCCCTGATCCTCGCTCGCCACGAGCAGCGCGCCGAGCGGGAGCGCGAGTGCGCCGACCGTCAGCAGCGCTCCCAGCGAGCGCGTCGCCCGGTGTCCCGCGCTGAGCGACAGCGCCAGGAAGGCGAGCGCCCCCACGACCGCGCCGACGGCCGACAGTCGCGCGAGCGAGGTCGCGACCGCGAGCAGCGCGCCGAGGCACAGCAGCGTCGCGAGCCATCGTCGCCGCGGGGTGGCGCTCGCCAGCAGGGCGAGCGCCCCCGTCAGCGCGAGCACGCCCATGCCGCCGGCGAAGCCCGTGTCCGAGCCGAGACCCGGCGGGCGCACCCGGGCGACGCCTTCGCTGACGTATTTGCGCGCGGAGAGCGTCTCGGAGCCGTGCACCAGCTCCGCGTAGCCCGGCCCCCAGCTGGCCAGCTGGGCCGGGGTCAGCCGGGTCTGGTAGGTGCTCACGAGCCCGTTCGCGAGCGCGATCACACCGAGGATCAGGAACAGCTTGCGAAAGCGCTCACGGGAGCGCATGAGCGCGTAGCCGAAGAAGAAGAACGGCACCCACTCCAACTGCTGCCTGAACCCGCCGATCACCTTCAGCGCGCCGTGGGTGTTGGGGTTGAACGCCTGCACCACGACCAGCGCGACGAACACGATCACCCAGCCGCTCAGCGGCGGCAGGCGCACGCCCCGCCCGCCCTGGATCGCGCGTGTCAGCGCGCCGAGCGCGATCGCCGCGATCAGCGCGTCGCGGATCGCCGAGGCGGCCTGGTTGTGGACGAGCAGCTTGATCGGCCCGTCGAGGAGCCCGAGGTAGAGCGCAAGCAGGGCGACGGTGACCTCCAGGCGCGGGTGGAGCGCGAGCGCGGCCACCGCCAGCAGGCCGCAGAGGAGAGCGAGGGCCGCGCTCATCGTCGCAGCAGCGCGCGCAACCGACCCTTCGCCCCGTGCTGCGGCGAGAAGCCCATACGGCTGAGCTCTCCCGTCGCGACGCCATTGGCCACGACCCCCAGGACGGGCGCGCTGGGTGAGCGCTCGAGCAGCTCCATCAGCCGCTCGGCGGACGCCCGACGCGTGTGCCCGACGCGCGCGACGATCACGATCCCGTCGACGAGGTGCAGCAGCGCCATCGCGTCGCTGACCTCCAGCGGCGAGGGCACGTCGATCAGCACCGAGTCGTACTCCTGCGCGAGCGCGCCCAGCAGCTCCCCGGTGGCGGCGGATGCGAGCAGCGCCGGCGGGTTGGCGCTGGGGCCGCCGCACACGAGCACCGACGCCGCGCCCGTGCCGCTGCGCGTCTGGACCAGCGTCGAGACGCCACCTCCCCCGGACTCGCCCGTGGCTGGCTGCTGAGTCAGCGGTTGCGCCGAGGGGGAGACGACGAGGCGCATCGCTTCGTCGGCCGTGATCTGGCCCTCGAGCACCTGCGCTAGACCCCACGGCGCGGTGACGTCCAGCAGCTTGCCCTGAACCGGGCGGCGGAAGTCGGCCTCGACGAGCGTGACGCGCTCGCCGGCGTCGCGTCGCGCGAGCGCGAGCGCGGCGAGGAAGGTGGACCTGCCGTCGGCCGCGTCGGCGCTGAGCACGAGCAGCACGCGAGGGGCCTGCGCCCGGTCACGAGCCACGCCGCCGAGCCGCAGCGCCGTGTGCGCGCGGCGCAGGGGCTCCAACAACCCCGGGCAGACCCTCGGCTGACCGTCCTCGTGCACGATCGGACGTTTGACCTTCGGCAGCGCGGCCAGGGCTTTCGTTCCGAACGCCTCCTCGATCGCCGCCAGCGAGCGCAGGCGACGGTCGAGGCGACCGAGCGCGTAGGCGGCTGTCGAGGCCATCAGCAACCCGAGCAGGAACCCGAAGATCGCGTTCCTTTTCGGCGTCGGAGAGAGCAGATGCGCCTTCTTCGGCCCGGCGGGGCTGATCTGCGCGACGCGCGTAACCCTGAGAGCCGATTCGAGCTGGTTGATGCGACTCGCGAGCGTGGCGGCCTGCAGAGCGGCGGATCCGCTGATCGCGGCCGAGCTCCTACCGCGAGCGGCGGTCTTCTGCGCGCTCGCCTGAGCTTCGACCCTGCGGAGCGCTCCGCGCGTGGCCGCGATCGCCGCCCCGATCTCTTTCACGTACGTGGCGTGCTGGCGTTTGATGTAGACGCTCGCGTAGGCGTTGGCGAGCTTCGCCGCCGCCTTCGCGTTGACCGCTTCCGCGGTTATCACCACCAGATCGCTGCCCGCCGTGGCCTTCGCGCGAGCTTTGCCCTTGAGCGCGGCGTGTGCGTGTTCGCCGCGCAGCAGGTTGCGCACCGCTTTACTCACGACATTTGAGTTGACGATCGCCGCCTGATCTGAGACCGCGCGTTCGTTGAGCGCTTTCCTGCCCTGAGCATCCGTCAGGAGAGACTGTTCTTCAGATCCGTTTGCGAGGTAAATCTGCGTCGTCGCCTGATATACGCTCGGCTGGCGCTTGTAGTGCACATAGGACCCCACGGCGACGAGCGCTCCCACGAGCAGAATCAGCCACCTGTGCCGCCACAGAGGAGCAAAGATGGCGCTGGCGTCGGTCGTCTCGCTCATCTGCGCCTCAAGACTACAGTGTCATAGATGGTAAATGTGAACCGTGAGCCACGGCGTGTGTTGGTGGTGAGTCATCCCGCCATAGTGAGCGTCAACCAGGAGGTCTACCGCGAGCTCACGCGGCGCGGATGGAATGTGAAGATCGTGTTACCAAACAGATGGAGTCACTCCTACGCAAATGGCTCTGTGGAGCCAAAAGCGCTGCCTGGAATGAATGATGCACTGCGACCCACCAGAGTGGCGTTGCGAGGCCATCCTCAACGACACTTCTATATCACCAAAACTCGCGCCCTGTGTAAGCAATTTCGCCCGGATGTGGCGTTTGTGGAGGCCGAGCCGTACTCGCTCGCGACGGCGCAGTGGGGACAAACTTTCACAAATCTTCACATCCCGTTCGGCGTTCAGTGCTATGAGAACATCGACAGGAGACTCCCCCGCCCGGTGCGTTGGCTGCGCTCGCGGGTTTTGCGTGACGCGGCTTTCGTGGCCGCGCGATCGGATGCGGCTGGACAGCTTGCCCGTGAGTGGGGAGCGCACGGTGAAGTCGGCTTCGCTCCGCCCGCGGTCCCCGGCTGGGACCCCGCGCCGGCAGCGCCCGAGCGACCCTTCACAGTCGGCTTTGCCGGCCGCCTGGTTCAGAGCAAGGGTCTCGTGGACCTGCTCGAGGCGGTGCGCGGACTCGATGCTCCCGTGGAGCTGCTGCTTTTCGGCGACGGCGAGCTTCGAACGCGGCTCGACGGACAGCCGATCCCCGGCTCGCGGCTGCGCGTCCGCGACGGCCTGACGCACGAGCGGATGGCCGCGGCTTACGCTCAGCTCGACGTGCTCGTGCTCCCCTCCACCACCACGCCCACGTGGAAGGAGCAGTTCGGCAGGGTGATCGTCGAGGCGTTGTGGTGTGAAGTGCCGGTGGTGGGCTCGGACTCGGGTGAGATTCCGTGGTTGATTGGGCTGACCGAAGGGGGTCTGGTGTTCCCCGAGGGCGACCGCGAGGCGCTGCGCGCCCGTCTGAACACGCTGCGAGCATCGCCCGAGCTGCGCCGACGGCTGGCGAGGGCCGGCAGGACCGCCGCCGAGCGCCTGTTCTCCGTGGAGTCGGCAACCGACCGGCTGGAGCGGCTGCTGATCAGAGCCGCCGAAACCACCCCAGGAGCCCGCCACCGAGGGTCCGGAGCAAGCGGTTAACGCGCAGCGCGCGGTGCCAGGCGCGCGTAGCACTCGCGATGCCTGCCCACCATCTCCTCCCAGGTGAACGCGAGCGCCGAGGCTCGCGCCGCGGCCCCCAAGCGCTCCCTCAGCGCCGCATCGCCCGCGAGCTCGTCGAGGCGATCGGCGATGTCCCGCGGCTCGGCCGCGATCAGAAAGCCGTTCTCGCCGTCGCGGATCAGATCGCGCACACCGCTCACGGGCGTCGCGAGGATGGGCAGGGCGCTCGCCGCCGCCTCGAACGTGACGAGTGAAAACGTCTCATAGCTCGAAGGCAGCACGAACGCATCCGCCAGCGCGTAGACGACCTGGATCTCGCGCACCACGCCCAGCCAGTGCACCCTCTCGCCGACGCCGAGCGACTCGGCCAGCTCTCGATAGCGCGCCCGATCTCCCGTCCCCGCCACGACCAGATCCCATGCCGGCGCCAGCGCCAGCGCCTCGATCGCCTCCTGTAACCCCTTGTGGCCCCACTCCCGCGCGACGAACGCGGCAACCAACCGCTCCTCGCCGATGCCCTGCCCGGCGCGCATCGTTCGCGCAAGCTCGGTGTGAGCTCCCGGCGCGAATGCCTCCGTGTCGACGCCGTTGTGAATCGCGAGCGTTCGTTCGGCCGCGTGTGGATAGTGCGTGCGCATCTCCTCCGCGACGCCCTCTGAGACGCACACGAGCGCCGACGCGCCGTTGACGCGAACGCACAGCCTCTCTGCGGCACGCTTGAGAAGCCCCCCGAAGGCCACGTTCCACCTGAATAACCTGCCCGGACGCGTGGGCGCCGCCCGGTAGACCTGGTGGCAGCAGTGGATCGCGACGACGTCGACGCGATTCAACACGATCGCGCCCGTGGCCTGGACGACGCCCCGGCGCCATCGCCACACCGCGAGCGAGCCGACGAGCATGAACCATGGATAGAACAGCAGGAAAGGCCGTCGTGGGCCGGGCACGCGGCGGAATTTCACCTTCACGTCGGCGGGCAGCTCGCACGTGCGCGCGATCACCGTCACCTCGTGACCAAGCCGTGTGAGCCCCGCGATCAGCTCTGCCAGCTGGCGCTCCATGCCTCCGATCGACCCGACGTCGTGGGCGACGATCGTGACCGCGCAAGGCGCGTCGAGAACCGCCTCGATGCACTCGAAGAACCGCGCGCGCATGGCCACGTCGGTGAAGTCTTCCATGAAGCGCTCACGTCCAGCCCGCGCGATCGCCTGCCTCAGACCAGGTGAGTCGAGCAGGGTCTCGAGCGCGTCCGCCAGCGCGCGTGGATCCCCCGACCGCGCGAGCACGCCTGTCCTCCCGTCCTCGACGATCTCCGTGGGACCGCCCGCGTCCACCGCCACCACCGCGACGCCGCGGGCCATCGCCTCCAGCAACACGATCCCGAACGGCTCCGCCTCGGACGCGTTGACGAGAATGTCCATCCGCTGGATATAGGGCCCTGCATCGGGCACCTGACCTGTCATCGTCACCGCATCGTCCAGCCCCAGACGATCGACCAGCTCCGGTAGCGAGCGGGCGTAATCCGGCGAGAGCCCATGGGCATCGCCTCCGACGAGCAGCGCATGTGTGAGCAGGCCGCGCTCGCGCAGCAGCGCCTGGGCTTCCAGCAGCCGGTCCTGCCCCTTCCAGGGCTGCAGCCGCCCGACGATCCCGATCACGGGAACCGCGGCGGGGAGCTCCAGCGCGAGTGGCTCGGGATCGGCCGTGGGAGTGCGCGCGCCTGGGGCCACCACGAACGTGGGACGCGAGGGGAACATCCTCGCCTGCGCGAGCGCCGAGGCGTTCGAGGAGGCGCCGACAGCGATCGCGGGCAGGAGCGTGGCAGCGCGATCCAGCCAGTGCCCCTCGGGGATCCCGTGCTGCCACCAGACGGTCCGCTCGCCCATGCGCGCCAGCAGCGCCGCCGGCGCGCTGTAGAGGTGGGCCTTGCCCATCCAGCTCAGGATCAGGTCGGGCTTGCGTGCGCGCATGATGTCCGCCAGCCGCACGATCGTCGCGAGCCCGCGGCGGGCGTCGCGCAGCCGACCCGCCTGGAGGACCTCGACGCGAAAACCGCGGTCGCTCAACTCAGAAGGCCACGGACCGCGTTCCAGAAACACCAGCTCGAGCTCATGCCCGGCCTCCTGCGCCCCGTCGAGCGCCATCTGCAGCATCGCCTCCGCGCCTCCCAAGCGGCTCCCCCAAGGCACCACTATCAACAGACGCATTCACTATTCCTAGCAAGCTTCAGGCTTGGGGAGCTTCACGCTTGTTGTGAATCGCAACGCGCGCTTATCCGAGAAATAACTTCGCGGCGATCGACGCAAATTACCGTCGGGGCGTGTTTCGTTTCGCGCACGACGATGACCCCGCTTTCACACTCAACTGCCGCCCCGCGCTCTCCTCGGCGCTTGCATCCAAGAGCGTCAGCCTGGCCCACGACTACCTGCTGGTGATGCGCGGCGCCGAGCGAACGTTCGCGGCTATTGCCGAGATGTTCTACGAGGCTCCCATCTTCACACTGCTCTATGACGAGCCGGGGACGAGAGGGCGCTTCGCGGGACGCTCGATCACCACCTCTCCGCTGCAGCGCCTCGGCGTCAGCCAGTCGACGTTCAGGCGACTGCTGCCGCTCTACCCGATGGCGGTCGAGCGACTGCAGCTGCCGTCCTCCGACGTGGTGCTCAGCAGCAGCAGCGCGTTCGCCCATGGGGTGCGCGTGCCAGCTGGCGCGGTTCACATCTGTTACTGCTACACCCCGTTTCGCTATGCCTGGTACGAGGAGGATCGCGCGGTGGCGGAGACCTCGCCGGCGCTGCGACGGCTGCTGCGCGGTCAGCTGCGCCGAGTGCGCAGGTGGGATCTGTCGGCGAGCGGGCGCGTGGACTCCTACATCGCCATCTCGCAGCTCAGCCGGGAACGGATCAAGCGTTACTACGGACGCGACGCCGCGGTCGTGCACCCGCCGGTGGAGACGCATCGCTTCTCCGCGGGCACCCCGGGGGAGGAGTTGCTGATCGTCTCCGAGCTCGTCCGTCACAAGCGTCTGCACGTCGCGCTCGAGGCCGCGCGTCGCGCTCACGCGCCCGTGCGCGTGGTCGGCAGCGGTCCCGATCACATCGCGCTGAAAGAGGCGTTTCCCGAGGCTGAGTTCCTGGGACGCACGAGCGACGAAGAGCTCGCCCGGCTCTACGCCGAAGCTCGTGCGGTGGTCGTGCCGAGCATGGAGGAGTTCGGCATCGTCGCGGTCGAGGCTCAGGCGTCCGGCAGACCGGTGATCGCGGCGGCCGCGGGCGGCGCTCTGGAGACGGTGATCGACGGGCAGACCGGTCTATTGGCGAAGCTCGACGACGTCGACTCTTTCACGAAGGCGATCGAGCGCATCGACAGCATCGACTTCGACCCCGCGCGCGCGAAAGCGAACGCCGAGCGCTTCTCGGTGAAAGCGTTTCAGCGCAGGCTGTCCGAGCACATCACGCTGGCGGCGCGAAGTCGCCGGGAGTGCGCTTTGTCAGCTTGACCACCACATGGGCGT